>JAKAFA010000211.1 GCA_021818185.1 Pseudomonadota bacterium | reverse complement strand
AAGGCGGCGGCGAGGTTGCCGTGGGCTTCGGCCAGGTCGGGCCGCAGGTCGAGGGCGGTGCGGCAGGCGGCGACGGCCGCGTGCATCTCTCCCACGCCCTTGAGGGCGGCGCCCAGGTTGCTGTTGGCCTCGGGATCGTCGGGGCATAGCCGCACCGCCTTGCGGCAGGCGGCCAGCGCCTCGTCGAACCGCTCCAGCCCGCCCAGCGCCACGCCCAGGTTGCGGTGGGCTTCGGCGCTGGTGGGATCGAGGCGGATGGCTGTTTCGCACGCGGCGACGGCGGCGTCCAGGCTTCCCACGTTCTTGAGGACGGCGCCCAGGTTGCTGTTGGCTTCCGCATCGTCGGGGCGCAGCCGCACCGCTTCGCGGCAGGCGGCCAGCGCCTCGTCGAAGCGCTCCAGCCGGGCCAAGGCCGCTCCCCGGTTGCGGTGGGCGTGGGCGCAGGCCGGGTCGAGGCGGATGGCCGCTTCGCAGGCGGCAACCGCCTCCGCGAACCGGCCGAGATCGCTCAGCGCCACGCCCAGGTTGCTATAGGCTTCGGCCCAGCCGGGCCGCAGCCGGATCGCACCCAGGCAGGCCGCCGCCGAGTCCTCGAAGCGGCCCAGCCGGCGCAACAGCCGGGCCAACTCGCCGTAGGCTTCTGCGTAATCCGGCCGCAGGCCGATCAGCGCCTGGCAGGCGGCGGCGGCCCGGCCCACGTCGTCCAACCGCCCCAGCGCCTCCAGCAAGCCGGCCGGCGCAGCCGTATCCTGGGGATTGAGGCGGGCGGCGGCGGCATAGGACTCGATGGCCTCTTCCCACCGCTCCAGTTGTTGCAAGGCCTTGGCCAGGCCCAGATGGGCCGCGGCATAACCGGGGTTCAGCCGGATGGCGGCGCGACAGGACTCGGCGGCGTCTTCCAGCCGCCCGAGGCTCCGCAGGGCGAGGCCGAAATTGGTATGATAATGGGGCGAGGCCGGCGCGAGGGCGATTGCCGCGGCGATCCGGTCGGCGGCCTCGTCGTGTCGTCCCCGCTGCCACGCGATGACCCCAAGCAGGTGCAGGCTGTCGGCATGGCGCGGATCAAGGTCGAGGACCCGGCGGTAAAGCCGCTCGGCCTCGTTCAGCCGACCTGCCTGCTGCCGCTCCAGGGCCTGGGCGAACACGGCGCTCACGTCCCGTTGCGCGCTCCGGCTTGTCGCGCCGTGCAGCTTCCGGCTCATCGGCCCGCAACCCCTTTCCCTCTTCGCACCCCGTCGGGATGTCCGCGGAGCCAAGGTCTTGCGGCCAGAGCCTGGGAATCAAGCCCGGTCAATCGCCGCCGCCGCCCGTCCTGGGCGACCAGCCGGTTCAGAAGGATGTCGATTGTCCCCGCGTCGTCTTCGGCTTCTCGGCGGGGTGTGCGGCCTGGTCCGCCAAGCGCTGCTGACGCTCGTATTGCAGCGCGGTCTCGGACGGCACCTGGAAGTTTTGCTTTCCAGTGTCCGGGTTGATGAAGGACAGGACCGCCGTTCCGGTCTGGGCGTCGATCTTGACGATTGGGCTTTCGTAGCCTTTGGGAGACGAGGCGTTGCCGTTGCCGTTCTTGGCGGTCTGCTGCTCCGGCGCCTGATGGGTGTCTTCCCGTGGCATGGGGAGGCTATTCTGCCTGCTGACGTTTGTGATGTCCATTCTCGGCCTCACAAAAACTTTACACGATCCTGCGGCAAGGATGCCACAGCCCGTCAAAAAAAGCAATAATGAGGCGAAATGTCTCGCGGTTTGACGAGGCCGGCCGGCTTATGGCCGACCGGTCGTCTTGGCCACGGGCCTTAAGGATTCGGCAAGTAGTTCAGCAGGGTCAACTGGCTGACGCGGGCAAGGGTCTGGTAGCTGGCCTGCAAGGCGTTGCTATCGGCCAGCAGAGTGGTGATGGCGGTGGTCTGGTCGGCGTGCTCGATGTCGCCCAGGCGGTTCTGGATGAAGCCGATATAGGTGTCGTGACTGTCGTTGGCGGTCTTGATCACCGCCTGGGTATAGCCGACGGTTTCACTCAACTGTTGGATATTGCTGGGGTCTTCCGGCCCATAGGGCGGGGTGCCGCCGGTGGCGGTGGTGGCCGCGCTGTTGAGCAGGTAGAGGGCGGCCGTCACCCGCTCGGGATGGTTTTCCAGGCCGCCGGCGGTGCCGTAGCTACCCTGGGCGATGATGGACAGCGCACGGATGGCCTTTTCGAAGGCGGGGTCCGACGCGAAGATGCCTACCGGGACCTGCTGGTTGTTGGCGACCGCCTGCTGCGTCGTGAGGGTGTCGCCCTTGTACCACGAATTGGCGGTCATGGTCGGGGCTGCCGTCGATTCCTGCGACGTGCTTTCGCTCTTCAGCGTCGTGGCCTGGACCACCATATGGGTGCCGTCGTTGCTGACCACCGTGTAGGCGCCGTCGTTGACGCCCGAGGTGCTTTTCAGCGTGATGACCGTGCCGACCGTCGGGTAGGGGGCCTTGGACGAATCCTCCAGGCTTCCCGGGATGCTGGCCGAAATGGTTTCCCCCCCCGTTCCGTTGGGGCTGAAATCCAGGCTGCCGAATACGCTTTTGTCCAGGCTGGCCGTGCCGCTCAGCACCGTGCCCGGGACCGGGTTCGTGGCATTGGCGACGGTGTCGGGCTGGGTGGTCGGAAAGGTCATGGTCACGTCGCTGCGCCCGGTCTGGGGAATGATCTGCGACACTTTGACCGCGGCGGGATTGATCTGGAAGCTGACGGTGTTCCCGGTGACGTCGCTGACCGTATAGGTGCCGTTGTGGTCAGCGGTGCCGCTGAGGGTGATGGCGCTGCCGACGCTGTAGGTGCCGTTGAGGCCGCCCGACGGCGTCGAGGGCAGCGTCAGGGTGACGGTGTTGCCGGAAATGGCGAAGCTGGCGTTACCCGACATCGAGGCCAGGGACGGCCCGCCCGCCAGGGTGATGGACGAGGCCGACAGGGTTTCGGCGGTGGAGGGGCTGGTATCGTTCTCGATGGTGATGGAGCCGTCGCTGTTGGCCGAAACCACCTTGTAGGCGCCGTCGTAGCTGCCCGGCACCACTGGCAGGGCGGTTCCGCTGTAGGAATTGCTGGAGATCGGGCTGGTCAGCCCCATTTTGGCGACCAGAGTGCCCGACAGCGTCGTACCGCTGGCATTGCCGATGTTGAATTGGCCGTTGGTGAACGACACGGTGGCCGAGGACCCCAATTGCTGCTGCATCCACTGGGTCAGGTCGGTCAGGGTGGAATTGGCCGCGACCGTGAAGGTCTTGCCGCCGATGGTCATGGTATCGCCCACCGCAACCAGCGCGGTGCCCGAGCCCGATTGCAGGCTGGTCAGAGTCTGGGCGTTGACGTGGTCGAGCAGGGCGCTGCTCTGGGTGGGGCTGGCGGAATTGGTGCTGATCGGCGTGGTGGAGTTGAAGCCCAGCAGGCCGTCGAGGGTGCCCCCCATGGCGATCGAATCGCCGTTGCTCACCAGCGAAATCTGGCCCTGGTTGTTCATTGACGCCGTGACCGAGCCGCCGGTGCTGGTGTTGAGCCAGTTCATCAGGTCGCTTACGGTGCTGCTGCTGCCGACGTTGTAGGTGTAGGTCCGGCCGCTGGTGCTGTCGGTCAGGGTCAACTGATCGGTGGGGCCGATGGTGACGCCCGACGCCGAGGTGGCGCCGGCGCTGTAGGTGAACAGGTTGGTGCCCATCAGCGCGGTGGTGTCGGTCGAGGTCGCCGCCACCACGTCGGCGTTGGACCCGTGAATGGTGAAGGTGTCGCCGGCCGCCAGGTTGGACAGGGTGTTGGCGTTGGAAGGGGTGACCACCATCTGGCCCGCGCTGTTGAAGGAAAGCGCCAGGTTGCCGGTTTCGGCGTTGTTGAGGGTCGAGGCGCCGCCGTTCCAGGTGATGCTGGCGCTGCTGCCGATATTGCTGGTCTCGCCCAGCATCGTGCCGCCGGTGCTCATGGCCGGCATGCTGGTGACGGTGTAGGTGCCGTTGTTGCTGAGGGTGCCGCCCACCTGCACGGTGGCGCCGGCCGGCACGGTCGAATACCCGCCGGCATTGGCGGGGATGATCAGGCCGTTGCTGGAATCGAACGTGACCGCTCCCGTCTGTGTCGTCGTCAGGCTCAGATCCGCCAGGTCGCCGGCGCGGGTGGTCGGATAGGTCGTGGTCGAGCCGTTGTAGATGGACTGGAACTGGTCCAGCGTGGTGGCCGGCAGGGCCACCGGCGGGGTCGACACCCGGCCGCCGGAAAACAGGTATTGCCCCTCGATGTTGGTTCCCAAATCCGACTGGATGGCAGTCAGTGCGTTGAAGGCCTGCTGTTGCAGGCTCTCGACCTGGGACTGGTTCGACGTGTTGCTCTGCGCGTACATGTTAAGCTGATCAAGAAAATTATTGATCGTGGATTGCACGCCGGTCAGTGCGGAGGATGTCGCGCTCAGCTTCGTATTGGTGATCGAATTGTCGGCGACGTATTGGTTGGCCTCGGACAGCTGCACCTGAAGGTTCAGGTCGTCGTCGGCGCTGGTGGCGATGCCGGAATAGCTGGTTGCCGTCAGCCCGGTGGTGACCTGTGACTGCTCCGTCTGCATCCGGGTCTGGATGGCATTCATCTGGGTCAGATAGAGCTGTTCCGATCCATAGGTGCCGATGCGCGAGGTCATGGGCGGGCTCCCTTAACCAGTGATCCGGGCCGGCGCCGGAAACGTTCTGTTTCCGCGGATGCCGGCCGGGACGGTGAAGAACGAAAGTTTAGCGCCGGCCGTCGGCCTCGCAAATCTTTTCATCTTCGACGACATCGCCGCAAATCCTCCTGTGGCGGGCATACTGCCCCGCCGTTCCGGGATGCAGCCGGCATGCCAGAGCGCGGCCGGCGGCCGGCGGCGCATCCGGAGCGCACAGCGGCGCCGCTCCCGGCAGAAATTACCGGGCGTGCGGCAAACCCTGCCGGGTCGCCGGCCGCCTTGCATTCCAGGCAGGCCGGGCGATGATAGGGGACAAGACGAGGCTGGAGGCCGGAATGGAACTGGGGCGGGACGCGGTGGTCGCGGCCATCGGTGCGGGCGACCTGCCGGGGGCCGAGGTGCTGTGCCGCCAACTGGCGGCGGCGGGGGCCGCGGGCGAGGCGGCCTACCTGCTGGCGGTCATCCGCAATGCCCAGGACCGGCTGCCGGAGGCGCTGGCGCTGGCCGGGGACGCGGCCGCGCTGCTGCCCGACCGGGGGGACGTCGCCTATAACCGCGGTGTCATCCTGCGCCGGGCCGGCCATCTGGCCGAGGCGGTGGGCGAGTGGGTGCGGGCATTGGACCTGATCCCCACCCACCAGGGCGCCGCGTTCAACCTAGCCTGCGCCCTGGCCGAAGCCGGGCGGGCGGACGATGCCGCCGCCATCTACCGGGCGCTGCTCGCCCTGGCGCCCGGCCATCGCGACGCCGCCTTCAATCTCGGCAACCTGCTGCACCGCCTCCGGCGCTTGGACGAGGCCGAAACGGTCTTCGCCGAGCTGTGCGCGCGCCATCCCGGCTTCGCGGCCGGCTGGATCAACCGCGGCCAGACGTTGCAGGAAGCCGAACGCCCCGAACAGGCCGAAACGTGCTACCGCGCCGCCCTGGCGGCCGACCCCGCCGATGTCCAGGCCCATTGGCATCTGGCGCTGCTGTTGCTGGCGACGGGGCGTTGGCGGGAGGGGCTGGAAGCGTTCGAATGGCGCCTGCGGCTTCCCGATATACCCCGGCCCGGCTTTCCCTGGCCGGCCTGGCATCCCGGGTTCCGGCCGGGTGCGCGTGTCGTGCTGTGGAACGACCAGGGGCGGGGCGACGCCATCCAGTTCTTCCGCTACGCCCCGCTGCTGGCCGAGCGCGGCTTCCGCGTCAGCCTGTGGGTCCAGTCGGACCTCCGGCGCCTGGCCGCCGCGGTGCCGGGAGTCGAGGCCGCCTTCGGCAGCGGCGATCCGCTGCCGGAATTCGACGCCCATGCCCCGCTGCTCAGCCTACCGCTCCTGCTGGGCGAGGACAGGCCGGCCGGCGGCCGGCCGGTGCCCTATCTGCCCGCCGGGGGCAGGGCGGCGGACCGCCGGCCCGGTCGCCGCGCCGTCGGCCTGGTGTGGGCCGGCAACCCGGCCCACGACAACGATGCCAATCGCAGCCTGCCCCTGGCAGCCCTGGCTCCGCTGTTCGAGTTGGACGGCATCGACTGGGTCGCCTTGCAGGTCGGCCGGGCGGCGGAGCAGCGGGCCGATTCGCCCTGGGCGGGCCTTATCCGCGACGCCGGCTCAGGGCTGTCCGATTTCGCCGATACCGCTCAGGTGATCGGCAGCCTGGACCTGGTGATCACCGTCGATACCGCGGCGGCCCATCTGGCGGGGGCGCTGGGCGCGCCGGTGTGGGTGCTGTTGCCGCGGGTGGGGGTGGACTGGCGCTGGGGCCACCAGGGCGAATCCACCGCCTGGTATCCCACCATGCGGCTGTTTCGCCAGGTTGCGGCCGGTGACTGGTCGGGCCCGGTCGCCGTAATGCGCGCCGCGCTGGACGCCGGCTGCATTTCCCTGCCATCCTGACGGTGACAATGGG
>JAKAFA010000008.1 GCA_021818185.1 Pseudomonadota bacterium | reverse complement strand
CATGTTGGGGGTGACGATGCCGGGGCCGCGGGTGCCGTTGGCAGCCAGCTTTGTGCGGGCGTATTTTGTGGTGACGGCGGTTCTCATTTGCCGCAACACCGCCGCCAGCGTGTACATGGTCTCGACCTCGAGATACGAGTTGTCGGGCGAGCCCCACGCGTTCTTCTGGTAGGTGGTGATGAGGTTTTCGATCCGGACCGTCCCGGAATCGTCCACCGTGAATGTGGATATCCCGTCGTACAACAACGTGTTGCGGTCGGTGAGCGCGAATCGCGATTCCACCGGGGGCGCCAGCACGCCGGCCAACGCCAGCGTCTGGAGCGGCAGAGCGGGATCGACCCGGATGCTGGTGGCGGCCGCGCCGGCCAGGGCCGCCGCCCAGATCCAGTTGGGCGTCGGACTGTCGTAAAAGCCCATGACGCTGGTGTGCTGGTCGTTGAGTCCGGTCCCCAGTGTGGTCTGTGCGCCGACCGTGCCGCGATACGCGGTGAGGGCGCCCCCATACAGCTGCTGCGCCCACGACCAGCGGCCGGTGGTGTCGTTCAGGAAGGCGGCGACTTCCCCCAGGCTGGTGGAATCGGTGTAGGGCAGCGCGATGAAATCGAATGTGGTGTCGCCCAAATTGGCGAGCGGCGTGGTCAGGTCGGGGGGCGTGGCGCCTCCGCTCATGGGGGTGATGGTTACCGCCATTCCCGCCGGGGTCGCCTCGCCGTTGCGGGCGCCCCCGTAATTGAGGCGGATGTCGATGTCGTTGCCGCAAGGACCCTTGTTGACGGCAGTCAGATCCACCTTGGTGTTGGTGACGGCATCGACGACGGCGGCGACCGGGCAGGTCGCGTCCGCGGCCAACGCGGCGACGATGGCCGAGGCGATCTGAGCCGCCGTCTGGGTCGGGAGCACCGGCACTGGATAGAGCTTGCCCGCCAAGTAGAGCGACAGCGTGCCGGACGCCGTGGGGGAGCTCGTGACGGCGAGCGATCCGGCGGCGGCCGTGGCCGCGCCATTGTCGGCCAGCGGCAGATACCATACCTCGCCGAAGGTATCGTTGAGGCGGTAGGCGGCGGTCATCAGCGCCAGCATGGAATTGGGGCCGCCCAGGACCTCGGCGTCGCCAACCCCCTGGCTGATCGCCGGCACCCCCGGCGTCGCGGTGCCGGCGGCGGTGATCTGGCCGATGACGAGTGCCCGCAAATTGGCGGAAGCGCTGTTGGCCCTGGAATTGTCCAGTTCCGCGTAAAACAGCGGGACGCGGATGCCGGCGGGAATGTTCTTGAAGGGAACGGCGCTCATTTCGTGGCTCCGTCAGCGATGGCGCTGGGCGCGCCGGTGGCGTTGGATTGCGCGGGCGCCGCGACGACGACGTCACCGTCGCGGACGCGTCGAATCCAGTAGGGCGTCTTCGGCACCTCGCGGCCGCCCTCGGGCAGCAGGTCGCGCAGGTCCGGGTCCCGGATCTTCAGGCCCGGGGCGGGCTTGACGTACATGGGCGTCTCCGTGGGTTCGGTGCGAACGGCGTTCGCACCGGATCAGGTTTGGGGCAGCACGATGTCGGCGCCGGCCTCGACGCGGCCGTCGGGGCCGCTGGCGCGGGGCGCCGGCTCGGCGGAATTCGGGAAGTCGGAATCGGTATAGGTGCCGGCCGGGTCGAAGACGTTGACCAGGTCCGTGTCGAGATGGATCTCGGTCAGCGCCGGCGGCGTGACCAGCGAGTTTCCGGCGGCGTCGATGGTGGGCTCGTAGACTTGGTAGAGCTCGACGTCGAGGCTGATCTCGGCTTGACCGATATGCCTCCGGTCGGCCTCGTTCACGGCCAGGCGCACGCGCCAGGACGGGAACGCCTGGATTTCGGCGTTGAAGATGAACTGGCCGTTTTGCAGCAGCGCCGCCTTGACCTGGTCCGTCAGGAGCCGGATGTTGGCGTCGGCGGCCGATTCGCTGGTGGCGTCGAGCTGGGCTTCCACCTGGAGCGTGACGACCGTGGTGAACTGGGGAGGCCACGTGCGGGGCGCCACCGCCTCGGCCCGTTCCTCGGGGGTCCGGACGATCAGCAGCGGGTATTGCTGATTCCAGGTCGGCCAGTCGCGGGGGCTGAAGACATTCTCCCCCGCCAGCGTGCCGGCCGCCTGAAGCGCGGTCACCGCCGCGTCCCTGAGAGCGTCGGAATCGATCATCCCTCTTCTCCCTCTATCCCGACAGGTAGCCCAGCATCAGCTTGGCGCCCCCATGTCCGTCCAGGCGCACCTCCTTGACGACGTAGGTGATGCCGGTGCGCTGTACGGTGAGCTGGTCCACCTGTACCGGCGGCTGCGCGAACTGGGACAATTGCACCCCGAGGACCGGCATTTCCCCGGTCAAGGGAACGCCGTCGGCGGTGATGCTGTCGATCTCGCGGTAGGCCTCGTCGAACACCCCGGTGACGACGAACATCCCCCCGGCGGCCGGCGCGTAGGTCACCGGCTCGCCGAAGACGTCCATGCACGGGCCGATCACGGCCGTGTCCCAATCGATGGCCATGGATCACCCCCCGGGACGGGTGACGGTCGGGCCCTCCGCCGGTGAGAAGGTCGGACCCTGGCCGACGGGAAGCGCCGGCGCGGCCGGATCGACCAGGAACCCCAGCGCCCGCAGACGCTTGGCCTCGGCCGCCTCCACGCCGAGACTGTCGCCGGGGCCATGTTTCCTGCCGCCGTTCCACACGGTGCGGCCCGGAGCGACGGTGACGGTTTCGGTTTCGGGCGCGGCGCCCTCTTTCGGCGCGGCCATCAGTTAACCACCGCCGGGCAGACGGTCGCGGCCAGGCAGGCGTTGACGCGGCTGGGGATGACGATGGGCGACGACTGCATCAGCAGCAGCCGCTGGGGAGGATCGTTCTCGACCCACGTTTTCGGCGCGTAGGGGAGCGCCGCGTAATTGAAGGCGGGATCGAGGATCTGGCCGAAAGCGCGCGTGCCCATCAGATCGGCGCCGGTCACGAGGACGGTGCCGTCGGGCAGCATCGGCTGTTCGACGTTGTTATCGTCCACGTACCAGTCGTTGTAGACCCACAGATCGTACTGACCCCAGCGGCCCTTGTACTGGGCGCCCCGCTGGACCTGGGCGCCGACGTTGACGGTGTTGCCCTGACCCCCGTTCCCGGGATACCAGATCGTCGCCTTCACGACGGGGTCCAGGATGAACATGGCCCAGGAAGTGGTGGTGAAGACCAGATCGGTGGCGACGCCGCCCGAGGTCTTCAGCATCTGGTGGCCCCAGTCCTCGATGTTCTGGGACGGGCTGGCGGTGCCGGCGGCGATGTTCGCCGCGGACCAAACCGCACCGGCCGTCAGGGCCACCGTGAGGGACGAATCGCGGCCGAAATCGACCACCACGGTCGGGAAGCCCTCCCCGGAGATGGTCACGGTGCCGGTCTGCAGCGCCGAGGAGGCCATCCATTCCAGGCGCCGGTCGAGCATGTCGATCTGGTCGGTCATCTCGAATTCGAGGTTGGCCATCTCGCGCTCCATGCCCGTGAGCGCACCGCCGATGCGCTCGCCGATCATGCGCCGCACCGGCTTGCGCAGATCAGGTGCGCGCTTGTCCTTGATGTAGGCGGGCTTGAAGATGTTGGTCTGATACCGCCGCTGTTCGACCAGCTTACCCTCGACCAGTGGCGAGACGAAGGGGCTCATGCGCCGCTTGCCCACGTCGACATCGATCGACACGTATTCGGAATCGGACATGACGACGTTGGGGAAGAACCGGTCCAGCAGGAACTTCTGCGCCCGCTTGAGGTTGGGAACGACCTGTATCAGGACGTTGGTGTCGTAAATGAAGGTATTGTTGGTCGCCGACATGGCGCGTCTCCTTGGTCAGGCCGTGGTTAGGTCGGGTCCGCGGCGGAGACCGCCGACTTGACGAAGATCCCCAGCGGCCGCAGGGCGGCGGTGAGCGTGGCGAGCGTCCAGGACGCGTCGAAAGTCAGCGCGTTGGCGTTGAACTCGCCCATCACGTAGGCGCCGGCGGCCACGGGACCTCCGCTGGCGTCGGCGTAATCGGCCAGGATGGCCGCAGGCACCTGGCTGCCGTCGGTCGCGGTCTTGACCGATTCGACCCAGCTGCCGGCGCCGAGCGCGACGGCGATGCTGAACCCGTCGCCGGCGACGAAGGCCGTGCCGCCGGCGGTGACGGTGAAGCCGAGCTGGTCGGCATAGGAGGCGCCGGTATCGCCATCGGCGAGACGGTCGCCGTTTGGTGCCTGCACCGCGAATGTGGTCGCGCCCGTGAAGGTGAGGACGTACGTCCCCTGCGCCGCGTTGGCGGTCAAAGTCACGGCCGAGATGGTGCCGTTGCCGGTGTTGGCGCCTCCGGCCGGCTTGCCGCCGGCGGCGGTGGCGGACCCGAGGGTCTGCTGTCCCAGCACGGTGCCGCGCTGGAGCGTGCCGGCGCCGAGGGTGATGTCCTGGCTGACCAGCTTGAGATTTCCGGCGATCAGCTGGTCGGGGATGTACGTCTCGGCGTAGATCCCCGGCTGTTGCGGGTTGTCGCCGATCTGATTGACGGTGAGCGTCATGTCGGTGGTGTCCTTTGTCGGGAGGGATGCTTACGCTTCGCCGCGCGCCTTCTTGGCGGCCGCGACGATGCGGGCGGCGATGCCCTGAGGATCGTTCGGGTCGAGACCGGAGGCGTCGGCACCGGGGTTGGGGATGCGGACGCCGCCCATCCGGGTCCCGAGCCCCTCGCGACGGGGCTCGGTGGCCGCCGCGGCGTTCAGCACGGCGATAGCCGCCGAGGCCGTCAGGGACGTGTCGAACGCCAGCACGCCGGCCTGTTCGACGCGGCCGGCCTGGATGCCGTGGGCGAGGATGCGGGCGCAACGGGCGCGCTCGGCCTGGCGGCCGGCCGCCGATTTGGCGTCCTCCTCGTCGCCGCCGTCCTCGTCGCCCTCGGTATCGGCGTCATCGGCGTCATCGCCGCCCTCGTCGTCGCCGGATTTTGTGCGCTTGGCCTTTTTCTTGCTCTTTTTCTTGCCGGACTCGTCTTCGTCCTCGCCGTCCTTTTCCGTCTCGTCCTCGGACCCTTCCGGCTCGTCGCCGTCGCGGTCCTCCTCCTCGGCTTTCTTGGCGGTGGCGATGCCCAGCAAATGCGCGAACGACGTCGCCGCGCCCACCAGGGAACGGTTCTTCATGGTCTCAACCTTTCAGCAGCAGGATCAGCCCAGCTCGGCGAGCAGGGCCCGGAAAGCGGCGTCGGGCGCCATCACCGCGTCGGCCAGGCCGATGGACACGCCATCGTCGCCCAGAAACGTCGCGGCCTCGGTCTCGCGGACCTTGTCGGCCGAAAGACCACGGTTTCGGGCGACCGTCCGCACGAACAGATCGCCCATGGTGTCGATGTCGGCCTGGATGCGCGCCAGCGCCTCCTTGGCCAGAGGCATTTCGGGATGGCCGTCCGCCTTGCGCGCACCAAAGGCGACGACGGTCACCTTGATCCCAGCCTCCGCCAGAGCCGCCGACCAATCGACATGCATCCAGATGACGCCGATGGAGCCGGTGCCCCCGGTGCGCGGAACGGTGATCCGATCCGCCGCCGAGGCGATGGCGTAGGCCGCCGAATAGGCGTTTTCGCCCAGGATCGCGTGGATCGGCTTCGGCCCGCGCGCGGCGTAGATGGCGTCGGCGAGGTCGAAACAGCCGGTGACAGTGCCGCCGGGGCTATCCACGTCCAGGACGATGGCGCGGACGTCCGAGGCGGCCGCCGCAGCGGCCACTCCCCGTCGGATCCAGTCATAGCCGGTCGCCCAGGAGCCGTAGGCGAAATCGCCCGGCATCAGGATTCCCTGCACCGGGATCACCGCCACGCCGTCGATCAGGCCGTAGGCGCGCGACGGGCGGTCGTCATCCATGGCCAGCGCCGCCGCCGGGGACGCCTGCCATGCCGTAGCCAGGCCGGCGGCATGGCCGAGATGGAGCGCCAGCGGCCGATTGGCGAGCCTATGGGGCAGTCCTTCCATTACACCGTCTCCATCATATCGCTTCCGGTTTCTTCACCACGTCCGCCGCCGTCTGCATTCCGGCCCAGGTGGGGACGGGAATGCCGAGCTCGGCGAAGCGGTCGATTTCGATTTTTCGCTGCTCCAGGATCTCCTCCCAATCCTCGCCGACGTTTTCGGCGACCTCCGACTCCAATGTCGAAAGGCCGGCATCCATTCCCAGGACGGCACCCTGCTTCTCGGCGACCGGATCGACCCAGCCGCGGCCGGGGCCCAGCCATCGGCACCGGCCGTATTCGGCCCGGCATTCGATGTAACCGGGCGCGCCGGCGGGGAGCGGCAGATCGTCCACCTCGAACACCTCCTCGACGAAGGCATCGAAGATCGGCTGCCCGAAGCCGTGGGCGAAATCGGTGCGGCGACGGTGCAGAGTCTTCCAGGCTTCGAGGAGCGCGGCACGTGCCGAGCTGTAATTCGTGTCGGACCAATCCTGGCTGACCTGCTGGGCCGAGACGCCGGCCCCGGCGGCGACGTTCCGGAGCACGGCTTTCTCGAACTCGGCGAAATTGCTCGTCGGCCTCGCCGCCGTTACGGCCTTGATCGCCTCCCCCGGGAACAGGGTCGGCAGCCGCGCGCCGCCCAGCGTAATGCGCCGATCGTCGTGAAACTCGGCGCGCATCTCCTGGTACGGCGACAGGCCGTCCTGACCGCCCAGCGCGCCTTCCACCATCTCGGGGTCGTAGGGGCTTTCGATATAGGCCCCGAAGATGGCGTTGAGGATGGCGGCATCGAGCTCGGTGCCGTCGTATTTCACCAGCATCTTAAGGCGCTGGAGTACCGGGGTGAGGATGCCCGCGCCCCCCCGGTGCTGGCCGGCGCGGTCGGCGTCGAAATCATGGACGACGATCGGACGGCCCCAGGGGGTTTCACGCGGGATGAGGTCCCATTGTACGCTTTCGGCCGCGCTGAACCAATCGCCCTGATGCGCGCGCCGGATCCAGTAGCCGGTGGCGGCTCCGAATGCATCGACCTCGACGCCGCCCCGCATGGTCATCTGGTCGAATCGCAGCTGGGGGTTCGACAGCCTGTCGGGATCGATCAGCTGCACCGTGGTTGCGTAGCGGGCGCGTCCGTAGCCGACGCGGTCGGGCAGCCAGTGCAGGATGGCGAGAGCGTCGCCATCGACGATCTTGTGCCGAAAGGCGAGCCGCATCATCTGCGCGGCGGTCTGATGCCGCTGGGCGTCGCAGTAGCGCCCCGGATCGTTGGCCCAGGTCCGCCATTTGGCCGAAACCGCCTTCCCGAACTCGTCGGCCCATTTGGCGTCGAAGGCCTTGATCCCGGTACCCGACGACAGGGCGCGGTAATCCGGCTTCGAGATCGGGCGAAAATTGGCGCCGATCGCATTGTCGAGCACCCGGGTGACCGTGCCGGCCGCCCAGCCGTCGTTCCGCGCCAGGTCGCGCACCCGCGACACGATGCGGTCGCGGTACATGTTGAGCTCGCCGTCCGGCGACCACAGATACGGCCGCCACGCGGCCATGTGGTCGCCGTAGATGTCGGCGGCATCGTAGGGGACCGCGCCCCCGCCGGTCAGCATCGAGGCGCGCCGCCGCGCGGGCGGCAGCGGACGGCCATCGGGCCCGAGAATGGTGACGGCGGAACTCATCAGCGGAACCAGAATCGGATGGGACGGCGGGGACGGCGGATCAGTCCCAGTTGGGCCTGAAGCTCGCGGATCGCCGCCACGAGCGCCGGCAGGTTGGCCCGGGTATAGGTAACGGACTTGGCCCCGTCACCCTGGGTGTAGGAATAACTCTCCCCCTTCGCGCCCGTCGTCAGGTCGATATAGGCCTGCTGTGCGGCCGCCAGGTCGGCCTGGAGCTGCGCCGCGGCACGGCCGGCCAGGATGCTGGTGGCGGGGTTGAACGACACGGCTTCTCTCCTACGCCAGACGGTGTTTGACCGAGGTTTTTCCCGCCGGAGCGGGAGGAATGTCCGGCGCCTTCGACGCGGCGGCCGGGGACGCCGGCTTGGCCGGCGTGGCGGCCAGGGGCGCAGGGGTCATTCGCGCGACCAGGTCGGCGGATGACCCTTTCGACACGCTTCGCGCCGCCGCCATGGCCTGCCATTGATCGGGCCTCAGGCTGGAGAGCCTCAAATGCGCCGCCATGGCCATGTTGTAGATTCGGCAGTCGTGATAGTGGTTTTCACCCGACGCCACCCACTCGCGGACCACGCGGCCCTTGACTTGACGGTCGGCCAGATGCTCGGCGGCGAGCTGCTGGAAGTAGCGCTCGTCCTGGAATTCGCCGAAATGCAGATATCCCGGCGGATCGGCCTCGGCGCCGTCGCGGCGCCCCTCCTTGCGGAGATTGGCGTAGAGCTCGGCTTTGAGCGACCACGTCCCCACCGGCCACAGCATCACGCCGCGCCGGATCTTCTTACCCCTGCGGGTGATGTCCTGTTTTGACGGCGTCCCCACCGGCGGATGATACCACCCCGGCTGTCCCTTCACCGCGTAGGCGCGATGGCGCGAGCGGACCCACTGATACACTTGGTTGGTGGCGTAGCCCGCATCGACGGCGAACGCCTCGATGCTTTGCAGGTTCCCACCCCCGTCTTCGTACTGGCGCCCGGCGACGTCCCCCAGTTTGCGCCAGACCTCGCCGGCCTCGTCAGCCGTGTCGCCTTCGAGAAATCCACAATCGACCACCCAGCTTACGAGTCCCGCGCCCCAGCCGACGATCTCGTAATAGATCCCGGATTTCTGGACGTCCGCGCCGCCGGTGAGGACCAGCGCTCCGAGCGGCAGCACGCATGGCGGATAGGCTTCCCGGCGCGCGTACAGCAGCTTCCACTCGGGCGCTTCGCCGCGCTCTTCCCACCCGAGGCCAAGCCACAGATTGGTGAACGTCTTGAGCTTGGACGGGTCGTCCTTGGACTCGAGAAACTTCGCCGCGATGTCGTCCCACCCCACCAGGAGGGAATGCAGCGTGTCGATATGGTAGGACGGATACCGCCCCGGTCCCGGAGCGGCGGCGATCCAGCGGCCGGCCCGCACCATGGCTTCCTTCTGCCAATGCTCGATGGGGGCGCCGCAATGGCGGCAGGCGTACCACGCGTTATGCGGCCAGCCCTTCTCGAAGCGCAGGCCGCCCAGGCCCTTGGCGTCGGGGAAGAACTCCAGGCGCTGGAATTCGCCGCAATGGGGGCACGGGACGTGCCAATATCGCTGATCTCCGCCTTCGAATAGCTTATCGACCCGGCCGCCCTTGAGGGTCGGCGTCGATCCCAGCAGCCGCTTCCAGTCGCCGCTGGCCAGAAAGGACATCTGGCGCGCTTCCAGCATACCCAGCGGGTCGCCCTGGCCGTCCAGGTCGGCGGGCCATTCGTCGATCTCGTCGCCGAACGCGAATTTGACTGTCTTGGACCGCAGATCGGCCGCCGAGTTGGCGCCCGTTATGATGATCGAGCCCCCGGCAAAGCGTTTGTTGAGGGCCGTGCTCCCGTCCGAGCTGCGCGACAACTGGCGGCGCACTTTCTGCCGAAGGATCGGCGACGCCTCGATCGACGGCGACAGCTTGTCGCGGTTGAAATCCTGGGCCACCGTGATGGTCGGCAGCACCATCATGGTCTTCGCCGGCGCGACGTCCACCACGTAGCCCAGCCATACCTGACCGACCTGGGTGAAGCCGGTTTGCGCGGACTTCCGGACGCCCACCAAGTTGGTTGGCGATGACGACGCCAAGTGGTCGACGATCTCCTCGAGGTACGGCGTGAGCGACGGGTCCCAGAGCTCGCCGGAGCGAGGACCGTCCGGAACGACCAGGTTGATCTTTCCCCAGGCCGACGGCATGACGTCCGGAGTCGGCGCGATGCCCGCGGCCAAGGCGCCGAGGACAGCGGCAAAGGCCTTAGCTCGGTCCATCCTCGCGGTCCTCGTCGGCGGCCGACAGGGTCAGGGTCTCGGCCAGTTGTTCGCGCATGGTCCGCGCCTCGCGGCGCAGCAGATCGCGAACGGCGTTCGCACCACCCTCCTTCGCGGCTGCCGTGATGCTGTCGGCCAGCAGGTGCAGCCGGTCGATGCGGTCGCCGATCCGCCGCGCGGCCGCCACCATGGCCTCGGTGACGTCCTCGACGCGAAGGAGTTTCCCCTCGCGCTCCTCGAGTTCCATCTCGAGCTTCCGGCGCTTCACCCGCTCGGTGAGGGTCAGTTCGTCGTAGTAGCCGTTGCCCTTCTCTCGCGGGCGCCCGTCGCGGGGCTTGTCCGCCGGATCTTCCGGCGGCGCATCTAGCGGCAAACGCTGCTGTTGGCTTCCGAGGCAGATCCGGCCGCGATCGGCGAGCATGACCAGAGCGTCCTGCACCACCACGCGGCCGTTGCCCGTCTTCGGCAGATAGGGCGCTTTCGATACCGCCTGGTGGCTCATCCGGAGACCGTAGGTTTTCTCCAGCAGCCGCGAGAAATCCCGCGGCCCCATCGTCTCGGGAATGGCATCCATCGTGGCAACCCTGGGCAACGAGACCGGCAACCCCGGCAACCGTGGCAACTAACTGGAAATCCTGGAAAACTGCCGAAAGATTGCAGCGCGCAATACCCGTGGGTTCGGCGGACCCAGGAAGGACCCATGGAGGGGTACCCCCCCCTACCCATCGGTCACCCATCCCTACCCGATGGTCATGGGCGCCGGGCTGACTGGAGGGCCGAGGCGAAGGCGGCGGCGAACTGACGACGCCAGACGTTGGCGACGACGCGACGACCTCGATCCTGGTAGCCGAGGCGCTGTTTGACCGGTAGAGGGTCCTCGAATCGGATCAGCAGCTTGAGGCCGGTGCGGACACCGTCAACTTGGCGCTGGGTGTTCCCCTTGGCGCCGCGCGTGCCATCCCGTCGCGGACCATTGGGTGGACGCTGCCAAACGCCGGAGACCGTCTGACCTGATCGGAACTTGACCGTGCCGACGAAGACGTTGGCGTTGCCCTTAAGGCGAGCCAGCGCGGCGCGCGGCAGGTTTCCGTACTGATTGACGGAGACGTTCTTGGGCACCAGCAGCCCTCGCTTACCGCCGAGGTAGTGATCGCCACCGTCCTCGTACGGTTCGAGGTAAGCCGCGGCGATATCCTTGACCAGCACGGCGGCCTGAAGGCTGGCTTTAGTCGCCGGCCGAACCACCACCGCGTTGACGGTGAACGGCGTCGGGTTGTCGAAGATCTTGCGGATTGCGCTCTTTTCGGCCCCCTGGACCATCTTGGCCGTGGCCGTAAGAGCCTTTGCCGTGGCGAATGGCACTTGCTTGCGGGCGAAGTCGTCCAGCTGGCGCTCAAGGGCCTTGGCATCAACCTTGATCCGGATCATGGACGGCCCCAAAAGCGAAGCGCCCGCCACGGTTTCCCGTGCGGGCGCATCAACTGCAAGCATTCCCCATAAGGGGCGTTATTTTCGGAATTCTGTCAACAAAAGTTTTCGTCGGCACCCATATTTTTCCGAGAGCCGCGAGACCAGCACCCCCACCATCGCATAGAACGCCTTCCTCAGCCCCTCGCCGCTCCGCCGGTCAGGGTCGGCCTGCGCCGCCCGGCGCCACGACAATCCCAAAAAGAACCACTTGAACAGGCGCCGCTGATCCTGCATCGGCAGCAGACCGGGCCATTCGCACGCCACCTCGTGGGCCCGCGAGATTTCGCGCGGTCCCGGCCGCTCAAACTCCCGATCTGATTCCACGGGCACCAACCCAACGCCCGGAAGCCGCCGATAGACGTCACGAGCCTCGACGATCCTGTCGATGACGGCCTGCTCGACCGGATCGTCGCTGGTAGTGTGGCCCTTGCGACGGACGCGCCGCGCGACCTCGACCGGCACCGCCACGCGGTCAGGACCGAACTCGTTACCCAATACCTTGGCATCCCGCATGATTTCTGCCTCCTGTCCATCCGTGTCCACCGACTTCGCCGCCGCCTGGACACCGCTAACCCTTGCAGACCTTGGGTTTGTCCAGGTGTCCACCCTTGTCCAGGCAGATCACCCACACACTTCCCCGCACACACGCACGCATATGGCGGAACCGAAAAACGCCCGGACAACCCGGACACCTGGACAAACCCAGGATTTCCGCGCTCTCGCGCCGTCCACCCGCCGACGATCAGCCCGGACGCGCCCGGACGGCCATCAGGTCTCCCACGTCGCGAGGTCGAATTCGTCCCCGCCGCGCGCCGATGCGCCTCCCTCTCCGCCGGCAGGGAGAGAGGGCGCCGGCGGCGGATTTTCGCCGGCTGGCGCCTCGCTCTCTTCGTCCCAGGCGATCTTCCAGCGCACCAAGCCCTCGAAATGCTCGCGGCACTCCTTCAGCGCCGGAAAGGCCTTGTAGCCGTTCTTACGTTCGGTCATCGGCTCGCCCTTGTGGTCATGCATCGGCACGCCTTCGGCGTCGTACTTCTGCACGTTGATCTTCTGGCCATCGCGGATCGGCTTGGGCAGCAGCTTTCGGAGCGCCTGCCCCCACTGTTCCTTGTGCAGACGCCTCGCCTTGCCGAGCTTTTCGGCATAGCGGACATAGCTGTCGTAAAACGGCTCGATAGCCACTTCCGCCAGCCAGGCCTTGTGGGCCGGGATCAGCGTCCCAGCGCGAAGGCGATCCAGCCACCACGCCTGGATCTCGGTCATGCTGGCCATCTTCTGTTCGAACAATGCCTCGGTCGCCGGAATGGTCCGCAGGTCCACCTGGGACAGGTCGAACCGCATCAGGTAGGTCAGCAGATGTTCGCGACCTCCCTTGTCCATCTCCTCGTCGATCTTGGCGAAGAACGTCTTGTCCTGGAGGTTGCCGTTGCCCACGTCGAGCACGGCGAAGCGCCGCTCCTCGAACCCGGCCGGCACCACCCATTCATTGTTCGACGTCACCATCAGCCGGATCAGGTTGCGGACCTTGACCGGGTCTACGCCTTTCTTTTCAATAAGATGGACGGAAGAGGTAACAAGCGACTTTAGTTTGCCCTCCGCCGTCTTGTCGCCGGCCCAAAAGCCTTCGTCGGCCTGCAACATCAGACAGGTCAGCATGTGGGCGTTGAACGAGCCCACCAGATGCTTGGGATCGTCGATCAGAACGTGGTGAGGGCCGATCAGCGATCCCACGACGTCGCCGGGCTTGGATTTGCCGCACCCCTGCAATCCGCGCAGCACCAGCGCCACGCCGATCCGCTCGGTCGGCCGCTGGATCATATGCGCGAACCACCCCCACACCCACCGGGCGATGTTGGCGTCGCCGCGCGCGACGTTTTTCAGGATGTGCTCGTGGAAGGTCGGGAAATGCTTCCGCGCATGGTCCCGCATGTCGGGATAATGCGGCGCCGGCTCGACCGTGAAGCCGCGCCACAGGTTGAACCATTTCGGCGGCACGCCTTCGGGCGCGAACGCCACGCCCTGGTAGGACAGCCGCTTGGGATGCTTCTTCCAGATCACCGCGATCGAGGTGATTTTATCAGTTTCGCCGTCCGTGACGCGCTCCGTCTCCAGGAACGCCAGGAACGCGGAAACCGTCAGGAAATTGACGATGGGCTTACCGTCGAAATCGAAGGTCTGGTGCAGGATCAGCGCCTTGTCGCCCACCAGCACCATGGCATATTCTTGATTCAGATCCTCGATGCGCTTTTCGATGTCCTTGTCGCCGACGGCGGCGTTGCCCTTGGTCTTGCGCGCTCCCCGGCCGCGAGCGCGGCGGACGTCGTCAAGCTTGATCGGCTTGGCCATCGATCCCCTCCCCGCCCTCGACCATGATCGTCGGACACCGCAGGCGCGGCGGACGCACGCGCTCGTGCAGCTGCTCGGCCAGCTCGACCGTTTCCCCCACCAATGCCGACACCCCTCCCAGCACGTCCCAGACGCGGCGCCAATCCACCACCAGCACGGCGCCATCGCCATCGGCGGTCATCCGCAGCCATGACAGCGGGCTTTCGGCCACTTTCACCGGCCGCGTCAGTCCCCTGCCCTCGAAATCCAGCGATTCGGCGACGGCGTTTTCGCCCAGCACCACGGCGCGGCCGGTGCGGCTGGCCAGGTCTCCGGTGCGCGGGTTCCACGCCACCAGATCCAGCGGCGCCCCCTGTCCGGGCGCGCCTTCCCATTCGGGGATGATCACCAGCCCGGCCGCGCCGTCTTCCGGCTCCCAGAGAGAGGGAGGCGGCGCGCCGGCCCAGGCCATGCCCTCGGGATATTTGCCCTTGATGGCCTTGCCGCGCGCGAAGCCGACGCCGCCCCAGGCGGACACCAGCTTTTGCCAGTCGACGCCCTGGCGTTCGATCCATTCGCGCACCGGGCCGGCTTCGGCCTCCCGGCGCGCCCGCTCCCACTCGTTGGCCAGCCATTTCACGCCGGGAAGCGGCGCGGTTCGCTTTTTCGACCGCCCCAGCAGCACGTCCGGCGCCGGCGCCTCGTATCCCCAGCGCAGCCGGCGGCGAAATTCGCCCAGCATATGACGCCGCGCGCGGCCGTCGGGGATCACCGAGGCCCGCGTGAACAATTCGGCCTCGAACGCCGCCAGCCGTTCCGGTGTTTCCGGCGGAAACCTCCGTTCTGAGAGCTGCCAGACCACGTCGGACAACGGCCGTGCCCGCGACAGCGCGCCGCGCATGGCGTCCGGTCCGCTGGCGCGGATCAGGCTGTCGGGATCTTCCTTGGCCGGCAAAACCGCGAAACGCAGGGTCCGTCCGATGGCCAGCATCGGCAGCGCGCGCTCGCAGGCCCGTTCCATGGCCCGCTGCCCGGCCGAATCGCCGTCCATGCATAAAACCGGCTCGGCGGCCAGCGCCCAAAGCTGCTCCAACTGGCGTTCGGTCAGCGCCGTTCCCAACGGCGCCACGGCGAAGGCCAAATCCGCCTGGTGCATGGCGACCACGTCGAGATAGCCCTCGACCACCGCCGCCACGCCTTCCTTCGCCGCGCCCTCGCGGGCATGGGCGAAGCCGTAGAGCACGGCGCCCTTGTCGAAGATCGGCGTCGCCGGCGAATTCAGGTATTTGGGTTGGCCATCTCCCAGGGTACGCGCGCCGAAGGCGATGACGCGCCCGCGCCGGTCGGTGATGGGAAACGTGACGCGGCCCCGGAACAGATCGCCGGTCGATCCGTCCTCGCGCTGGCGCAACAGGCCAGCTTCCAGCAACAGTGCCTCGGGAAACCGCGACCCCATCAGCGCCGATTTCAGCCCGTCCCGCTCCGGCGCCCAGCCCACGCGGAACCGGGCGATGCTGTCTTCGGACACTCCGCGCCCGAGCAGGTATTCCAGCCCGGCGTTGCCCTGCGGCTTGCGGAGATTTTCCTCGAACAGCACACAGGCCGCTTCCATGGCCTCGTACAGCGTCGCGCGCCGCGCCTCGTGCTCGCGTTCCTCTGGGCTGGCCTTGGGCACCTCCAGGCCGGCCTCCGCCGCCAGGCGCTCGACTGCGTCCAGGAACGACAGGCCATAGGCGCGCATCTCGAAATCGATGATCCCGCCATGCGCCCCGCAACCGAAGCAGTGAAAAAAGCCCTTGTCGTCATTGACCGTGAACGACGGCGTCTTTTCGTTGTGGAACGGGCACAGCCCATGGAATTCGCGACCGGCCTTGGTCAACACCGTGCGGCGGGTGACCACCGACGACACCGAAACGCGGGATTTGAGGTCGTCGAGGAACGATGGCGCCAGCATCAGCGAACGCCGTTCGTTTGATGACGCACGGACGGCCAGATAACGGGCTCATATCCCATGGACCGCAAAAAGACGTTCGCCGCCGCCACCACTTGGGCCGCGCCGGCCGGGCGCCCGTCGAGGCGGAAGCCCAACGGGCATTTGGGAACCCGTTGAATCCGGCCGGGCAGCGCCAACAGCGCGCGGTCGAGTTCTGTCCAGATCCCATCGCCATCATAGCCCCGCGCCGGCGCGGACAGCATCAGGTCGATTTGGCGCAGAATTTCTTTCGGCCGGCGCGGCGCCAATTCGGCCAATATCTTCGATACAGGCCACAGATTTTGCCACGCGCGCCGCAACAGCGCGGCCTCGGCGGCCGAGAATTCGGCGTGCCGGCAGCGGCCCATCACAGCACCACCGACGTATCACAACGCGATACTTTTTTCTTGGCGTTCGTATCGCCATATGATACGTTGCAGGCATTGAGACCGGGGGAACGCCGATGATCAGGACCGTAAAGACCAAGATCACCGAAGCGGTCCTGAACGGTCAGTGCCCCAAGGGGTTTCCCGCCGATCTGGTGCGGGGCGCCCAGCGCAAGCTGGCGATGTTGGCGGCAGCGGTGGATTTGCAGGCACTGCGCCAACCGCCGGGCAACCGCCTGGAGGCGCTGAAGGGAGACCGCGCCGGACAGCACAGCGTTCGCATCAATGACCAATGGCGGATTTGCTTCACCTGGCGCGACGGCGGCGCCGACGACGTCGAAATCACCGACTACCACTGAGGAGGTAACCCGATGCTCTCCCCCACCCCCCCCGTCCATCCCGGCGAGATCCTGCGCGAGGAGTTCCTGGTTCCCCTCGATCTTACCCCCTATACCGTGGCACGGGATTGCCATGTCCCGCGCACGCGCATAGAGCGGCTGGCCCGCGAGGAAACGCCGATCACCGCCGATACCGCGTTGCGGCTTGGGCGGTATTTCGGGACCGGGCCCGAGTTCTGGATGAACCTCCAGGCTCTCTATGATTTGGCCATCGCCGCGGGCGTGGCGCTGGACATCGACACCATCTCTCCCCGGGCGGCGGCCGAATAGGACAGGGGCGGCCATCACGGTCACCACCCGCCCGGAACGCGCTTGCGGACGCCCTTGCCCAGGTCCTCGATAAGGCACGCAGCCTGAAACGGCGACAGCGGGTGCTTGTAGAAGCGGCCGTCTTCATCGGTCCACGCGATGGCGAGGTCTTCGCCCTTGGCGTCGACCACGTAGAACAGCGGCGCGGCGGCGGCGTCTTGCGGCGGCGTATCGGTCACGCGATCCCTCCTAATCCTCGACGCCCACGGCCCGCGCCGCGTGCGTGCATCCCTGTTTCGGCCGCCAGTCGGCGTCCCGTTGCGGCGGCTTCGGCTTTCGCCGCGCCAGCTCGGCGCCGTATTGCGCCCAGCCCAGAAAGGGCTCGTCGGCCAGTTCCGGCGGCCATGGCGGCGGCGCACCGTCGGCTTCCATCCGCGCCAGTTCGCCGCCGGCGAACACCGCGCTCCATTTGCCGTCCTCGGGCCTGCCCCGCGTCTTGGCTTCGGCGACCATCGCCAGCAGCGCGCGGAGATGGCCGTCCATCAGAACAGGCTTCCCTGCTTTGGTTTGGACGCTGCCGACACGACCGCCAGCGGCGACGCCGAAGACGCGGCCGGGGAGATGCGGCCGGAGCGGTCGAGCGGGTGCGCGACGGGAAAACGGGGCGGAAAGTCGATGACTAGGAATCGGCGCTGGCGCACCGCATCCATGCCGGGGGCGGCCTTGACCGGCCGCCCCCGTTCCCCCACGATGGCATTGACACAACCAAATGTGGAGGAATTGCTATGGATAGAGAATTTACCGTTGGCGAACTGCGCCAAGGCCTCGCGGGCTTTCCCGAAGACGCGGTCATCCACATCGAGGACCCGCGCGACGGGACGGTCCTGCCCATCTACCGGGTCAAAGACCGTGGCAGGGACCGCGACGGCACCCGCATCGCCCAGGTCGAGTTGGCTATCCCCGGCCATTGAGCGGCCCCAACACCTGAAAGCCTTCGGGCGGCTCGCGGTGGCTGAGCACGCAGGCCACCGCCGCGAGCACGCCGTGCAGCGACCTGGCCGGCGCATAGCTCTCACGGATTTCGCCGCTGTCGGCGTCGGATACCCGCAGGAACAGGCGGCCATCGGGAAGCAGCTCGATGCTCACCGCCGGCCGCCAGTCGCGCGGGTCCGGAGAGATGCCGAGAGCGGCGCAGCCGCGATCGACGCCGGGACCAGAGGCCCCCAACGCCGCCAGGATGATGCTCAAGCGCGATTCGGTGGTCATGGCGTTGCACCCTGGTTGGTGCCTTCGGCCGCCGGGGTCGGACAGGGGTGATCGGCGAAGTACCGGACAAAACGCTCGTAGGTTCGGATGGTGAAATCCCCTCCTCTGCCGACACGCTCGAAGAACTTGCCGTCGTTGACCACCAGCGTCGCCAGCCGGGCGCGCGAGATGCCTCGCGCCGCGCAATAGCTGTCGGCCAGGGCCAGAAGGTTGGAACGGAGATCCATGCATACCCCGAATGTCAGTAATCATCCGGGATATTGCGGGCAATTGCCCGTGTACGTCAACGGGCAATTGCCCTGATGCGCGCGAACCTCGTATGAGGGAAAATCCCCGCATGGGCACTGAAAGCGAAATCGTTGCGGGAATGGCCGCTCGACTTGAGCCGTTGATAGAGGCTCTGGAGATGACGGACCGCGACATCAGCATGCGCCTGACAGGGAAGCCTGACTTGATCCGCGATATAAAGCGCGGGCGCATGCCGGCGGCGGATCGCGCCATGCTATTAGCTCGCTTCCTTCATAAACGCCTAGACTGGCTGGTTTCCGGGGAGGGTCCGGAGACCGACGATCTGTGCCGGCTGGCGCCGGACGAGTTGGCGCTGGTCGAGGCGTGGCGCGCCATCCCCGAGGACGCGCGCCCGGGCGTGACACCCTTTGTGTTCGCCCTGCTTACTCAGGCGGCTGGTCGATCATCCGCGCCAGCAGGATCGCCACCCGCGCGAACAGAACCGCCAGTTCGTCGCGGATCGCCGACAGGTCCCGCGCCGGAGACGGCGGCCGGCGGCGGGTGTTCCGAAGCGGGAAAGGAATGATGTTGCTGTGATTGTCGCCCATGTCGCGTTCCCCTCTGTGGCGGGCCGCCGGATGATCCCGGCGGCCCTGGGGGCGCGAGAGATATTGCGATAGGCATAGGGCGGGAACACAACCAAACGCCTGGGTTGTATGCCGATGGTTTGGGGGGGGGGAAGTCAGCCGCTTGCCCCACTCCCACCGCGTAAGCCCCGTTCAGTGCACCTGTTCGATCTTGTCGCGGGCGGCGCTGGCCAAAAAGGCGGATCGGCTGATACCGCGCCGCTGGGCCTCGCTGTCGATGGCGGCCAACAGGCCGGCATCGAAGGTGACGTTGGCGCGCACGGTGCGCCCCGCATCCAACAGCAGCGGGATCAACACCGCCGCCTCGCCGGCCTCGATCTCGCCCGACGCCATGACGGCACCCAGCGAGCGCGGATCGGGGATGGCGAAACCGCCCTTGCGTTTGTATTCCGCGACATCCCGTAGCGCCGCGGTCACGTCGGCGATGGCCTCCTCGGCGGTGGCGCCGGCCCCGACGCAGCCGGCCACGTCGGGAATGCGCACCCCCCAGACATCTCCAGACCCATCAAGGATTCCAACGAAGTACAGCATGGTGCCTCCTGGTTTGAGAATTGCCCCGCCGGGTGCCCGCTTGGCGGCCGTGGGCGGCTAGAGCCAACCGGCCGCCTTGGCGATGGACCGGGCCGTGCCCGGGGTCAGCTCCCGGTGGCGGGGAACCGGGATCATCTCGCCTGGCCGTCCGGAATTGACGAAACGGTCATGCCGTCCACCGCCGATATTGACCCAACCTTCGCTTTCCAGCCGGGCGATGATTTTGCGGGTGTTGGTTTCGACGGCGGCCATAATGCGCTCCCTGTATGCGCACTATTATACGCACTCGGCACTCCCGGTCAACATTAATGCGCATAATGATACACATCACGGGCTTACCATCGACCGCACCGACGCGGCGATCTCGGTGCCCGTGCGCCATCCCAGTTCCCCGGCAAGGATGCGCGCCAGCGCGGACGCCTGCGCCGCCTCGCCCAGTGGCGCCAACTGAAGGGCATGCTCCGGCTTGATCTTGGCGGCTTCGACGGCGTCCATCACCAACGTCGCCAGGGTCAGCAGCCTCAACGATTTCTGGACGTGACGGGCGGTGCGGGACACCAGCAGTCCGATTTCGGCTGGCAGATAGCCCGCCTCCCTCAGCGCGCCATAGGATCGCGCCCGCTCCATCGCCGGCACGTCGGGATGGCGTAGCCGCGCGATGGTGGCTGCGGTCGCCTGGTCAGGTGTCGGGCGCCCCGGGATCACCGGCACCACATGCCCGGCGACGGCGACCAGCGGCAGCAGCCGGTTGGCCACATCGACCGCCATGGCCCGGTTCACCCGCCTGGCCTCCTGCAACAGCCGCGTCACCTCGCGAATGTCGGGCGCCTCCCCGGCCCTGGCGACATAGCGCCCCGTCTTGCGGATCG
The DNA here is from genome assembly GCA_021818185.1 of Pseudomonadota bacterium. Taxonomy (GTDB): domain Bacteria; phylum Pseudomonadota; class Alphaproteobacteria; order Rhodospirillales; family Magnetospirillaceae; genus JAKAFA01. Next base: position 11,534 of record JAKAFA010000008.1, on the reverse strand, counting down.
CGGGCAGGACGTCGTGGGAAATCCAGCGCTTGAACCGCTCCGCTACCGGCTTGCGACTGCCGAAAATCAATCGATAGAGACCAGGTTCGGAAACCACGGTCATCTCCTGCGCTCCCCCAAGGGTGTCTGTTGAATAGACCCCCTTTTCATCCGGATCGAGACGCCCCAGCGCCTGCGATGTATTCGCGTAGCCAAGCACCCGACACACATCGGCTCCGACGAACCACGGCTCCCCGTCCCGGTCGATCACCCGAACGGCCGCGCCCTCGAACACGAATGGCGACAAGGCGGTCATTGCGCTCCTCCTCCCGGTTGCGGTCGGCAGCGTGAGCGATGAGGACAGGGGTGTCCACATTGCGGACACCCCTGTCGTCATCAACCCCGCGCAACCTTATCCCTTCGTCGTTTTGCGAAGGTCAGTCAGCTTAACCCTGATGCTTCTCGCCCATAGCGGCAAGCCGACACGGTCGGAAAGAAATTCCCGGGCTTCAGTGACCTCTCCGGTCTCGGGATCGGAAAATCTCCGAATGCGATCGCCGCGAAAGGTGCGGGGCTGCTGGCGGACATGACAATAGGCAGCCAGAAAAATAGCCCCCTCACCATCGACGACGACATCATGAACGGTGATGCGGCGCGGCATTCCGGGTGCCGACCCGCCAGAATATTCTATCACAACATCAAAGGGCTTTTTCGGCGTGGCGCGAAAGGCTGCGCGACGGGACAGAAATTCATCGTCCCCATCGTCTCCCGGCCGGTGCCCCTCCAGCGGCGGCTTGGGCGGCAGCACGTTGAACACGATCCACAGTAGAGCGAGGGGAATCGCGGCGACCACGGCCCACGGGACGGCGGCAATCCCAATCCGCATAATTTCGCCCATTACCATATGCGCCCCATCGGTTGATCGCGAGCACCCTGGCATAGCCCAGCGGTACTGTCGAGGCATGCCGCGGGCGGCAGTAATCAACCACTTATGCCGAGTGCGGGAAATTTCCCTCCTTGCATATTGACACGGGCAATTGCCCGCACTAGCCTGATCACCCATCAGCCCACGGTTGGACTGATCCGCCGGACCGCCCGGCGGCGAACTCCCCGACAAGCCCCGGCCGCCCCCCCTGCGGCCGGGGTGACCAGGGGAACCGCATGGGAGAGGTCAATGGCTACCGTGCCCACCCCCGATCCGGCGAACGCCGTTCGCCACAGCGCAGCGAATGCCGACGTCATCGGCACGATTACCCGGATTCCCGGAGATAACACCCGCCTGACCACGTCCTATTTCCGCGCGGAGATCGTCGTCGAGGGGGATTTCCTGCCGACGGTGCTCCAGGCTGCGGGGGTTGCCGCCGAAATCGCCATCCGCGCGACTATCGCCGCCGAGGTCGCCAGCGGCGTGGCCGACGAACGCTCAACGTCGCTCGCTGATCCCAAGGAAATTCGCCGCGACGAGGATCACCTCCGCCGCTGCATCGGCATCGGTGGGGGCACTCGCAGCCTGGTCGCGATCACCCCACGCATCGGCTGCCCCCGCTTTTACGCCTTTGGGACCGTGCGATGACCGCCGCCGCCCCGCTCCCCGCCCCCAGCCTGTCGGCCGCCTTCCCCGGCCACAGCTTCACCCCGCGCCAGCACGACATCCTGGCGCGGATCTGGAACGGCGCCGACGTCCGCGCCTGGGCCGTCCACCCCACCTCGCTGCTGTCGCTGCTGGCCAAGGGCGTTATCGATTGCGAAGGCGCCACCTGCCGCCTGTCCCTGGTGCTGCCGGAGCGGCGGGACCAGTTGCGCGCCAGCCTGCTCGCCGACATCGCCCGCCTCGACGCCGAGGTCGAGGACATCCTGGCCGGCGCCGCGCTGTCCGAACGGGCGTGGACGCAGGCCGCGCTCCGGGTCGAGGCCGAGGCACACAACGTCGCCCAGTTGGCCAAGGCCCATGGCGACCGTGCCGCCCGCGACCTGGCCATAGCGCGCAGCGCCCTGGATGCCGCCCGCGCCGATCTTCGCCAGATCACCGCCGCCGACGAACGCCGGGCCCGGCGGCTGGACATCGCCTCGGCGGATTTGCGCGACGCCCGCCGCCGCTTGGCGCGCCTGGACATGGCATCAACCCGCCGGAAGGAAGCCGCCTGATGCTCACCCTGCCCCGCCTGCGCCGCGCCCGTCGCCGCGCCAATTTCGACCGCGCCCTGCGCGCCATGGTCATGTCCGCCTGGACGCTGATCGCCCCGCTGTTCCGCCGGCGCCCGCGCATGACGGTCATTTCCTCGGTGCGCGGCATGACGACGCCCCCGGCAGCCAGAGCGTCCGTCTACCGCGCGCCCCTCAACGCCTTTTCCCTGCTCGACTAGGACCAAACCCATGGGCAAACGCACCCTGACGACCGAGCAAGAGCGCGAGATCTACCAGCGCTCGATTGCTCCAGATCCGGCCACCCATGCGGCACTGGCCGCCGAATACGGCGTCAACGAATCGACCATCAGCCGTGCGGTTTCCCGCCAGCGCATGGCGGCCGAGGAAGGCGCTGAGGGCGCCGTGCCGGAGGACGCCGCCGCCGCGGGGCTGATGGACATTCCGTGGGACCGCATCCACCCCAGCCCGATCAATCCCCGCAAGCATTTCGACCCCGAGCGGCTGGACGAGCTGGCCGAGAACATCGACCAGATGGATGGCGTCAAGCAGAACGTCCTGGTGCGCCCGCGCGCCGATATGGACGGCCATTTCTGGCTGATCGCCGGAGAGCGCCGGTGGCGCGCCGTCGGCCGCCTGGTGGAATGGGGGCGGAAGCCGGAAAGCTTCGCCATGCCGGCCCGCGTCGAATGGGATTGCGACGACCGCCGCCATCTTGAGCTGGCGATGATCGAGAACCTCCAGCGCAACGACATGAACGCCATGGAGGAAGCCGAGGGCTATGCCCGCCTGACCGAACAGGGCATGACCGCGGTGGACATCGCCCGGCGCATCCTGGGCAAGCCCGACAAGATCCGCTACGTGCAACTGCGCCTCAACCTGGTCGACGGCCTGTGCGCCGAGGCCCAGGACGCCCTGCGCGCGGGGAAGATATCGGTCGAGCAGGCCCGCGCGCTGCGCACCGCGCCGGCCTCGAAACAGGCCGCGCACCTGCCGGCCGTTATCACCGGCGCCTGGGGCTACGAGACCACCGACAAGATCCGCCGCACCCTCAAGGGCGGCATGGTGGCGGTGAAGCACTTCCCCCATCTGCGCGCCGGCTATCAGGGCGAGATCGTCACCGACGAGGACAGCGGCGAAGAAATGTTCGCCGACGCCGCCGAGCTGCAGCGCCTGCGCGCGGCCGAGCTGGAAGAGAAAAAGGCCGAACTCGCCCGCCAGTTCCCGTGGGTCGAGGTCAAGGGCGGCAGCGAGCATGGCTATTTCACCGAATCGGATTACCAGCGCGACCCGGGCAACGCTTTGGGCGGTGCGGTGATCCAGATCGACAGCTTCGGCAAGCTGCAAATCCACCGCCACATGGTGCGGCGCCGCGACCTGCAAAAGATCGAGGCCGGCGCCCACGTGACGGTCAAGGCCGGGGTGGCCAAGGTCGCGGCCGATCCCATCACCAAGGGCCATTTCGCCCACGCCAAGCGCCGCAAGAGCGCGGCGTTGCGCGGCGCCGTCGCCCGCGACCCCCTGGCCGCCAAGCGGCTGGTGTGCCTGGCGCTGCTGGGCGGCCACACCGCCGTCGATATCCGGGTGGGCGACCGCCGCCACTATGTGGCCGACGCCGGCAACGAGCTGGCGGTCACCGAAACCATCCAGGATTACGGCCGCGGATGGGGCATCGGCTCGGGTACCGGCTTTTCCATCGACAATGTCGGGCGCGTCCACGCCGGCATCCACACCACCGCCGCCAACACCGAGGCGTTGTTGTGGCGCAAGCTGGCCGAACTCCCCGAAGACGACCTCGACCGGCTGTTCGCCGCCCTGGTGGCGCTGCGGGTGGGATCGTTCAACGGCGGCGGCGATCCCCAGATGGGCGACGACGAGGTGACGGTCGAGATCGCCCGCACCCTGGGAATCGCCGCCGCCGAGGAGGCCCTCGGCCTGGGGCTGGAGCGCGAGGATTTGGATGGACTGCGCAAGCCGGCGCTGCTGGCCGCCGTGCATCTGTCCTGCACCGGTACCCTGATCACCCACGGACGGCCCAACCTGCTGGCGGCCATGACGGCTAAGGACCTTGCGGCCGAACTCGCGGGAATGGCCAACATGCTGTCGGATTCCTTCGTGCTGCCGACCCTGCGCTTCGCCTCCGCCGCCGCCATCAAGACGGTGATGGCCAAGGCGGTCGAACCGGCACAGGTGGACATCGAGGCCGCCATCGCCCAGGAGAAGCCGGCCCCCGTGGCGGATGCCGATACCGTCACCGTCGACGATATCCGCCGCGTGCTGTGCGGCTATTCCGTCTTCGCCGCCCGCGCCGAACCGGACACACCATTCCCCGAACTCGTCGGCGTCGAGGACTACCCGCGCTTGGCCGACGAACTCGGCCGCACCTTCGGCGTCGAGATCGACCTCGACGACCTCTATGCCACCGAGGACATGGACTACCTGGCCCGCGTCATCCGCCAGCGCCGCGCCGAGAAGCGGCTGCCGGAGGATGCGTGATGGACTTCCCCCGCGTCGCCCTCAGCATCCGCCAGCCCTGGGCCAACCGCATTCTGGTGGGCGGAAAGGACATCGAGAACCGCACCTGGCGGACATCGTTCCGCGGCCCGGTGCTGATCCACGCCGCCCAGGCCATCGATCCCTTCGCCGGCGAGGACGCCGCGCTGGGCATGCGCCGGGGCGGCATCGTCGGGGTCATGGAGATCGTCGATTGCGTAACGCAATCGGCCAGTCCGTGGTTCGGCGGCCCCTATGGCTTCGTCCTCTGCAATCCCCGGCCGCTGCGCTTCGCGCCCTGCCGGGGAAAGCTGGGATTTTTTACCCCCGCAATCGACTTCACCACTCTGGAGTTTCTGCCATGAAAGACGTTCCCGCACCATTGCCCGCCATTGGCGAAGCCTTCGCCGGCGGTTTTTTCGCCGGCACGTTCCTGCTGGACGGCCGGATCCACGCCCTGATCGTGGCGCCGAAGGCCGAGGGCGAAACCGAAGCCAAGTGGCGAACCGCTGGACCCGACGCGACGGCGCCGCGGTCTTTGCGCGACGGCCTGGCCAACAGCGACGCCGTCAACGACGACGACCATCCGGCCGTCAAGTTCTGCCGGGAACTCCGCATTGGTGGCTTCGACGACTGGTATCTGCCCAGCCGTCACGAGGCGGCGCTGCTGGCCGAAACCCTGATGCCGTCCGCCATTTGCGTCCCCGAGCAGACCGCCGCCCCGGCGTTCCAGGAGGGCGGACCCGAGGCATTCGAACGCCGCGCCTATTGGACCAGCACCGAGTGGGATTCCGGCTACGCCTGGTGCCAGTACTTCCTCAACGGCGGCCAGAGCACCAACGTCAAGGACTGGAGCTTCCGGGTCCGGGCCGTCCGCAAATACCCCCTTTAACCATTAACCTTTTTCCCGGCCGCTTCGGCGGCCGGGTGCGCGAATTTTGCTGAGGAGACTACAATGACCCACATTCCCACCAGCACGCTTCCAGCCATCGGCGAGGCCCTCGCCGGCGGCTTTTTTGCCGGCTCCTATCTTGAAAACGGCGCCCTCATGGCGCTGATCGTTGCGCCCAAGGCCGAAGGTGAGGCCGGGGATCTCGAATGGGGCCCAGACGGCGAAACCGGCGCGCGGTCGCTGATCGACGGTTTGGCCAACAGCAACGCCATCAACGACGATGACCACCCGGCGGCGAAGTTTTGCCGCGACCTTCGCATTGGCGGTTTCGATGATTGGCACCTGCCGGCGCTGGATCAGATGACGGTCATGCGAGCCAATCTGACGCCCGAAGACGACCACGTCCCCACCCAAACGACGGCCGATGCCTTCAAGGAAGGGGGCCCCGAGGCCTTCGCCACGAACGAGGCGTACTGGACCAGCACCGAGTGGTCCTCCGGCTACGCCTGGTACCAGAACTTCGGCTACGGCGGCGGCCAGGACCACGACGGCAAGGACTGGAGCTTCCGGGTCCGGGCCGTCCGCAAATGTCCCCTTTGATCATTAATCCTTGCCTATCCGGTTAACGCCCATGACCACAACATGTAGGGTGCTCCCAGTCTCCCGAGTAAAGCTCGGCGTAGGTCGGAGCGGCAGCGTCGCCCGCGATGCCGAGCAGGGAGCGGAAGGAGTTGAAGGGGTAGAAGCGGCGATTGAACCGGAACGTGAACTCGTTGAGGTAGGCTTGCAGGTGTTTGGCGCTGACGCCGTGATGGATGCCGTTCAGCCACGTCTTGAGGTTGGCGAAGACGAGATGGATGATCGGCAGGAACTCCTCCGCCACCTCCGGGTCGCCGCATTCGGCGATGGCGTGGTGGTCGTAGCCCCGCTTGCGCAGGCTGGCATAGGCGCTCCAATCGTCGGTGATGACCAGCGTGCCCGGTGCGACGGCGCTTTCGACAAATCCGGCCAGCGATTCGGCGCTACGGTCTGGCACGACGGCGAGCCGAAGTCGCCCGGCGTAGCGCCCATCCTTCCGCTTATCCTGGGCGGTCCCCGGCCTCCTGTGACGGACCTCGACGGCGGCGGCCACCAGCGTCTTGTGATGGACGCCCCGGCCTTCGCCGCGCGTCCTCCCGCCCACCCAGGTTTCGTCCACCTCGACGTGCTGGTCAGGGACAGCGCCGATCCAGTCGCGGTCTGGCCGCACCATGCCCGCACGGAGCTTGTGGAGGATGCCGAACGCTGTCTCGTAGCGGGACAGGCCGAGTTGCCGCTGGAACTGCACCGCCGACATGCCGGGGGTCTGGCTGGCGACGAGATAGGCGGCCCAGAACCACGTCGAGAGCGGCGTGTGGCTTCGCTCCATCACGGTGCCGACCGTCAGGCCGGTGTTCTTCAGGCAGGCCCGGCAGCGCAGGATGCCGGGCCTGTTGGCGAAGCGAAAAGGCTCGGCCACCACCCCGCAATGGGGGCAGACGAACCCGTCGCTCCAGCGGGCCTTTTCCAGATAGGCGGCGCAGGCCGCATCGTCGGGAAACAGGCGCTGGAACTCGGGGAGCGACTGCGGGAACCGCAAATCGTCGCGCTGGAGGACATCCATGGTCATGGCCGACCTCAGCCGCCAGTCCGGCCCCGTTCATGCACATCGGCTGCCGCAGCCGTGGCGAAGGTGGATCCGCGAGGAAACACGCGGAAGCGGTATCCGCGCTTCGTCCCGCGCGCCACCACAAGACCAAGGCAAGCCTGCTGCGCTCCGACGCAGGGCCAGCCGAGCGTCTTCGCCTCGATGTCGTCGCTGGCCACGCCCAACTCGATCTCGGAAGGGGCACCATGCTGAGTGGCTGCATTCTCGATCTGCGCCAGGGCCTCCACAGCCGCCATCTCGATTCGTGCGGCCAGAGCCGCCAACTCGTCCAGCACCTCCTGCGACGCTTGTCTGCGTCCCGATACCCACGACTTCACCGTGTCCACGCGGACACGGAGAACTTCGGCGGCCTCCCTCTGGGAGAGACCGCACACCTGCACCAGCAGATCGAAGAGGGTAACCATGGGTCAGCCGCAGAGGCGCGCTTCGTCGGCGAAGGCGCGCTCCATCTGTTCCCGGTCGATGATCCCGATGCGGTCGGTTCCGTTCAGCGCATCGTGGGCGGCCCACGAGGCATTCGACATCCGGGCCACCAGTTCGGTACAGGACGCATCCAGCGCCACCACCTCGGACGCCCCTTCGGGCTTCCAGGCGCGGATATCGTCGGCCCACGCCGTCCGGTCCTTCTGCCATGCGCGGAAGCTGTCGGCGACGGTCTTCGCGCGGGTCGTGCGCTCGGCTTTGGAGAGACCGCCCCGCTTGGTCAGGAAGGTCGGCATCCGGTGCAGAGGGATGCTCGACACTTGGCGGATGGCGATCAGAGTGCCAGCCGCATCGAAAGCGGCCAGATAGGCACCGCAGCCATGGTAGTCGTTCAGGAGGGGAGTGGGGATCAGGTTCGACATATTCAGGTCTCCGTTACCTCTTGCAGCGGGCCATCCCGCCGCGTCGATGAGTTAACTGTACACCTTTCGTGTACGGATGCAAGCGTTTTCTTTCAGCGCCCGTATCTACCTATAGGGGGTATGGGCGTTAACCGGATAGGCAAGCATTAATCCTTTCCCCGGCCGCTTCGGCGGCCGGGCTCTGGCCTGAGGAGATTTTGCATGGCGCGCGCCACTGATCTGCCGATTTACCGGGCGGCCTATGACCTGTTGCAGCTTTTGGCGAAGCTGACACAGCAGTATCCGCGTGGCTATCGCCAGGGACTGGCGCGCGAGGTCTTCGCCGAAGCCCAGATGGTGTTGGTCGGGATCTTCCGGGCCAATTGCACCAGCGAGAAGGCGTCGGCGATTGAAGGAAACACCACGGGAAGATTTCGTCGAAAGCTGCAATTCCTACCTTGGGCTCTACCGCCATACCGGCACCCGGGCGCAGATCGCCGCCATTGGCCGGGTGGCAGCCCAACGCGGCTTCCGGGTGGAGAGCAATCTCACCAAGATCAAGACAGGGAGGCGCGGCCATGGCTGACCGTCCCGACATCATCAACTTAGGAACCCCGCTCGACCGGCTCTGCAAGGAGCTGCTGGCACGCGCGATGTCACCTCGCAGGTCTTCCGGAACCCGCGCCATGGCTGTCGTTATTCCGATCCCGACGGCCGCGGCCTCCCTGATCGGCAAAGTACTAGAACGGTCGCCGGAAATTGCCGGACGAACTGCCGGAGTCATCTTTGGCAATGCGGTGGTTTGGTTTTTCCTTCTCGGCGTGGTCAAGGTCACCAATCCGGAGCTTCTATGGACGGGGCGCCGTATCCTGGCCGCGATCGGCCGCCTGCTCCTGACCGTAGCAGGGCAATAGGCCTTGAACCGCCCGCTCGCGCACCTCCGCCTCATTTCCGACCCGCGCGATGCCGATGCTCTGATAGGGCTGCGGCGCAGCCTGCGCGTGTCGAAAGTGGCGGAGGTCCTGGACATGGACGAGGCCCAGGTTCGCAAGCTGGTTCATGCCGGCGAACTCGAAGGCCACCGGGCCGGAAAACGCGGCATCAGGGTATACGAAGACTCGGTCGACGAGTATCGCCGGCGCCAACACCTCGGACCGACCCAAGCCAAAGCCACACCTCAGCCTAAACGGCGCCAGGGCCCCTCGGCGGCCTCCCTGGAGGCATTGGCGTCCCTGCGAGATATGGGCGTCTTCGACTGATAGATGTCTTGACGGAGCAATGTGCCCGGATGAAGTCTCTAGCGCCCCTGACCCCAAAACGAGATCCAGAATGGACACCAACCGCATCAACGCCCTGATTGAACTCTACGCCGACGCGCCAGCCATACTCGATCGAACGGAGGCGTTTTAGTGACCGTCCGATTCAACAAGGCCCGCGGAAAGTGGCAATACGACTTCATCCGGAACGGAGTGCGTTACGCCAACAACTGCGTTGACCCGGACGACGGCAGCGAACCGGATAACAAGACCGAGGCCAAGCGCATCGAGAAGAAGATCCAGGTGGCCATCGAGCAGATGGCCAAGGATGGCGACGCCGCCACCAAGCGCCTGACGTCCGAGCGCGCACGGGAGATCGCGACGCAGGCCTATACCGTCACCGAGGCCTTCAGCGCCTACGCTACCCGCAAAAGGGGCGGTAAGAATTGGGAAAATGATCGCATTTATGTGCGCGAGCTGGTGACCTGGTTCGGCCCTCACACCGACGTCCGCGACATCACCGATCAAAGGATCTGGGACTACATCACTTGGGCGCGCCAGCAGCCGGTGCTGGTCTACATAGGAGGGAGTCGCCCAAAGGCAGAGCTGGTGGCCAGGGGCATCGACCCGGCCAGCCTATGGAAGCCGGCGGAGGATGGGCGACTCCGCTCTGATTCGACCATAAACCGCTATCTGGTGGCGCTGCGCGAGACGCTGTCTATCGCTCATGCCGTCCGCGATCGCGAAGGGCGCCCGACCGCACTGCCAGTTCTCCCCAAGGTGCCGGATCTGGCCGAACCGGAAATCATGCCGCGGCCGATCGCCGACGACGTCCTCTGGGAGATGGTCGACGCCGCTCCGGCGCATCTCGCCTGGGGCCTACTGCTCGCACGGCTCATGGGCTTTCGTAAGGGCGAGATGTTCGCCATCAAGTGCAACCAGGTTGACCTGGCCAACGGCGGCATATGGCTTCCGGCCGCTTCGACTAAGGCCAACCGTGACGAATTCGTGCCGGCCGGCGAACAGGCCCTCGAGCTGCTGGAGTATCTGCTGGCCGAGGCTAAGGCGCGGCGCACGGACTATCTAATCACCTACCGCCGGCGCCTACGCTCTATGCCGGGTGAGCCGATCACGTTTACCGAGGCGCGACCGATCGCCAACCCGAAGCGTGCATGGGGCCGTGTCCTGACCGACCTCGGCCTTAAAGGCGTACACCGTTTTCACCACACGAAGGCCAGCTTCGTCTCCGCCGTCGGCGCCACCGCGTCGGCAGCAGTGACCCAGAAGCTCGCGAGACACAAAGACCACCGCACCACTGAGCGTTATCTGCTGGTCAATGACCAGCTCGCCCGCGCTGCCGTGAACGCCGCTGCGATATCCGTGAACCCGCCGAGTCACAGACAAAAATCCACAGACGGATTTTCGAGCGGCCCTAAAAATGAAAACGCCGCCCGTAAGGCAGCGTTTTCATTGAAGAATTTGGTCGGAGCGGCGGGATTCGAACCCACGACCCCCAGTCCCCCAGACTGATGCGCTACCGGGCTGCGCTACGCTCCGACCGATGCGGGGCTCCGGCCGGGGCCGAATCCTCCCGCGAAACGTATGGACCGGCGGGACCGAAAATCACTCCCGCGCGGTGGGGATTTCCGGCGGGCTGCCGGAAGAGGCGCGACTATACTGGCACCCCCCGCGGGACGCAACCCCATTGTTGCGCCTTACGGTCCGCGGTTGTCCAGCAGGAAGCGGAGCTGTTCCAGCTCGTCGGCGATGGCCTCCAGTTCGCGCCGGACGTCCGCGCCGATGCCGCGACCATCGTCGGCAGGGGCTCCGGATTCCGCCGGGGCCGGCGCCGCGGCCGGGACTTGCGCCTCGTCCTCGCCGTGGCGGGCGGACGTGCCGTCCCGCAGGAGCTTCTGCACCCCCTTGATGGTGTAGCCTTCGCTGTAGAGCAGTTGGCGGATGCGGCGCAGGACGGCGACGTCCTCGGGCCGGTAATAGCGCCGCCCGCCGCCCCGCTTCAGCGGTCTGACCTGCGGAAACTTGCTTTCCCAGAACCGCAGAACGTGCTGGGGGACGTCGAGGTCCTCGGCCACTTCGCTGATGGTGCGGAAGGCCGCTTCTGATTTTCCGGTGCGGCGGACCAGGGGAAGTTCGCCGTCGGCGGCCATCACCGGCCCTTGCCGCCAGAGCCGGCGCCGTTAATGCGTTTCCTCAGCAATTGGGAAGGGCGGAACACCAGCACGCGGCGCGGCAGGATCGGC
>JAKAFA010000007.1 GCA_021818185.1 Pseudomonadota bacterium | reverse complement strand
CCGATCTCCTGCTTAAGCCTTTTTTAAGCGCAGGGCTCCACCATCAGCGTAGCCCGATGGGGCATGTGACTCAATGGGATTGCGGCAGCGAATGGCGGAGGGGCGGGACCTCTGGGACGAACGGGCGGCGTCGGCGGAAATCGCCGGGGCAACGGGCGGTGCCGCGGTGGCCGTGGCACTGGCCTACGATCCCCAGGCCGGCGACGCGCCCAAGGTTGTGGCCAGCGGGCGCGGCTTCATCGCCGAACAGATCCTGCACTTCGCCTTCGCCCATGGGGTGAAGGTGCGCACCGATCCCGACCTGGCCCAGGTGCTGGCGGCGGTGGATGTCGATACCGTCATCCCGGTCGAGGCCTTCATGGCGGTGGCCGAAATCCTGGCCTACGTCTACCGCGCCAACGGCCGGCTGCCGCCCGATACGCCCGCCCAGCGGGCCGAAGGAGGCGAAGCATGAGCGCCGCTGTGGTCCGCGAGGAACTGGAAAAGGCGGTGTCGCTGGTCACCGCCGCCCGCCGATTGCTGGCCACCGGCACGATGGTCGACCTCTCGGCCCTGGAGGGCAAGGTCCGCTTCGTCTGCTCCACCATCGAGGAAATGGACCGCGACGAGGGGCTGCCGCTCAAGCCGGCCATGGAGAACCTGATCGCCGGGCTCGACCGGCTGGCCGCGGCAATCCGCGAACGGCAGGACCCGGCCGGCTGATGGACAGCGTCCAATATCTGCGGTTTGTCGCCTCGCTGGTGCTGGTGCTGGGCTTGATCCTGGCGTCGGTCTGGGCGATGCGCCGTTTCGGCTTGGCCGGCGGCCTGCTGCGGCCGTCGGCGCAACGCCGGCTGGCTTTGGTCGAAACCCTGCCCCTCGACGCCCGCCACCGCTTGGTCCTGGTGCGGCGCGACGACCGCGAACACCTGCTGCTGATCGGTCCGGCGGTGGCCACGGTCGAGCGCGACATCATCCCACCCCGGCCACCCGAGGGAGAGCCCGGCCGATGACCAAACGGCGCATCATCCCCCTGGCCGTGCTGGCCGCCCTTGGCCTGGTGCTGGCCGCGGCGCCGGCCGCGGCGCAGCAGTTCAATATCGACCTGGGCACGGGTGCCAACACGTCCACCACCCGCATCGTCCAGCTGATCGCCCTGACCACGGTGCTGTCGCTGGCGCCCTCGATCCTGGTGATGGTGACCTCCTTCACCCGCATCGTGGTGGTGCTGGGATTCCTGCGGCAGGCGCTGGGCCTCCAGCAGGCGCCGCCCAACATGGTGATGGTCAGCCTGGCGCTGTTTCTGACCGCCTTCGTTATGGCGCCCACCCTGCAACAGAGCTGGACCCAGGGCATCCAGCCCTATATGGACGGCCACCTGGACGAGGTCGAGGCGTTCGACGCCACGGTCAAGCCGCTGCACGCCTTCATGATCCGCAACGTCCGCGACCGCGACCTGCAATTGTTCACCAACCTGTCGCGGACCAAGCCCGCCGCCAAGCTGGAAGACGTGCCGCTACAGGTGCTGGTGCCGGCCTTCATGATCAGCGAACTGCGCCGCGCCTTCGAGATGGGATTCCTGATCTTCCTGCCCTTCGTGATCATCGACATGGTCATCGCCTCGGTGCTGATGAGCATGGGCATGATGATGATTCCGCCGGCGATGATCTCGCTGCCGTTCAAGCTGATCTTCTTCGTGCTGGTGGACGGCTGGTACATGGTGGTCGGCTCGCTGGTGCAGAGCTTCGGCTGATCCGGCCTTGCCCGGCGGGACGGCGGCGCTATCGAAAGGCGGGCATGCCGACGGGTCGGGACCGCCGGGCCGGCGGCGGTGTTAGACTGTCATCGATGGCGCAAGGGCCATCGGAGCCGACTGCATTGATGGAGGGAGCCATGGCTGGCAACGTCCAGAAGCATTCGTCCGAAACCGCCGTTCCGTCCGCCCCGCCGCAACACCCGCTGATGTCGTTGCGCGACGAGGTGGACCGCCTGTTCGACAGTTTCTTTCCCAGCATGACCGGCCGGCGCGGTCTGTTCGAGCTGGATCCCTTCCGCCGCCTGGGCGGATGGGTCCGCTCCGCCGGCGAACTGGCGCCCGAGGTGGACGTCAAAGAGACCGACGAACGGTTCGAGATCACCGCCGAATTGCCGGGCATGGACGAAAAGGACGTCGAGGTGACGGTCCGCGAGGGCCTGCTGGTGATTTCCGGCGAGAAGAAGATGGAGACCAAGGAAGAGCGGGCCGACTACCACTTGAGCGAGCGCTCCTATGGGCGGTTCATCCGTTCCTTCCGCCTGCCGGAGACGGCCGACGAGGACAGCATCGCGGCCGACTTCTGCAAGGGGGTTCTCACGGTCATCGTGCCGAAGACCGCCGAGGCGCAGAAGCAGGAAAAGAAGATCGAGGTCAAGCCCCATTGACCATGCGGCCTGCCCCCCTCCCTCCCGCCGGATGGAGGGGGACTTTCTCATATTAAGACTTTCTAACTCGTTCTTTCGTTGAATTTCCCGTCGGACGCCAGCATCCTGTGGGTAAAGGCCCCGCCCATGCGGGAGCCGAACAACCAGGGAGGCTGTCCATGACCGTCGAAGCCATTCTGAGGAGCAAAGGCAACGCCGTCTTCACCATCCGGCCGGAAAATTCGGCCGGGGAAGCCGCCGCGCTGATGTCGTCGCGGCGCGTCGGCGTCGCCGTCGTCTGCGACGTCCGGGGCCAGGTCATCGGCGTGGTGTCGGAGCGCGACATCGTGGCGGGAATTAGCCAATTCGGCAAAGGCATCGTCGATATCCCGGTGCGCAACCTCATGTCGTCGCCGGTGGTCACCTGCGCACCGTCCGATCCCGCCAAGAAGGTGCTGGAGGTGATGAGCGAGCGCCGTATCCGTCATTTGCCGGTGGTGGAGCGGGGGGAACTGATCGGCCTGGTCTCCATCGGCGATGCCGTCAGCTATCGTCTCAGGCAGACCCAACTCGAGGCCGCCGTCCTGCGTGATTTCGCCGCCGTGCGCTGACGGCCGCCCCTTCCCCTCCCGGCGGCAGGTCCGTCGGGAGGCGTCGGCCACCCGTTTGTGCGGTGCGGAAAAAACCTTGCATTCTTCGCCGTCGGAGGTATGCTGTCCCCCATGTTGCAGTGCACAACGCCGTAGGGACGGCAGGTGCCGGAAGAGGAATGACAGGCCATGAAGAACGAAGGCATCGAGAAGTTCGTCGCCCTCGGCAAGGATAACGCCGACGCGATCGTCAAGAGCGGTGTCGCCGCCATCAAGGGCTTCGAAGAGTTCGCCAAGGCCGGCCAGGCGCTGGCGGCCAAGCACGCCGAGACCGTGGACGCCACCGTGCGGGCGCTGTTCGCCTGCAAGAGCCCGATGGAATTCGCCGACCTGCAAAGCAAGCTGGCGCGCGAGACCATCGAGAGCGCCATCGCCGAAGGGCGCCGCTTCGCCGAACTGGCGGCGACCACCTACACCACCGCACTCGAGCCCCTGAATGCGCGTTTCGCCGCGTTCCAGGCGTTGGCCAAGTCCGCCGCTTGAGCCAACGGCAAGTAGGTCCACGAGTGCGCGACCCCGGCCTTTCCTCCCTGGCCCGGGTCTAGAGTGGGGGCTCCGGCATCGTCCTCCCGCCGGAGCCCCTTCCACTCTTGGCGGATTTGGTCCGCCCATCCTCATCCCATCGTCAGCACCAGCTTGCCGGTAATGGCGCGGCGGCGCAGCAGGTCCAGGGCCTGGGCGCATTCCGCCAGCGGCAGCGTGGTGGAGACATGGGGCGACAGGCGTCCGGCCGCCCACCAGTCCACGGCCTCGGCCATGGAGCGGCGCAGCGCCGCCGGGTCGAGCCGGCGATAGGCGCCCCAGTTGAAGCCGATCACCGTCACGTTCTTGACCAACAGCAGGTTGGCCGGGATCTGCGGCACCTCGCCCGAGGCGAAGCCGATGGCCAGGATGCGGCCGTTGGGTGCGATCGAACGCAGCGAGGCCTCGAACAAGGCGCCGCCCACCGGATCGTAGACCACGTCGGCGCCGCGTCCGCGGGTCTCCTCCTTGACGCGGGCGCGGACATCCTCGGCCCGGCTGTCGATGCCGACAGCGGCGCCGCGGGACAGCGCCACGGCCAGCCGGTCGGCGCCGCCGGCCGTCGCCACCACCCTGGCGCCCAGCGCCGCGCCGATCTCAACCGCCGTCAGGCCGACCCCGCCGGCTGCGCCATGCACCACCAGGGTTTCGCCCGGCCGCAACGCCGCCTTCCAGGTCAGCCCCAGATGCGAGGTGCCATAGGCCACCGGAAATCCGGCCGCCGTCACCAAGTCGAGGCCGGCGGGCAGCACGAAGACGTCATGGGCGGCGGCCACCGCCTGTTCGGCGAAGGCGCCGCCGGTGACCAGCGCCATTACCCGGTCGCCCGGCCGGCAAGTGGTCACGCCGTCGGCCACCTCCAGCACCGTGCCGGCCAATTCCATGCCGGGAACGAACGGCGGTTCCAGCTTTTCCTGGTACTTGCCGGCCAGCGCCAGCGTGTCGGCGAAATTCACCCCGGCGGCGGCGACGGCAATGCGCACCTGGCCCTCCGCCAACGGGGGCGGCGGTATGTCGCGCAGTTCGGGGGCGTGCTCCAGGGCGGGGCAGATGGCGGCCAGCATGGCGGCTCCGGGGTCAGTTCTCTACAGTGGCGGGTCGTCCCGACTCGCCCCGGCCGACGGCATCCGCCGTCCTCTTAGGCGGCGGGGCGGGCGGCGGCGCGCTGGGCCTGCCAGGCCAGCTTGAGGGTGGTGAACAGCACGATCTCGGTGATCTGGTCGCGGGTCATCAGGCCGGCCATCGCCTGGCGGGCGTGGCGGGCCAGCTCCGGCGGGGCCGAGGGCGACGACATCAGGTTGGTGACCAGTTCCTTGCGTACCAGCGGTGGGTACTTCAGCACTTCGTCCAGCAGGGCGGTCTTGACTTGCATCCCGATGCGCGGGCTGGTGAACAGGCGATCGACACACAGCGCATAGATGCCGAAATCCAGGCGCCCGGCCACCGCACGGGTGAATTCCAGGAATTCTTCGAGGAACAGGCCCTGGGAAATGCGCTTGTCCGCCAGCAGCTTGATCACCTCCAGGAAGGCGCGGTACCGCTGCCGGGCCGGCTGGATGGTGCCGCCCAGCTCCTGCACCAGTTCGCGGATCTGGGTCTCGCGGAATCGCGAATGGATCAGCGCTTCGGCGGATTCCCGCGCCCCGGAATCGAAGGCGGTTTCCTCGATCAGCGCGAACAGCTTTTCGTATTTAGCCCGCTGCCGGCGGTCTACCCGGTTGGCGGCGATGCCCAGCGGCAGGATGGCGGCACGGGCCACCATGCTGTCGCGGGCGACGATGGCGGCCATCGACATCGCCTCGAAATCGATGATGGCTCCCCCCAGCACGTCATCGGTAATGACCATGCGTTCGCCGGGGGCAAGGGTGAGGTTCGCGTTCAGCGACCCGCATTCCATGAAATGGGCCGCCAGGTCGAGCGGCCGCAAAACTGGGGTGGCGGGAGGATCGAGCGGAGTATCCATGCCGGCATTAGACCCGAACGGCAAATCGGCCGCAAGCGACCTTTGCTCTATACCACACCGGCGGGAAATAACGCCCTCGCGTGGGATGATGATCCCCTCTCGCGACACGGGGCGCTCATTCGGCCTGTGGAGAAAATAAAAATTGGGTATGGCTCCGGTTGTTAAGAAATAATGGATAAATGACAGCCAAAAAAGACCCATAATACAAAGGATGATGCGGCAATTTAACTCATGATTAACATGATTTTTGCCTAGGATTCGCCCGCGGAGAAGCGCTTTTCCAGGACAAGGATTCTGCATGACCATAACCACTACCGCCGCTCCCCTGATGTGGGCGCCGCCGACCATGACCAATCCCACCATCATCGATCTCAGCAAGACGGGTGGTCAGGACTATTGGCAGTTCTCTCCCGATCAGGACGTGATCTTCGTCGGCGGCACCGCAACCGATACCGCCGACAAGCTTCAGACACAGGGCGGCCACAACATCATGCTGCTGGGCGGCAATTTTCAGCCATCCGGTGCGGCCACCGGCACGCTGGCCTTCTACGGGGTGACCGGCGAGGTATGGATCGACGGCGCCACCATCGACAATGCCCACGCCCAGCACGGCCAGGACGGCATCGACATCGCTGGCGGCGGCGGCGCTCAGCCGGATCTGGTGGTGCAGAACACCCAGGTGCTCAACGTCAACGGCGCTTCCAGTTCGGGCCATGCCGACGTACTCCAGACCCAGGGTCTGGCCGGCAACATCGATCTCTACAACGTGAGCGGCACCACCAACTACCAGGGGCTGTTCATCTCGCCGCAGTACCAACCCGAGACCAAATCGGCCACCCTCGAGAACGTCAACCTCAGCTATACCGGGCCGGCCACCAACGACGGCAGCCATTACAGTTATCTATTGTGGACCCTGGATTCGGCCAGCGAAAAGCCCTATCCCATCGCCTTCGACAACGTCTATGTCCAGCCGCGGGCCGGCCAGGACGCGATCACCGACACCGTGTGGCCCACCGCGGCCGGCGGCGCGGTCCAGACCGGCAATGCCGTCAGCTGGCCCAACCTGCCCTATCGCGGCACGGTCACCGTCGGCACCCACGCCGATTTCGCCGATTCCACCCAGATCGGGGTGAACTTCAAGGATACCCAGGCGCTGCTGCATGCGGCGACCGCGGGGGCGGCGGTTGCGACGGTCGCGGCGCCTGCCGCCCCCGTGGCGGCCGCTCCCCCGGCGCCGCCGGAGGTGCAGCATCTGGTGGACCTGGCCATCCAGCACGGCCTCCTCGCGGCCTCCCACTGGATGTAGGAGGCCCTCACTCCCGGCCGAGTTCGGCGATCCCGACCTCGGCCGGGGCGATGGTCCAGGGCACGAACACCCGCGCCACCCGGGCGAAGCGCTCGGGGGAATCGGTGGCGAGATAGCAGATCGGGGCGGGGGCCCCGCCCCGGGCGGCGGCCAGGCCGCGGTTGTCCAGCAGGTCCTCGACCGCGCGGGCGGTGGTGCTGGCCGAATCGACGATCACCACCTCGCGGCCCAGCAGGCGGCGCAGCATCGGCACCAGGGCGGGGAAGTGGGTGCAGCCCAGCAACAGGCAATCGCCTCGCTCTCCGGCCGGCGGGTCGAGGAACAGCGGCGCCAGATAGTGGCGGGCCACCTGTTCGACGATGGGGCCGTCCACCATGCCCTCTTCGGCCAACGACACGAACAGCGGGCAGGCCTGTTGCACCACCCGCGCCCCCGGGCGGCCGTTCAACACGGCCTTGGGATAGATTCCCGCCTCGACGGTGCTTTCGGTGGCGATCACCACGATTCGGCCGGTGGGGCTGGCATGGCCGGCCGCCGCGGCCCCCGGTTCGACCACGCCGATCACCGGCAGGCCGGGAAAGGCGGCGCGCAGGGCTTCCAGGGCGTGGGCGGACGAGGTGTTGTCCGCCACCACCAGCGCCTTGATGCCGATTTCCACCAGGGCGCGGGCGGCTTCCAGCGCGTAGGCGCTGACCGCGGCGGCGCTTTTGGTGCCGTAGGGCAGCCGGGCGGTGTCGCCCAGATAGACCAGCGATTCGCCGGGCAGCCGGTCGCGTAGCGCTCGCAGCACGGTCAGTCCGCCCACCCCCGAATCGAACACCCCGATGGGTTGGTCCGCCGTCATCTTCGTCTCCGTCTTCTTCGAAGGCGGCATCATCCCCAGACCGATGGGAAAAGCAAGAACCCGGAACCTGAAGGCCGGTGCGGTGTTCCCTGGGCGGTAACCATCACGGAGGGCGGTATGACGGGGTACCGAGGGTTGGCGTTCCTGTTGCCGACGGTCTGCCTGCTGGCTGGCGGGCCGGCATATGCCCAGGGGACCGAGGGAAATCCCGAGGCTGGGGAAAAGGTGTTTCACCAGTGCCAGGCCTGCCATTCCATCCAGCCCGGTCAGAACCGGGTGGGACCCAGCTTGTCCGGGGTGGTCGGCCGCAAGTCGGGCACCGAGCCCCACTACAATTATTCGCCGGCTATGAAAAGTGCCAACATCATCTGGACGCCCGCGAATCTGGACAAATACCTGGCCGATCCCAAGGCGGTGGTGCCCGGCAACAAGATGCCGTTCCCCGGCCTGAAGAGCGAGGAGGACCGCGAGAACGTCATCGCGTTCCTTGAACAGCATTCCAAGAAGTAGCGCCGGCCACCCGTAAGGGGTGGCGGCCGTGCAGGCGGAGGGGGGTGTCGGGCGAAAGGGGAGACGATGTTCGGGCCGGCAACCGGGCACCCACATTCCGGGGTGTCCCGGCTCGGCCGGTTTCCCGGAGGTCTGCATGTCCGCACGTCTGTTCGCCCTGGTCGTCGGCTTGATGTTCCTGGCCCTCGGGGTGTGCGGCTTCGTTCCGGCGCTGCTGGGTGCCCCGGCGGGCGCCCCGCCGCCCGGCCCGGCGGACGGGCTGCTGTTCGGCCTGTTTCCGGTCAATGCGTTGCGCAATCTCTTCCATCTGGTGTTCGGCGTCTGGGGGGTGGTGGTGTGGCGGGTGACCGCCGCCTCGCGGGCCTATGCCCGCACCGTCGCCCTGGTGTTCTCGGGGATGGCGCTGATCGGCGTGCTTCCCGGCTTGGCGGGCCTGCTGGATCCGCTGCCGGTCGACGGGCACGACATCTGGCTGGATGCCCTGTTGGCGGCGGTGGCCAGCCCCATCGGTTTCGTCCCGTGGTGGACAATGGGCCGGGACCCGGCCGGCGGCGGCTGGTCCTAGGAGCATGGGCCGGGCCGCCGCCGATGCCCCGCCGCGGCGGCCTGCGGTCCGCCGGGCGCGGGGAACCCGGTCGAGCGCCGCCTGTTGGCGTGGTGGCGGGTTCCAATGGGGCGAGATGGTGGTGGCTGAGTGGAGGAGGAGGAGATGGCAGAACGCAGCACGCGCGGCGCGGGCCAGATGACCGCGGGACCGCCGTCGGCGGCGCCCTCGCCGGACGTCGCGGACCGTTCGGCGGCCGAGGCCTGGCGAGCCGGGCGCGACCAGGCGGTGGACGAGGTCAAGGCGGTGGTTCGGGACATGGTCGAGACCCAGCGCCGCAAGGCGGTGGAGACCCTGGGCGGCATGGCCGACGCCCTGCACCGGACGGCGAAGGATATGGGCGGGGAGAACCAGACGATGGCGCGTTATACCGACCTGGCGGCGGAACGGATCGAGGATATGGTCCGGTATCTGCGGCAAAGCACCCTGAACGACATGATCAGCGAAGCCGAGGATTTCGCGCGGCGCCAGCCCTGGTGGGTGATCGGCGGGGCGGCGGCGGCGGGCTTCATCGCGGCCCGCATGATCAAGGGGCCGGCCGTCGAACCCGAACCGGCGTCGCCGGCCGTGCCCCAGCCGGCGCCGAGCCTGGCCCCGCCGGAACTGGTGCCCTCGGCGGGAGAACCGTCATGAACGAGATCCGCACGCCCGATCGTTCGCTGGGCGGTCTGTTCTCGGAACTGACCCAGGAAACCACCACGCTGTTCCGTCAGGAAATCTCGCTGGCCAAGGCCGAGATGACGGAAAAGGTCCGCCAGGCCGGGGCGGGAATCGCGGCATTGGCGGCCGGCGCCGTATTGCTGCTGATCGCCGCCCAGGCCCTGGTGGCGGCGGCCATTCTGGGGCTGGCCACCACGCTTGCCGCGTGGCTGGCCGCGCTGATCGTCGGTGCCGCGCTGCTGTTGGCCGGGGGGATCGCCGTGGCGCGGGGCGTGGCGGCGCTCAGGCGGGAAAACCTGACGCCCCGGCGAACCTTGGACACGCTGAAGGCCAACACCCGCTGGGCGCGGGAGCAGATGCCATGACCACGGAAGAGATCCAGCAGGAAATCGAACGGACGCGGGGGGAAATGGCCGGAACCCTTCAGGCCATCGAACGCAAGCTCGACCCGCGGCAACTCATGAACCAGGCGGTGGATACCATGCGAGAACTGACCAGTGGTGAATCCCGGATCGGGGCGATAGTGCGCGACAACCCGGTGCCCGTGGCCGTGGTCGGCCTGGGGCTGGGGTGGCTGGCCCTGGCCGCGGCGCTCGGCCGGCGCGGTGCCGAGGAGCCGGCCGAACCGGTCGAGGGCGCCTCGGCCGCGCCGGGCTGGGCCGGCGCCGAACCGGGCTATGCTTCGGCGGCGGGCGTGGGATCTTCGGGCTATGGAGCCGAGGGCAGCCAGGGTCTCGCCCCCATGGGCGAGGCCGCCCAGGGCATGCGCGAGCGGGCCGGGCAGATGGCCCGCGGGGCGCGGGAAGGATTGCAGCGGGCTTCCGACGTCACCCGCCGACGGGTATCCGAGTGGGGCCGGACGGCGGGGGGCGCCATGGGCGATGCCGCCGATCGCACCTGGGGCCTGTACCAGGATCACCCCCTGACCATGGCCATGGCGGCCATGGCCATGGGGGCGGCCATCGGGGCCATTCTGCCGCGGACCCGTGCCGAGGGGCAATTGATGGGCGGATCCATGCGGTCGGTGGCCCGTCAAGCGCGCGAGACCGGCAACGAATTGGTGGAACGGGCCGGCCAAGTTGCGCGCAAGGCGTTGCGCACCGCCCGTCGCCAGGGCGAGGCGGCCGCCGAATCGATGGCCGAGGCGGCCGGCGGGCAGGCCACCATGCATTGAGGCGACTGGCTGGCACCTCCCGCCGCTCCTGACCGGCGCGGGCGCCGGGCCGGCCGACCTCCGGAGACCCCGGGGGCCGGCCGGCTCGCCGTGATGGCGCGCGTCCGGGAGGATATCGGCGTGTTGAACCCGGGTGTCCTGGCCACCGGGGTGGCCTCCAACGAATTCCCCGTCCAGGCGGCCTCCTCCGGCCAACCACCACTGAATCCTGCGGCATTCCCCCTTTGCTTCCGCTCGGCCGGGGAGAGGGTGCGCGATACTGGTGGGGGCAAGGAGCAAGGAGAACGCCATGAAGACCAGAATCCTGGTGGCGACGGCCGTCTCGCTGGCGTGGTCGTTGAGCGCCGCCGCGGCCGGTTTCGCGGCCGGCACGTCCGCAAGCCCCGCCGAATCCGGCCGAACCGATCCGCTGGCCGAACTGCCGCCGCTTGACGACATGCCCCGGATTCCGGTGGTGGGCAAGACGGTCCGCAAGCCGGATCTGCATGGTCCGCGCGAGATCGACCGGGTTTCGCCCGAGCGCGATATAGGCCCGCCGGTGAACCCGGGGGTCCCCGATCCCGGCATGTCGGCCGGCCAGATCATCCCGCCCTTCGTGTCGCCGGGGCTGGCGGGCGGAGCAGCGGGGGCGGGGATGCCGCCATCGCCCACCGCCCTGCAGGCGCCGGTGCCGGGCCTGCCGGTCATGCCGATGCCGCCATCGCCGCCGCGGCCGATTTCGGTGCCGTAGCGCCACCCCGATTCTCCGCTGGCCGCGGTTCGCTCTCCGGCGTAGGCTGCGGCCAGGAGACGGGACAGGGTCATGACGGACGCATCCGCGCAGACGCCCGGCCGGGACGTGCTGCTGCATCTTCAATTCACGCCGCTGTTCGCCGGTCTGGCGGAGGCGGTGGTCGCCGAGTTGACGGCGGGCGCCGAAGTGGTGGCGCTGGCGCCCGACACCGTGCTGTTCCGGGCCGGCCAGCCGGTCGAACGCTTTTTTGTCGTTGTCGACGGCCATGTCGAAGTGTCGGTCGAGACGGAAGGGCGCCGCAGCGTGGTCGACGTGGTGCGCCGGGGCGCGGTGCTGGGCGATATCGGGCTGTTCTCGGACGGCGTGTTCGTCACCACCGCGCGGGCGCTGACCCCGGCCAGCCTGCTGGCGGTTCCCGCCCAGGCCTTCCTGGCGCGGCTCGAACAGCGGTTCGACGTCCAGCTCCACATGCTTTCGGCAATGTCGCTCCGCCTGCGCCGGCTGGTCCGCCAGATTGCCGAACTCAAGCTGAAGACCACTGCCCAGCGCCTGGGCAGCTTCCTGCTGTCCCTGACCTCGGCGGCCGATGGCCGGGTCGAGCTGCGCTTTCCCTATGACAAGAAGCTGGTGGCCGACGAATTGGGCATGAAGCCGGAAAGCTTGTCGCGCGCCCTGGGCAAGCTGGCGCGGGCCGGGGTGGAATCGCGGCCGGACAATTCGGTGGTGGTGGCCGATATCGGCGAACTCCGCCTGTTCTGCGCCGAAGACGACCAGGGGTGAGGCCGCAAATGGGATTGTCAGCCGCCGATTTGGATATGGTCGCCCGCGCGCCGTTGTTTGCCGATGTTCCGCTCGCCGACCTGGCCGCGCTGATGGACGGCGCGCAGGCGATAAGCTATGCCGAGCCCGGCCTGCTGTTCAGCCATGGCGACAAGGCCGACCGCTTCTTCGTGCTGGTGGCCGGGCGGGTCGACCTGTTCGCCCTGACGGAAACCGGCGACCAGTCGATCATCGAGATGTTCGAGGCGGTGACCTCGTTCGCCGAGGCGGCGATCTTCTCGTCGGGGCGCTTCCCGCTGAACTGCGAGGTGGCCGCGGGTTCGCGGCTGGTCCATGTGGGGGCGGTGCCCTTCCTGCGACGGCTGGCGGCCGACCCCCGGCTGGGCACTCTGCTGCTGGCCGGCCTGGCCCGCTGGCAGACCCGGATGGTCCAGGAAATCTTCGACCTGAAAAGCCGCTCGCCCGCCCAGCGTCTGGCCGCCTTCCTCGCCGCCCTGGCCCGCGATGCGGCCGGCCTTGCGGCCGGCGAGACCCAGCTGCGCCTGCCGTTGGCCAAGTCGGAACTGGCCAGCCGCATCGGCATCGCACCCGAATCCCTGTCGCGCGCCCTGGCCCGCCTCAAGGCGGTCGGGGTGGAAAGCCGCGGCCGCGAGGTGGTGATCACCGACCTTGACGCCTTGCGTGCCCTGCTGCGCGAGGGCGGGGAATAACGCTTTCCCGCGGCCGGGGGCGCCCGCTCCACCCCCGGCGTAAGCATGGTTTCGTTGACCGGCTTGCGTCGAGGCGCCGCCTGCCATGTTGTTGGCGGGAAACGCGCCGCTAAAGTGGGCTTGATCAAATGCAAAACCGGCGGTAGAGCGTTGGCCCCGGAAAGGCCGTTCGCGACCCTCTCCGCCTGGGCGCTTGGCGGCTGGCGGAGCCCGGACCGGGCGAGCTTAACCAACATCAAGGAGCGCCAAGCCCGGCCACGCCGAGGATGGCGGCATGGTCGGAGGTCGGTTTATGGATTTGCATGGCAAGGAATCGCCGGTGTGGCTGGTGGCGGGGCAGGACGTGGCGCCGTTCGACGTCCGGCCGCTGATCGCCGCCGGGACCGACCCCTTCTCCGAATTGATGGCCAAGGCCGAGTCCGTAGCTTCGGGCGAGGTGCTGGTGGTGGACGCGCCGTTCAATCCCTCGCCGTTGCGCCGGGCGCTGGCCGCCCGCGGGTTCTCGTCGTGGGGCCGTCAGCTGGCCGAGGGGCATTGGCGCATCCATTTTCGGCGCGATGGCGCGAACGGCTGGCAGGATGGTGCCGAGTTCCAGGCGACGCCCGAGGACGCGGCGGTGTGGCGTGAGGCCGACGGCCTGCATATCGACGTGCGGCGGCTGGACGCGCCGCGGCCGATGCTGGCCATCCTGCGGCTCATCGACGGGCTGGGGCCTGCCGAGCGGGTGGTGACGGTCCATCACGAGCGCATGCCCCATTTCCTGCTGCCCGAACTGGCGGAGCGCAACTGGCGGCTGGCCCACTGTGTCGAATCCACCTTCGACCTCCGCCTCCGGCTGGAGCGGGAGGGCTGATGTTCCCCGGCGCCTTCCCCGCAGGAGCCCAGGACCGGCTGTTGCCGGCCTCCATCCCTTACCGTTTCTTCGGCACCGCCGTGGTTCTGCACCTGGCGGCCTGGGCCGTCCTGTTGGCCGCCGCCGGCGAGGTGCCGGGCTTCGCCGGCGGCTTGGGCCCGGTGCTGGCGGCGCTGCATCTGGTCACCTTGGGAGTCCTGGCGATGACCGCCCTGGGTGCGGCCTTCCAGCTGCTGCCGGTGGCCACCAGCCGCGCCCTGGGGCCGGACTGGGCCTGCCGCCTCAGTTGGTGGCTGCTGGCGCCCGGGGTGGTGGCGCTGGCCATCGGCATGGGGACCGGCTGGATGACGGCCCTTGAGGGCGGCGCCGTCCTGGCGGCGGCCGGCTTGGTTGTCGGCGGCAGCCTGATGGCGCGCACCCTGGCCGGTGTGCCGGGCCTGGCCGCCATCACCCGCCCCACTTGGCTGGCCCTGGCGGCACTGCTGGTGCTGGCCGGGCTCGGCCTGCTTCTGGTCTGGGATTTCGCCGCCGGGCTGCTGCCCGACCACGTCCGGGTCGCGGCCGTCCACGGATTGGTGGCCGGGTACGGGTTCATGGGCAGCTTGGCCCTCGGCTTCTCCACCGTCCTGGTCCCGATGTTCGTGCTCGGCCAGCCGGTGCCCGACGCCATCGGCCGGCGGTGCGCGGCCTTGGTCGCGGCCGGGCTGGTGCTGGCGGCAGCCGGAGCCCTGGCCGGCCTGGGCTGGCTGGTCGTTCTCGGCGGCACGGCGGGGCTGGCGGCGGCGGCGATGCATGCCATCGCCCTGGCCAAGGTCTTCAAGGGCCGGATGCGCAAGCGCCTCGAACCGTTCTTCCGCCTGCTGCTGCCCGGCTGGGCGGTGCTTCCGGTCAGCATCCTGGCCGGCATGGCCCTGGCGCTGGGGGTGCCCGTCGCGCGGCTGGCGCCGCTGTGGGGCTTCCTGATGGTGTTCGGCTGGCTGCTTACCGTGGTCACCGGCATCCTGCAACGGATCATGCCCTTCCTGGCGTCGATGCATACGGCGGCGGCGGGGGGAAAGCCGGCCCTGCTGTCCGGGCTGACCGCGCGCCGCCCGCTCGACCTGCATGCCGGCCTGCATGGGCTGGCCATCGTGCTGGTCGCGGCCGGCATCCTGGCCGGATCGCCGCTGCTGGTGCGTCTGGGCGCTGCCGCCGGACTGGCCGGGGCAGCCGCTTTCGCCGCCTTCGCCATCGAGCTGGCGCGCCGCTACCGCGCCCATCGTCTGTCCTCCCTCTCCTCCTCCTCCTCTCCTCTCGCCACCACTAAGGACGTTCGCCCATGATGACCCAGACCCAAACCGGCGCGCTGCTGCATCAGGATCACCTGCAGACCATCGCCATCCTCCAGTCCCTGGACGAGCTGGTCGGCCGCCACCGCAATCCGCCGGCAGTCGAAGGCGACGTGCGGAACGAATTGCAGCGTCTGGCCGCCACGATGCGCGCCGAGGTCGAGCAGCATTTCGGGTTCGAGGAAAACCACCTGTTCCCCGAATTCATGCGCCGCGGCGAGGTGGGCATCGTCACCATGCTGACCCATGAGCATCGCGCCATCCTGCCGCTGGCCCTGGAAGCGGCCGACCGGGCCGAGGCCGCCCTGGCGGGGGGCTTCGACGCCGCCGCCTGGCAGGCGTTCCGCGACACCGCCAGCGAACTGGTCGAACGCGAGATCTTCCACATCCAGAAAGAGGAAATGGGCCTGCTTGCCGCCATCTCGGCCCTGCTCGACCCGGCGACCGATGCCGCCCTGGCCGAAACCTACGGCCGGGTGGTCACCAAGCCGGCGGGCTGAGCCGGGGCCTTCGCTCAACGCCGGCGGAACTCGCCGTCCCCCTCCCCATTGGCCCAATCGGCCGGGCATGCTATGGTCCGGCCGCCTTTTTCCGTCCGCAACGGGCAACGCGTTGAGCCAACACAAGATTCCTC
The DNA here is from genome assembly GCA_021818185.1 of Pseudomonadota bacterium. Lineage (GTDB taxonomy): Bacteria > Pseudomonadota > Alphaproteobacteria > Rhodospirillales > Magnetospirillaceae > JAKAFA01. Next base: position 16,132 of record JAKAFA010000007.1, on the reverse strand, counting down.
TGGACCATTCCACCCTGGTGCTGGTGCGCCGCCTGGTGCGCGAAGGTGTGCGCCCCTATCTCGGCAAGGTGATCGCCGCCGTGGCCTGCATGGTGGTGGGGGCCGGCGCCAATGCCGGCTACGCCCTGCTGATGGACCCGGTGGTCAACCGGGTGTTCACCGAACGCCGCGCCGAATTCCTGTGGCCGCTGGGCGTCGCCGTGCTGGTCACCTTCGTTCTCAAATCCTTCGCCAATTACGGCGAGGCGGTGCTGCTGTCCCGCGTCGGCCTGCGGGTGATTGCCGACATGCAGGCCCGGATGTTCGGCCACCTGATGGGGCTGGACGTGGCGTTCTTCCATGCCAACCCCACCGGCAAGGTGCTGTCGCGGCTGACCAACGACATCTCGCAGCTGCGCTTCGCGGTGTCCGACGCCCTGACCGGGGCGGGGCGCGACACCTCGTCGCTGATCTTCCTGGTCGGCGCCATGTTCTACCAGGACTGGCGGCTGTCCTGCTGGACCTTCTTCGTGTTCCCGGTGGCGATCCTGCCCATTTCCAAGCTGGGCCGGCGCATGCGCAAGGTGTCCGCCAACACCCAGGAGCAGATGGGCCTGCTGTCCACCTACCTGGAACAGGCGATCCAGGGCATCCGGGTGGTCAAGGCCTACGGGATGGAGGCCTACGAGACGAGCAGGGTCCATTCCCTGGTCGACGATCTCCAGGACCTGACCTACAAGGCGGCGCGGGTGCGGTCGGCCTCGTCGCCGATCATGGAGGCGCTGGGCGGCATCGCCATCACCGTGGTGATCCTTTACGGCGGCTCGCGCGTGATCCACGGCCATACCACGCCGGGCGCGTTCTTTTCGTTCATCACCGCCCTGATGCTGGCCTACCGCCCGCTCAAATCCCTGGCCGCGCTGAACACCAACCTGCAGCAGGGCCTAGCCGCCGCGGCGCGGACCTTCGAGGTGCTGGATGCCCCGGCCGCCATTGTCGATCGTCCCGGCGCCGCCGACCTGGTGGTGCGCGAAGGGGCGGTGCGGCTGGAAGGGGTGTTCTTCACCTATGACGGTGCCAAGGCGGTGCTGGACGGCGTCGACCTGGAGGTGCCGGGGGGCAAGACCGTCGCCCTGGTGGGGGCCTCGGGCGCCGGCAAGTCCACCATCCTCAACCTGCTGCCCCGCTTCTACGAGGTCACCGACGGCAGTGTCTCCATCGACGGCCAGGACGTGCGCCAGGTCACCCTGGCTTCGCTCCGCGCCAAGATGGCTCTGGTCAGCCAGGAAATCACCCTGTTCGACGACACCGTGCGCGCCAACATCGCCTATGGCCGGTTCGGTGCCACCGACGGGGAGATCGAGGCGGCGGCACGCGCCGCCGCGACCCACGATTTCATCATGTCGTTGCCCTACGGCTATGACACCATGGTCGGCGAACGCGGCCTCAGCCTGTCGGGCGGGCAGCGCCAGCGGCTGGCCATCGCACGGGCCATGCTGAAGAACGCCCCCATCCTGCTGCTGGACGAGGCGACCAGCGCGCTGGACACCGAATCGGAGCGCCAGGTCCAGGCGGCGCTGGAACGGCTGATGCGGGGGCGCACCACCATCGTGGTGGCGCACCGCCTGTCCACCGTGGTCAATGCCCATCTCATCCACGTTCTCGACCGCGGCCGGGTGGTGGAATCGGGCGACCACGCCGAACTGCTGTCTACGAACGGGGCCTATGCGCGGCTCTACGCCATGCAGTTCGCCGAGGAGGCCGCCATCCGCGGTCCGGTCGGCATGGCCGGCTGAAGGGGGCGCCGGGTGTCGGGCCTCGCCAAGCGGATCGGCCGGAGTGAGTGGCTGCGGGGCCTTCTGTGCTGGCTGACCGCCTGCTACATCCGGCTGGTCCATGCGACCGGGCGCTGGCAGGTGGTGGGCGGCGAGGCGCCGGCCCGCCTGTGGGATGCCGGCGAGCCGTTCATCCTGGCCTTCTGGCATGGCCGCATCCTGATGATGCCCAAAAGCTGGCGCCGTGCGGTGCCCATCCACATGCTGATCAGCCAGCACCGCGACGGCCAGTTGATCGCCCGTACGGTGGCCCATTTTGGCATCCATTGGCTGGCCGGATCGTCGACCCGCGGCGGCAGTGCGGCGCTCCGGACCATGCTGAAGACGCTGAAGGCCGGGGAATGCGTCGGCATCACCCCCGATGGACCGAAGGGGCCGCGGATGCGGGCCTCGGCCGGCATCGTCAATGTCGCGCGCCTGTCGGGCTGTCCCATCATCCCGGCCACCTTCGCGGTGCGCCGGCGCGCCGTGCTGCGGTCGTGGGACCGATTCGTCGTGGCCTGGCCGTTTTCGCGCGGGGTGTTCGTGTGGGGGCGGCCGATCCGCGTGCCGCGCGATGCCGACGACGCGACGCTGGACTCCTGCCGACGCGAGGTGGAGGCGGAACTCAACGCCATCACCGCGGTGGCCGACCGGCAATGCGGCATGGCGCCCATCGAGCCGGCGCCCGAGATCGAACCCGGGGCGGTGCCATGATTCACCAACTCTACCGCGCCCTGACCGTGGCGGGCGGGCCCTTCATCCGCCTGTATCTGGCCCGCCGCATGGCGCGGGGCAAGGAGGACCCCCAACGCCTGGCCGAGCGCTTCGGCCGGCCCGGCCGCCCGCGGCCGCCGGGGCCGCTGGTCTGGCTGCATGCCGCCTCGGTCGGGGAATCCCTGTCGCTGCTGCCGCTGGTCGGCCGGCTGGCCCGCCGGCCCGGATTGGGCCTGCTGGTCACCACCGGAACCGTCACTTCGGCGCGGCTGATGGCCGAACGCCTGCCGCCGGGCGCCGTGCACCAATATGTGCCGGTGGACCGGCCCAGCCATGTCCGCGCCTTCCTCGGCCACTGGCGGCCCGATCTGGCCCTGTGGGCGGAATCCGATTTCTGGCCCAATCTGCTGGCCGAAGCCCATGCCCGCGGGGTGACGCTGGTGCTGGTGCAGGGGCGGATCAGCCCGCGTTCCTTCGCCGGCTGGCGGCGGGTGCCCGGCTTCATCCGCCGGGTCCTGGCCAGCTTCAGCCTCTGCCTGGCCCAGACCGAAGGCGATGCCGAAAGGCTGCGCCAGCTGGGCGCCGCCGAGGTCCGCTGCCTCGGCAACCTCAAGCAGGCCATGCCGCCGTTGCCGGGCGACGAGGTCGAGCTTGCCCGCCTGCGCGCGCTCCGCGGGGCGCGGCCCCTGTGGCTGGCGGCCAGCACCCATCCCGGCGAAGAGGCGCTGGCCGGGCGGGTCCACCGCGCCGTCGCCGAACGCCATCCCGGCCTGCTGACCGTCATCGTTCCCCGCCATCCCCAGCGCGGCCCGGCGGTGGCGGAAGAATTGGAGGGCCTGGGATTGCGGGTGGCGCTGCGCTCGCGGGGCGGCGACCCGGCCGGCGCGGACCTTTACGTCGCCGACACCCTGGGCGAACTGGGTCTGCTCTACCGTCTGGCCCCCTTGGTCTTCATGGGCAAAAGCCTGGAGGCCGAGGGCGGCCAGAACCCGTTCGAGCCGGCGCGGCTGGGGGCGGCGGTGCTGTTCGGCCCGCGCATGAGCAACTTCCCGGAGATGGTCCCGGCCATGCTCGCCGCCGGCGCGGCCGAGCAGGTGGCGGACGAGGCCGGTCTGGCCGCCGCCATCGCCCGGCTGCTGGCCGATCCCGAGTTGCTGGCGCGCCGCCGCGCCGCCGCCCTGGGCTGGGCGGCGACCGAGGCCGGGGCGCTGGACGCGGTGGCGGCGGCGCTGGAGCCGTATCTGGCGGCGGCGGAGGCGCGCCATGCGCGCCCCTGAGTTCTGGACCCGCGATGGCGCGCTGCCGCGCCTGCTGTCGCCCCTGGCCGCGTTGTGGGCCTGGCAGAGTGCGCGGCGGCTGGCGACGGCCGAGCCGTTCCGCGCCGCGGTGCCGGTGGTCTGTGTCGGCAACGTGGTGGCCGGGGGGGCAGGCAAGACGCCGACGGTGCTGGCCCTGGTGCGCTGGTTCGCGGCGCGCGGCCGCGCCGTGCATGTGTTGACGCGCGGGCATGGCGGCACCGAGGTGGGGCCGCGGCAGGTCGACCCGGTGCGCCATAATGCGGGGCGGGTGGGCGATGAGGCCCTGCTGCTGGCCCAGGCGGCGCCCACCTGGGTGGCGCGCTGGCGCCCCGACGGCGCGGTTGCCGCCACGGCGATGGGCGCCGAACTTCTGATCATGGACGACGGATTCCAGAATCCGGGCCTGGCCAAGGATCTGTCGCTGGTGGTGGTGGACGGCGGCTACGGTTTCGGCAACGGCAGGGTGATGCCGGCCGGCCCCTGCCGCGAGCCGGTGGACCGCGCCCTGGCGCGCGCCGACGCGGCGGTGTTGATCGGCGAGGATCGCACCGGCGCCGCAGGTCGTCTGGTCGGCCTGCCGCTGCTGCGGGCCCGCCTGGTTCCCGGCCCCGAGGCCGCCGGCTTTGCCGGAAGGCGGGTTGTGGCCTTCGCCGGCATCGGCCGGCCGGAAAAGTTCTTCACCACCCTGCGGGCGGTGGGAGCGGATCTGGTGGATGCGGTGGCCTTCGCCGACCACCATCCCTATACCGCCGCCGAAATCGCCTCGCTGGCCGAACGGGCCCAGGCGGCGGGGGCGCTGCTGGCCACCACCGCCAAGGATGCCGTGCGGGTGCCCGAGGTGTTGCGCCCCGGCTTGGCGGTGCTCACCGTGACGCTGGAATGGGACGACCCGGCGACCCTCGGCCGTCTGCTGGAAAGGGTGGGGTGATGCGTCGGCCGCTGCGTAGCACGCGATGGGTCCTGGAAGGGCTGGCGGCCCGAGCCCTGTTCGGGCTGTTCTCCCTGTTGCCGGTGGATTGGGCCTCGGCGCTGGGCGGCGGGCTGGCCCGGCTGGTGGGACCGCGGCTCAAGGCGTCGCGGGTTGCGCGCCGCAACCTCGCCCGCGCCTTTCCCGATCTTTCGCCCGCCGGAATCGAGGCGGTGGTGGCCGAGGTCTGGGACAATCTGGGCCGGGTGGTCGGGGAATTCCCCCATGTGGACTGGCTGGCCCGCAACCGGGTCGAGGTGATCGGCCTCCATCACCTTCATGGCCTGCGCGACGACGGGCGGCCGGGCCTCTTCGTCTCGGCCCATTTCGGCAATTGGGAACTGGGGACCGCCATGGGCTGCCGCGAGGGGCTGCCCGCTACCCTGGTCTATCGCGCCGCCAACAATCCTTGGGTCGAGGACGTCTATCGCAAGGGCCGCGGTGCCGGGGCGGCCGGCGGCCAGATCCGCAAGGGGGCGCAAGGGGCGCGCCTTGCCCTCGATGTGCTGCGCAAGGGCGGGCATCTGGCGATGCTGGTCGATCAGAAGATGAATGACGGCATCGCCGTGCCGTTCTTCGGCCGCCCGGCGATGACCGCGCCGGCGGTGGCCCGCTTTGCCTTGCGCTTCCGCTGCCCGGTGGTGCTGGTCAAGGTCGAGCGCCTGAAGGGCGCCCATTTCCGCATGACCTTTCAGCCGCCGCTGGCGCTGCCCGACAGCGGCGACAGCCACCGTGACGTGCTGGAGGTCATGACCGCCATCAATTCCGAGGTGGAGGATTGGGTGCGCGCCACCCCCGGCCAGTGGCTGTGGCTGCACAAACGCTGGCCGGACTAAGGGCCCGGATTCATCAGGTTGGGCTTCCGCCTCCGCTGAAGGTCCCTCAGCCCGCCACGGCCTCGCCGGTGGCTTCCCGGGTGGCGGCCACCACCAGATCGCCGAATTCCCGCAGGAACACCGATCCCTTGACGGTCCGCTGTACCAGGACGCTGCGGCGGTCCGCCTCGTCCACCTTGCGCTTGATCAGGCCGAATTCCGACAGGCGGTCGAGCGCCCGGGTCACCGCCGGCTTGGAGATGTTGAGGGTGACGGCCAGTCCGCGTACCGTATGGGGCGGCGGCGTGACGTAGACGGTGAGCATCAGCGCCATCTGGCGGGCGGACAGGTCGGGGCCGTCCCGCCGCACGCTGTCGACGATGGCGCTCCGCCACAAATTGAGCGCCTGCACCGCCGTCAATTCGACACCCATGGAGCCCCCAAGTAATTCCGGCGGGCTATCGTTCCGCCGACGAAATCTTTTAGCCCACGGAGGTCGTTCCGGCAACGGCGGAAACCGTGAACCTTTTGGCGATCACGGCGAATAGGGCGCGGATGGCCAGCGCCTCGCCGCCCTCGGGCCGGCCGGGTCGGGCCGCGCCGTTCCAGGCCATGATGTCGAAATGGGCCCAGGAAATGCCCGCCGGAACGAATTCCTGAAGGAACAGCGCGGCGGTGATCGCCCCGGCATAGGGGCTGTCCGAGACGTTGGCTAGGTCGGCCACCTTGCTGTCCAGCATGCGGCGGTAGGGCTTGAACAGGGGCAGGCGCCACAGGGGGTCGCCTTCGCTCTCGCCGGCCGCCAGCAGGTCGGCGGCCAACCGCTCGTCATTGCAGAACAGCGCCGGGAGGTCGGTGCCCAACGCCGACCGCGCGGCGCCGGTCAGGGTGGCCAGATCGATGAGCAGGTCCGGCCGTTCCCGCCCGGCTTCCCACAGGGCGTCGGCCAGGATCAGCCGGCCCTCGGCGTCGGTGTTGCCCACCTCCACCGTGAGTCCCTTGCGGGTGCGGAGCACGTCGAGCGGCCGCATGGAATCGCCCGAAACCGCATTCTCCACGGCGGGGATCAGGACCCGGAGCCGGACCGGCAGCCGGGCGGCCATCACCATCGAGGCCAGGCCCAGGACGTGGGCCGCTCCGCCCATATCCTTCTTCATCAGTTTCATGTTGGGGGAGGGCTTGAGGTCCAGCCCGCCGGAATCGAAACAAACCCCCTTGCCCACCAGGGTGAGGCGCGGCGCCCCCTCGTCGCCCCAGGTCAGGTCGATCAGGCGCGGCTGGCGCGGCGGGGCGGCAGCGCGGCCCACCGCATGAATGCAGGGATACTCGGCGGCCAGCGGGCCATCGCCCACCAGCACCTGCACCGTCGCCCCGTGCTCGACCGCCAGAGCTTCGGCGGCGGCGGCCAGGTCGGCCGGACCCATGTCGGCCGCCGGGGTGTTGATGAGGTCGCGGACCAGGCGGATGGCGGCGGTGGTCCGTTCGACATGAGGGCGGTCGGCGCCCTCCGGCCACGCCAGCCGGGGCCAGGTGCGGCCGTTGCGCGTCTTGTAGCGCCCGAAGGCATAGGTGGCCAGTTCCCAGCCCAGGGCCGCCCAGTCGGCCTGATGGGGCGGCAGGGCGCCGGCGATGCGGTACAGGCCGGGTGGCAGCTTGCCCGGCAGGTGGCCGAAGACCCAGGGATCGTCATCGTCGCCGAGGCCGGCCAGCACCGAGGCCAGGCGGCCGTCGCCGTCGGGAACCAGGCAGACGGCCCCGGCTTCGGCGGTGAAATTGGCGGCACGCGCCCAGGCCTGCACCGAAGGCGGCTGGCTGGCCAGCCAGCCCTCAAGTTGCGCCTTGCCCACCGGATTCAGCGCGACAGCCCCGCTGTCCGCCTCGACGACATAGTCCACCACCGGATCTTCTCCCATTCCACTGACCTGTAAGATGGCGAAGATGGCGCCGGAGGGAAAGCCCTCCCGGAACGCCGGCCGCAGGCTTGCGGCCAGGGGCGCCGCCCGCCATCATGGCACAGCCGTTTTTCCAGCCGAGGCCGTTCCCATGTCCGCTCCCCTTACCCTCGTCATCGGCACCCGCCGCTATTCGTCGTGGTCGTTGCGCCCCTGGCTGGCGCTTCGGGCGGCGGGGGCGGCCTTCGACGTGGTGGAGATCGCCCTGCGCCAGCCCGACACCAAGGCCAATATCCTGGCCCGGTCGCCCTCGGGCAAGGTGCCCTTGCTGATCCACGGACAGACCAAGGTCTGGGATTCCCTGGCCATCTGCGAATACGTCGCCGAGCAGTTCCCTGCCGCCGGCCTGTGGCCTGGCGACGCGGCGGCGCGGGCGATGGCTCGGGCGGTGGCCGCCGAGATGCACGCCGGCTTTCCCCAACTGCGGACCGTCTGCCCGATGGATCTGTGCGCCGGGGTCACTCCCCTGGCCGAGATCCCGCCCGACGTGGCGGCGGAAGCGGCGCGGATCCGCGCCCTGTGGGCCGAGTGCCGGCGCCGCTTCGGGGCGGGCGGGCCGTTCCTGTTCGGCCGGTTCAGCGTGGCCGATGCCATGTATGCGCCGGTGGTAACCCGCTTCACCACCTATGCCCTGCCCCAGGATGACGTTTCTCGGGCCTATTGCGACGCGGTGTGGGCGTTGCCCGCCCTGGGGGAGTGGCGGGCGGCGGCCTGTGCGGGGTGATGGCCTGTGCGGGGTGACGGTCAGCGCTGGGCCCTGGCGAAATAGGCGGCGGCGCCCGGATGAAGCTGGAGGCCCAGCGCCTCCAGTCCCGCGGTATCCAACTGCACCAGATTGCCGTGGGTATTGCCCTGGGCCAGCAGCTCGCGGGTCGAGGGATGCCATAACGCGCGGGTGACGCCTTCGATCAGGGTCGGGTCGGCCTCGGTGGCGGTGATCAGCACGACGCCCAGGGTCAGGGTGGGCAGCGGCGCCGTTTGGCCCCGGTAGGTTCCGGCGGCGATTTCGCCGCGGCGCAGATAGGGCGCCGCCGCCAACAGGCGGTCGACCTCAGGCCCGGCCAGCGGCAGGAAGGTGATGGCCGCGTTGCGCGCCAGTTCCGTCACTTCGGGCACCGGCCAGGCATCGGCGACCAGCAGGGCGTCGACCTGGCCCTCGGCCAGGGCGGAGGCCGCAGCGTCGGCCCGCATGGCGGTGATCCGCACGTCCTTCCCGGTCAGGCCGAAGGCCGAGAGGATCGCCAGGCTGCGGGCCGGGTCGCCGTCGGCCTGGGCGATGCGTTTGCCCCTCAGGTCGCGGACCGTGCGGATGCCGGCATCGCGCCGCACCGCCAGGTGCAGACTCTGCGGATAGATCATGGCGATGCCGCGCAGGTTGGTCACCGGCTTGCCTTTGAACGGGCCCAGGCCGTGCACCGCCCAGAAGGCGGCGTCCGCGTCGACCAGGGCGGCGTCGAGGCGGTGGCCGGCTACCGCCTTGATGTCGGCGACCGATCCGTCGGTCGAGGTGGCGACCGCCACCATCCCCGGCACGCCGCACGACCCGCCCTTTTCGCAGGGGCGCGATCCCGGCGGATTGGACAGGGCATTGGCGATCAGTCCGCCCAGGGCGAAGCGGGTTTCGCCGGCCGGGCCGGTGCCCAGCTTGAAGAAATGGGTTTCGTCGGCCAGGCCGGTGCCGGCCGCGAGCAGCGCCAGGATGGCGGAAACCAGGACAGGCAGAGAGCGCAAACGCACGGCAACCTCCGAACGGCGGGAGACGGACCGGATCCACCGGGCGAAGGATAGCGCCATTTGCATCTAATTTCACTTATATACTATGTTCGGCAGTGCGCCGCCCAATCTTGCCCGTTTCACAACGTGGCGTTTCAAGGCACAATAGGCCGTTGTTCCGCATGCGTCAGGGGCCATGGAAGACGAGCTAGAGCCGATCATCGACAGCGACATGGATTCCATGTTCGTGCTGCCGCTGTCCATCATTCCCCTTGAGACGCCGGCCCTGCAAAGCGCCAAGCTGATCAAGAACGTCCGACTGAGAAGTGTCGTCGAAATTTTCGCCGATGCGCAAACCGGCTCGGGCCAGGTCGATATCGAATCCTTGGCCAAAATGTTCAATTGGCCGCCAGACGAGTTGCACCCAGACCTTGCGGTGTTGCGCCGGCTGGCCCTTTTGCCCAGCTATGACGTCTACTCCCTGCGCATTTCGCTGCGCGAGCACGGCATTGCCGTCAACGACTATTCCGCCCTCAAGCTCAGCCCCGACAAGGCGCGCGAACTGACCAAATACATGGTGATGTTCACCCGGCCGCTGATGAAGCTGATCTATGCCGACGAGGCGGTGAACATCGAATCCTACGACGACCTGCTCAAGCTGTTCCGCGACCCCGACATCAAGAAGGCGCGCCAACGGCTGGAGCAGATGGCGCAAAGCCTGAACATCGATATCTTCGACGTGCCCCGGTTCCTTGAGGATTACGGCGACACCTTCCTGTCGCTCAGCTATTTCCGCCACTGCCTCGACCGGCTGGAGCCCTATTTCACCGCCTGCGTCCAGTCGCTGGACCCGATCCGCCGCCATTTCCAATTGAAGCAGGACGTCAACCTGATGCGCTCCTGCGACCAGATCGAAGAGGTGATCAACAGCATCAGCGCCAGCATCACCGGCCGGCTGGAGGTGTTCGAGCGCCGGACCAGCGAAATGTGGGCAAACATCAGCCAGGAGGAGTTCCGCACGGTCAAGACGATGATCGAACGCTATCACGTCACCATCGGCGCCGCCCTCTGCGGCCTGACCGTCAAGATGAACTCGTTTGCCCGCATGTTCCCGCGCCCCACGGTCGGCGGCCCGGTCAAGCGGGCGGACTTCCTGATGGCGGAAATCCTTCAGGGCATCGAACTGATCCGCGATACCGAAAAGCGGTACGCGGTCTGACGCTCAGCCCTCGTGCAGGCGCTTCCACACCTGGCTTTCGTGGATGATGTAGGCGTCGATCATCGAGCGGTAGATATGCTCGATCAGGTCGGGATCGGTGCCGTTCTCGTTGGCCAGGTGACGGACTTTCAGGATCACGTCCTCGATGCGGTCGTTATCGACCACCTGCGCCTTGGTCGCCTTGAACCCGGCCGCCTGTTCGACATAACCGGCGCGTTCGGCCAGCAATTCCACGATGTCGCGGTCCAACCGGTCGATGTTCAGGCGGACTTCAGCCAAATCGGCACAGGTGTTCACGGAACCTCTCCCTAGTAGGCATATTCCTTGAACAGCGGATCGACGCTGTTGTGCCAACGGCCGTGATAGGCTTCCAGCATTTCCTCGGCCGGTGTACGGCCCGAACGGGCGATTTCCCGCAGGGTGTCGAGGAACATGGATTCGTCGCGGCCGGATTCGTTGACGCGCCGTCGGCGCGCCAGGCCGGCGCCGGCCAGGTCCAGCATCTCCACCGCCAGGTCGCGCACCGTCCGGCCGCGGATCGTGGCGGCCAGGCCCAGGCGGGGCACCTCGCGGCGCAGGACCTCGCGCTCTTCCGCCGTCCAGCCGCGCACCAAGTCCCAGGCGGCATCGAGCGCCGCGGTATCGTAGAGCAGACCGACCCACAGCGCCGGCAGGGCGCACAGCCGCCGCCAGGGCCCGCCGTCGGCTCCCCGCATCTCCAGGTAGCGCTTGAGCCGCACCTCGGGAAACGCGGTGGTCAGGTGGTCGGTCCAGTCGCCCAGCGTGGGACGTTCGCCGGGCAGTGCCGCCAGCCGGCCGGCCATGAAGTCGCGGAAACTCTGGCCGGCGGCGTCCAGATAGCGGCCGTCGCGGTAGACGAAATACATCGGCACGTCGAGCATCCAGTCGACGTAACGCTCGAAGCCCATGCCGTCCTCGAAGGCGAAGGGCAGGCCGCCGGTGCGGTCGGGATCGGTGTCCAGCCAGATTGCGGCGCGGTTGGACAACAGGCCGTTGGGCTGGCCATCGACGAAGGGCGAGCTGGCGAACAGCGCGGTCGCCACCGGCTGCAGCGCCAGCGAGACGCGCAGCTTCTTCACCATGTCGGCTTCCGAGCCGAAATCCAGGTTCACCTGGACGGTCGAGGTGCGCAGCATCATGTCCAGCCCGCGCGTTCCCCGCTTGGGCATGTAGTCGCGCATGATGCGGTAGCGGCCCTTGGGCATCCAGGGGATCTGGTCGCGGGCCCATTTGGGCTGGAAGCCCAGGCCGACGAAGCCGATATCCAGCCGGGCGGCCACCTGCTTGACCTGCTTCAGGTGCTGATAGGTCTCGATGCAGATCTGGTGGATGGTTTCCAGCGGTGCGCCCGACAGCTCCAACTGGCCGCCGGGTTCCAGGCTGACATTGGCCCCCGATGGGTCGGAAAGCGCGATGAGGGCATCGCCTTCGTAGACCGGCTGCCAGCCCAGCCGAGCCAGGCCCTCCAGCATGGCGCGGACGCCACGCGGCCCGTCATAGGGCAGGGGGCGCAGGTCGTCCTCGGTGTAGCCGAACTTCTCGTGTTCCGTGCCGATGCGCCACGCCTCGACCGGCTTGCATCCCTGTTCGAGGAAGGCAACCAGTTGCTGCTTGGAGGTGATGGACTCGCCGCTTGGCTTCGCGGGTGCGGACATGATGGGACCGTAACGCTGTGGAGGTCGCGGGGCGGCGAAGGTGGCGGCTAGCATTGGCTGTCCCGGCGCCACCGTCAAGGTTGGAATCGGTGAAACGTGGAATCGGCCGGTCGGGCGGAGCGGGCTAGCCCAGGGTGCTGCCGGCCGGGACCGGGAAGCCGCGCAGCAGCTCGGCGGCGCTCATCGGCGCCTTGCCGGCGCGCTGCACCCGTTCCAGCGCCAGGGCCCCTTGGCCGCAGGCCACCACCAGCGGCGCCGACAGCAGGGTGCCCGGCGAGCCCTCGCCGGCCATCGGGGTGGCGGCCAGCACCTTCAGTCGTTCGCCGGCCACCTCGCACCATACCCCGGGCCAGGGATTGAGGGCCCGGACCTTCCGTTCGATCTCGGCGGCCGGCTGGCTCCAGTCGATGCGCCCTTCGTCCTTTTCCAGCTTCGCCGCATAGGTGACGCCTTCGGCCGGCTGGGGCTTGGGCCGCAGGGTCCCCTCTTCGGCCTGGGCCAGGGCCCGCACGATTAGCCGCGCCCCCAGCTCCGCAAGCCGGTCGTGCAGGTCGGGGGCGGTGGTGGCCGGGGTGATGGGAACCGCCGCGGCCAGCAGCATGGCGCCGGTATCGAGTCCCTTGTCCATCTGCATGATGGTGACCCCGCTTTCGGCATCGCCGGCCAGCAGCGCCCGCTGGATCGGCGCGGCGCCGCGCCAGCGGGGCAGCAGCGAGGCGTGGACGTTGAGGCATCCCAGGCGCGGAGCGGCCAGGACCGCTTCCGGCAGGATCAGGCCATAGGCCGCCACCACGGCGGCGTCGAGGCCGAGGGCGCGGAAGGCGTCCTGCTCGTCGGCCCCCTTCAGGCTGCGCGGGGTCCGCACCGGCAGGCCGCGCCCGGCGGCGTAGGCATGCACCGGCGAAGGCTGTTCGCGATGGCCGCGCCCGGCCGGGCGGGGCGGCTGGCTGTAGACGCAGGCAACCTCGTGGCCGGCCTCCAGCAGGGCGGCCAGCACCGGCACGGCGAAATCGGGTGTTCCCATGAAGGCCAGGCGCATGGCGCGATTCACCGGGCCGCCGGTGCCGCGTCCCGGCGCGCCTTGGTCAGCTTGCGCAGGATCATGTTGCGCTTCAGCGCCGACAGGTGGTCGATGAACAGCACGCCGTCCAGGTGGTCCAACTCGTGCTGGATCACCGTGGCGAGCAGGCCGTCGGCCTCGATCTCGCGGATCTCGTTCTCGCGGTCCAGATACCGCACCCGCACGGCGCGGGGCCGCACCACCTGGGCATAGTGTTCCGGTACCGACAGGCAGCCCTCTTCGTAGGTGTTGTCGTCGTCGGAAACCCAGACGATTTCAGGGTTGGCCATGCAGAGGGGAGCCCGCTCCTCCTCGGTCTTGCCGATATCCAGCACCACCACCCGCTTGCCGACGCCCACCTGCGGCGCCGCCAGGCCGATGCCGGGGGCGGCGTACATGGTTTCCAGCATGTCGTCCATCAATTGAACCAGGGCGGGGTCGACACGCTCGACCCGTACCGCCTTTTGCTTCAGGCGGGGATCAGGGGCGGTCAGGATGGGCAGGCAGGCCATGGATGGGGAACCTCGCGGGCGGAACTGTTGTGACATAGGGCGGCGAGGGGCCCAGCGTCAAGCCGCAGCCGCAAACAGGAAGGGCCCCGCAAGGGGGCCCTTCGATACCGGATGGCGGTGGTTCTGCTACTGATCCCGGCGGACGCCCAGGAACTGGAGCATGAACATGAACAGGTTGATGAAGTCCAGGTAGAGCTGCAAGGCGCCCATCACCGCCTTCTTGGCGGCGATCTCGTAGCCGTCGCTCTCCCAGTACATCTCCTTGATCCGCTGGGTGTCCCAGGCGGTCAGGCCGGCGAACACCAGCACGCCCGCGGCCGAAATCACGAACTGCAACTGGGTGCTGTGCAGGAAGACGTTGACCAGTCCGGCGATCAGGATGCCCACCAGACCCATGATCAGGAAGGTTCCGAAGGCCGACAGGTCGCGCCGTGTGGTGTAGCCGTACAGGCTGAGCCCCGCGAACGCCGCACCGGTGATGAAGAACACCCGCGCGATGCTCTCGCCGGTATAGACGACGAAGATGAAGGCCAAGGATAGGCCCATCAGCGCCGAATACACCCAGAACAGCGCCTGGGCGGTCGAGGCCTGCATCCGGTCGATGCGGGCGCCCAGGAAGAACACCAGCGCCAGGGGGGCGAACATCACCACCCAGCGCAGCGGGGTCTGATAGATGGCATGCAGGGCGCCCGGCGATGCGGCCACCATCAGCGCGACGATGCCGGTCAGCGCCAGGCCCGAGGCCATGTAGTTGTAGACGCGCAGCATATATTGACGGAGGCCGACGTCGATTCCGGCGGCTTCCGCCTGGGCGCGCGACATATACCTGCGATCGGTTCCGAAGGCCATTGGGGTTCCCTGTCTCCGTGGAGAAAATCGGCGTCTCTAATATGGACGAACGGGACGGGGAATCAAGTTAACGTCCCTCCATGAATGCCTATTCGCCGCGCAGCAGCGGGGCCGCCTTGGCGCGCATGGCCGCCAGCGTGCCGGCGAAGCCGGCCAGCAGGCTGGCCCCCACGCAGGCCGCCAGGGTGGCGGCGGCCACGCCCGGCAGGAAGGTCCAGTCGGCGTGGATGACACGGGTCAGGACCGCCCAGGCCGCCAGCGTCCCGACGCCGCCGGCGGCCACGCCGGTGGTGGCGCCGATGATGCCGAATTCCAGCAGCCAGGCCCGCCACAGGTTGCCGCTGGTGGCGCCCAGCACCTTCAGGATTACCGCCTCGTGTACGCGGCGGCGATGGCCGGCCATCACCGCGCCGGCCAGCACCAGGATGCCGGCCGCCAGCGTCACCAGGGCGGTGGCGCGCACCGCCAGATCGGCATCGGCGATCAGGGCGCGCACGCCTTCCAGCGCCTCCTTGACCCGGATGGCCGAGACATTGCCCAGCCGGTCGGTGACCGCCCGTTCCACCGCCTCCTCGGCGGCGGCCGGCACATGCACGGTGGCGATCCAGGTCATCGGCGCTCCGGCCAAGGCGGAGGGCGGCAGGATGAAGGCGAAATTCAGGTCCAGGCTGGACCAGTCCACCGCGCGCAGACTGGCCACCCGCACCGTCAGTTCCCGCCCCAGCACATTGATGCCCACGCTGTCGCCCAGCCGCAGCCCCAGGCCGCGGGCCACCCCGGCTTCGACCGAGGCCAGCGGCGGCCCGCGGTAGTCGGCCGGCCACCACTGGCCGGCGACCAGCCGGGTGCGGGGCGAGGGGGTGGCGGCGACGGTCAGGCCGCGGTCGCCGCGGGTGACCCAGCGCGCTTCGGGGGCGATGGCCGCCCGCTCGGCCGGCACGCCGTTGATCCGCACCACTCGTCCGCGCAGCAGCGGGGCCATTTCGATGCCGGCATCGGGGGCGGCCGCCCGGACCGCCTGGGAAAAGGCCTCGGTCTGGGAGGGCTGGATGTCGATGAAGAAGAAGGACGGCGCCCGGCGCGGCAGCGTCTCGCCGAACTGGCGGGCCAAATTGCCCTCGACCTGGGCGACCGCCACCAGCACGGTCAGCCCCAACCCCAGGGACAGCACGACGCCGACCACCGTGCCGCCCGGCCGGTGCAGCGCCGCCAGGGCCAGGCGGGCCGCCGGGCGGGTCAAGCGGTGGCGCCGCGACAGGGCGGCGGCGGTCGCCGACACCCCCCAGGCCAGGGCGCGGAACAGCGCCAGGGTGGCGATGGCGGCGGCGACGAACAGGGCGGCCAGGCCGGGCCGCTCGGCGCCGGCGACCGCCAGGGCGGCCAGGGCGGCGGCGGCCAGGCCCAGCACCGCCAGGCTGGCCCGGTCGGGCAGCCGCGCATTCTCCTCGATCTGGCGGAACAGCAGGGCGGGGGGCAACCGCCGGGCGCGGGCCAGCGGCCACAGGGCGAACACCAGCGCGGTCAGCGCGCCGCAGCCGGCGGCGATCAGCAGGGGGACGGG
>JAKAFA010000210.1 GCA_021818185.1 Pseudomonadota bacterium | reverse complement strand
GATACGCCGGCTTCTTTGGCGGCGACGACGTTCTCGGACTTGGATTCGGCGGTCACCATGATGAACGGGGTGTCCTTCAGGCGGGAATCGGCCCGGACTTCGCGCAGGAGTTGGAGGCCGCTCATCGGTTCCATGTTCCAGTCCGAGACGATCAGGCCGTAATGGCCGACGCGCAGCATCTGCAAGGCCATCGACCCGTCCGTCGCCTCGTCGATATTGACGAACCCGATCTGTTTCAGGAGATTTCGCATGATCCGCAGCATCGTCTGATAATCATCGACGATCAAAATGTTCATGTTTTTGTCGACGCTCATCGTCCATTCCTTGTCGTGAATTTTCTTGCCGGGATGCGGCCGGCCCAGTCGGCGGCAGGATGGCCGGGATCCCCGGCCTTTTCCTATCACCGTTTGGAGACGTCCTCCCGACCGCCCGGCGTGGCGCGGGTATCAGCAGCCGGCGTCGGCGTGCAGCGCCGCGATGCGGTCCAACAGCGCCTCGATTCCCAGGGTCTGCTCATAGGCGGTACGGCGAGCGTAGATCTCCTCGCGCTGCTTGGCCGTTGCGCCCTTCAGCTCCCGGTTGAGTCCTTCCTCGATCTGGGCGAACAATTGCAGGGCTTCGGTGAGTTGCCGCTCCAGATCGTCGATTTGCGTGCGGATGGCGGGAACGTCGGTGTGGGGCATGGCTCCGCCTCAGTCGAACAGTTTGTCCACCAGCGCCTGGTCGACGCCGTTGCCCTCCAACTGGGGGCCGTTGAGCAACCGGGTCTCGTCGTCCGCCGCGGCTGATGCGGGCAGAGGCAGGATATTGAACTCGTCCTCGCCCCAGATGCGGATGATGGCCAGCACGCGCTCCTCGACATAGCGCAGGGTCCGCACCACCTTGGCCACCCGCTGGCCGGTGATGTCCTGGAAGCCGCAGGCCTCGAACAGGCGCATCGTCGCATCGGAAATCTGGTCGGCGGCGTTGACGGCCAACTCGTCCTTGACGTTGTCGCGGATGCGCTCCGCCAGGCGCTCGATCTCTTCGGCCTGTTGCAGGATGGCGTGGGTGGCC
Source organism: Pseudomonadota bacterium (assembly GCA_021818185.1). GTDB lineage: Bacteria > Pseudomonadota > Alphaproteobacteria > Rhodospirillales > Magnetospirillaceae > JAKAFA01. Next base: position 5,548 of record JAKAFA010000210.1, on the reverse strand, counting down.
GATTCGGTGGCCCCCACGATGGCATCCAGTTCGTAGGTGGCGGAGACGATGCGGTCCTCCCGCGCCTTCGGGTGCTTGATGGCGGCGATCTCGGTCTTGGTGCGGCGGATGTAGTCGTGCAGGTCCCGCATTTCACGCCGCAGCAGGTCAAAGTCCGGGCCGGCTTGGCTCTCGCCGTGCAGGTCGTCTAGTTCCTGCCTCAGCGCCAGAATGGCGAGCAGAACATCCTCGTTGGTGATCTCTTTCTTGGGCATCGCGCCCGCTCCTCAATGGGGACTGAGGCCGAGTGCTTCCACTTCGGTCCGTGCCGCCGCGTCCTGAACCCCGGTCATCGAGGCGAAGAACATCGCGGCCGCGGTGATGCCTTCCTTGTGGGCGACCTCCGCCGCGCGGCCCTGGGCAATCGCCTCGGAAACCGTTTCGTCGTAGGCGTCGGCCACCATTTTCGCTGTCGTATTATCCATAAATTCTTGCCACAAGGTCGTCACCCGATGGTCCCGATGATACGGCCGCGAATGCTTCCCGATATCTCCAAACGGGGACCCTGGCCGCCAAGGACCAATTTCTATTGTTGGGATAGTGTTGTGCGGTCTCTAAATCCTGATCGCTGCCGCTGTCGCCGACAGGCCGTACCACCCCCGTTTTCGTCTTCGCCCCGGATTCGCCAAAAACGTCGGGCAGCGTGTGTCCACCCGCCGTCGCGGCCCGTGCCCGAGGTTCCGCCGATGATCCCCCCCGTCGACAAGCTGGTCCTTGGCCGTCTTGCCTTCGGCGCCAGCGCCGAGGACAGCGCCTTCATCCAGGCCAAGGGCCTGAACCACTGGGTGGAGGAGCAATTGCGTGCGCCGGCCGGTGACGAGCCAGCCATGCTGGCCCGGCTGGCCGCCATCCGCCTGCGGATCAGGTACGGTGCCGGCGAGGGCTGGCCGGCGGTGGACGAATTGCGGCCCTTGACCACCCTTGACAAGGATGTCGCCCAGCTCTGGCCCCTGACCGACCGCAAGGCCCCCTTGGCCGGACCGGAACGCCAGTTGCCGCGCCGCGAGGTCGCCGCGGCCGCCATCCAGCGCGCCATCCATTCGCCCTGGCAATTGCGCGAGGTGCTGGTGGATTTCTGGCACAACCACTTCAACGTCAGTGCTGTGGGCGACCACGCGGTGGCGGCGGCGCTGCCCGATTACGACCGGACCATCCGTGCCCACGCCCTGGGCAATTTCCGGGAGTTCCTCGAAGCGGTGGCCGGCAGCCCCGCCATGCTGGTCTATCTCAGCAATCGCAGCTCACGCGCCGGCAGCGCCAACGAGAATTACGGCCGCGAGCTGTTCGAACTGCACACCCTGGGCCGCGCTGCCTACCTCAACGACCTTTACAACCGCTGGCGCGAGGTTCCCGGCGCGCTGAAGGGAAGGCCGGAAGGCTATATCGACGAGGATGTCTACGAGGCGGCGCGGGCCTTCACCGGCTGGACCATCGAGGACGGCGCCGGCCTGGGTGGCGGCCAGACCCTGCCGGTCACCGGGCGCTTCACCTATGTCGAAATCTGGCACGACAATTACCAGAAACGGGTGCTGGCCACCGATTTCGACCCGTTCCAGCCGCCGCTGGCCGATGGTCGCAAGGTGCTGGACCTGGTGGCCGCCCACCCCGCCACCGCACATTTCCTGTGCGTCAAGCTGTGCCGCCGGCTGGTGTCCGATACGCCGCCGCCGGCGCTGGTGGCCGAGGCGGCCCAGGTGTGGGCGGAGAACCGCCGCAAGCCCGACCAGATCCGGCGGGTGGTGGCCTTTATTGCCAAGTCACCGGCCATGCGTGACGGATTCGGCGGCAAGGTGAAGCGGCCGCTGGAGCTTCTGGCCGGCTATGCGCGGGGGGCCGGGGCGGAGGTCACGGTGACCAGCGGCCTGCTGGGCGCCCTGGACGCCAGTGGCCAGCGGCTGTTCGGCTGGGCGCCGCCCACCGGCCATCCCGACGACCAGGCGTATTGGCTGAGTTCCCATGTGCTGCGGCACCGCTGGGCGCTGGCGCTGGGGCTCAGCGACAATTGGTGGGGTACCGGTCCCTTCGATATCGCGGCGCGGCTGCCCGATGCGCTGGACGCTACGGAAGCGGTGGGGCGGGTGCATGCGATGCTGACCGGATTGCCGCCGGCGGGCGGCACCCTTGCCGCCATCCTGGCCGGCATGCGCCTGGCGCCGGACGCGCCGGTCAGCCGGCGCGGCGATTACGTCCGGCTGGCCGGGCGCATGGCGGCCTATTGCGCCATGAGTCCGGCCTTCAACCTGCGCTGACGGGGAGCCACGCCATGTTGCGACGGGATCTGATGCGGGCAGGGGCGGCGGCGGCGCTGCTGCCCGGCCTGCGCCACCTTGCCTTCGCCGCCGAGCCCGGCGGGGCCGGCGACACCTTGGTGGTGATCTTCCAGCGCGGCGGCTGCGACGGCCTGTCGCTGGTGGCGCCCACCGACGACCCCAATTACGTTGCCGACCGTGCCCCCGACCTGCGGGTGCGGGCGGACGGACCCCGGCCGGGCCGGCCGCTCCGCCAGAGCTTCGCTCCCGCTGTTGATTTTCGGCTGCACCCCGAGGCGGCCCCGCTGGCCGATCTCTACGAATCCGGCCAGCTCGCCTTCGTCCATGCTGCCGGACTGGAAAACGGCACCCGTAGCCATTTCGTCGCGCAGGACCTGATGGAGCGGGGACTGGCCGGGGCCGGCGGCGGCAAGGCGGTCACCGACGGCTGGCTGACCCGGCTGCTGGCCGGGCGGCCATCGGTGCTGCCGGCCGTCGCCACCACGCCGGCCATTCCGCAGTCCCTGGCCTTCCATGCCGACAGCCTGGCGATCCCCAACCTGCGTGGCGGCCTGGGTCTGCCCGGCGGTCCCCAGGCGCGCGACGTGCTGACCGCACTCTATGCCGCGGGCGGAGACCCGTTCAGCCGGGCGGCCCGCCACACCCTGCGCGACCTGGCGGCGATCGACGCCCGCCTGCCGCGCGGTCCCGACGGCAAGGTGCTGCCCTATGTCCCGGAGAGGAATGCCGCCTACGAGACGACCGAAACCGGCCGCGCCCTGCAAACGGTGGCCGAACTGCTCAAGATGGACATCGGGCTGTCGGTGGCTTGCGTCGATATCGGCGGCTGGGACCACCACGAGCAGATGGGCGGCCGCTTCGCCACCCTGGCCGGCCAGTTCGCCCGCGGTCTGGCCGCTTTCTGGAACGACACCGCCCGCTATCACGACCGTCTGACCGTGGTGGTGATGACGGAGTTCGGCCGCCGCCTGCGCACCAACAAGAGCAATGGCACCGACCATGGCCACGGCGGGGTGATGATGGCGCTGGGCGGGAAGGTCAACGGCGGCGGGATCTACGGCAGGTGGCCGGGTTTGGCCAGCGGCCGGCTGGATAACGGCGTCGATCTGGCGGTCACCACCGATTACCGCGCCGTGCTGGCCGAGATTCTGGCCGCCCGCCTCAACGCTGCCGCCCTCCTGCCGCGGATCTTCCCTGGTTATGTGCCGGGGCGTCCGCTGGGGCTGGTGCGGGCATGACCGGGGCCTCAGCTCATGGGATTGCCCGCCCAATAGACCGGCAGGGCGGCGGCCTTGCCGGGAAACAGGTTGCGGTCGCAACGGCCGATTCCGGCGATGGTGCGGGCCGCCCGTTGGTAAAGGGCGCTCGACGCATTGGGGCGATCACCGGCATACTGCCACAGGCGCCAGCCGCGCTGCTGCCAGGCAAGGGGCAGGGTGGGCCGGGCGCGATAATCGGCCAGCCACAGATCGCATTCGGCCAGGATGGAGCCGGGGCGGATGGCGCCGCCCAGGCTGCGGCGCCAGCCGGGCAGCGGCAGACCGTCCGCCCAGTCGGGACGCACATAGACCAGCGGCAGCCGTCCGGTGGCGGTCAGCACGGTTTGAACGAAGTCCTCGGCGCGGTAAAGGTCCATGGTGTTGGCCGGGTGGCGCTCGTTCAATTCGAGGTCGAGGGCGAGCAGGGTGTCGGGCCCCGGCTGGGCGGCGGCCAGGAAGGCCTGGGCCTGTTCGGCTCCCGGATGCTGGGCCGTGCCGAAATGGTAGGCGCCCCAGAGCAGCCCCGCCGCCCGTGCCGCCTCGCGCCGCTGGCCGTAGACGGGATCGACCCAGTCCGCGCCTTCGCTCGCCTTGTGGATGATGGCACGGATGCCGCCGGCATCCCGTGCCGCGGCGAAATCCCAAACCCGGTTGAAGTGGCTGAGGTCGATGACGCCGTCGAATCCCAGGGCTGCCAGTCCATCATCCGGCGGCGCGGGAGGCGGCGGCAGGCGCGGGGACGCGCAGGCCGACACCGTCAGGGCGGCGAGCCCGGCCAGCACCCCGCGGCGGGAGGCCAGCCCGCCGCCGGCCGGCCGGTCGCCGTCGGCGCGGGCGGGAAAAGAATCATCGATCACGCAAGGTGAAGTCATGGTGCATGCACTCCCCGCCTGCGGCGGGAGGGAAGCCGATCCGTTGCGCGCCAGCCTACCTCACAGGATGCGCCGAGTGATAGGGCGTGTTAGGCATGGCACGCCCGACGAGAAGCCGCCGGTGGACCTAATTCATCGCGTTGCGGACTGGCCGATCGAGGGCGGCCGGTCTATGTTGGTGGCCATGTCGCAAACCCTTCGACCTGCCGGCCTCGTTATTGGTGTGCTGGCCGCCGCCGGGGCGGTACTGCCGGGCGTCGCGGCCTGTGCCGCAACCCACCACCACCATCACCGCCACTCGCTGGTCCACACGGTCGTGCCGTGGTGGGCGCAGGTGCGGACCGCGCCGCCCGCGCATGAGCCCCCGCCGCCTACCGCCGCCCCGCGGGAGGTGGTCGCGGTCGCGCCGCTGGAGGCAAAGGCCCCCCCCTCGGCCCCGGCGGCCATCGCCGCACCGGCCCCGGCGGCGGCTGTTACCGCAGCGCCGGCGCCGACATCCGCGCCGGAACCATCGGCAGCGGCGCACCCGGCGGGCAATCGCCCGGTCTTCCTGATTTTGGCCCTGTTGTCGGGCGCGGGAGCGGCGGTCGTGGCCGTGGCGCTATGGCGGCGGCGGAAGGCCGCCGCGGAGGATTCGCCCGGCTGACGGCGGGAAGAGGGTGGGGGAAGGCTCCTTATCCCGCCGGATCGGGGGGCTCCGCTCAGCCGACGGCCAGAGGGGTCGAGGCCATCACCGCGCCGGCGGCGATCGCCGCCAACGCCAGGAGCCCTTCGATGGCGGTGGCTGTCGCCACCATTCCGAAGGCGCGCGGCCGGCCGGCGAGCAGCCGCGGCCATAACACCAGGCGGCCGGCCGTCCCCAGCGCCAGCATTGCCAGGCCGAGCCCCGCCTCGGCCGCCAGGATCCGGCCGTAGGGGCTGTCCAGGTGCGGGGCGCCGGGGCCGCCCGCCAGCGTCCAGGCCATGGCCGCTCCGGTCGCCGCCAGTCCGACACCCGCCGCCGCGAAATACCGGCGGCACCGCCGTGCCATCGCCCTTGCCGCTTCCCGCCAGGGCGAAGGATCCGCACCGCGCAGCCGCAGGGCGAGCGCCGCCAACGGCACCAGGG
>JAKAFA010000209.1 GCA_021818185.1 Pseudomonadota bacterium | reverse complement strand
CCGATCGCACGCTGTCCTGCGGCACCTCCCAGCGCCGTTCGGCATCCCAGCGGGCGAAGCGGGCCTTGATGCGCAGCGCCGAATAGGGCACCAGCCCCAGGCCGCGCCATTCGAAGGATTTGCGCAGCTCGAACACCTCGGCGACCAGGGCCTTGGCCTTGACGTTGCCGCCGGGGGTGACGGCGCGGGCGAATTCGTTCTCCACCTCGAAGCGGCCGTCGTTGATCTGGCGCACCAGCATCCGCACCGCCTGGAGCACGTCCAAGGGCTCGAAGCCGGCGATCACCACCGGCTTGCGGTATTCCTCGGCGAAATAGGCGTAGGGCGCCGAGCCGATCACCGTCGAGACATGGGCCGGGCCGATGAAGGCGTCCAGCTTGACAGTGCCCAGCTCGCGCAGTTCCGGGCTGTCGAGGATCTGGGTAATGGCCGAGGGGGTCAGCACGTGGTTGCAGAACACCGAGAAATTGCCCAGCCCCAGGGTTTCGGCCTGGACCAGGGCGACGGCGGTGGGGGGCGTGGTGGTCTCGAAGCCGATGGCGAAGAACACCACCTGGCGGTCGGGATGGGCCTGGGCCAGTTTCAGGGCGTCGAGGGTCGAGCCCACCATGCGCACATCGCAGCCCTCGGCCTTGGCCTTGAGCAGCGACAGGCGCTTCGAGCCCGGCACCCGCAGCATGTCGCCATAGGTGCACAGCGTCACCCCCGGCTGGCGGGCCAGCCAGATGGCGGCGTCGATGCGGCCCACCGGCAGCACGCAGACCGGGCAGCCCGGCCCGTGGACGAAGCGGAGGTTGGCGGGCAGCAGGTCTTCCAGGCCGTAGCGGCTGATGGCGTGGGTATGGCCGCCGCAGAATTCCATGATGTGGTAGCGCCGCGCCGGGTCGGCCTCGGCGGCGATGGCCCCGGCCAGCGTCTTCGCCACGGCGCCGTCGCGGAACTCGTCGACGTATTTCACGCCGGAACCTCCGCACTGCCAATCTCGGCGAACAGCGCCAGGGTCTTGGCCGCCTCCTCGGGATCGACCCTGGCCAGGGCGTAGCCGACATGGACGATGACGTAATCGCCGGGCGCCACGTCGGAGACCAGGGCCAGCGACACCCGTTGGCGCACGCCGCCCAATTCGACCTTGGCCATGTCGTCGGGCAGGATTTCGGTCACCAGGGCGGGCAGGGCGAGGCACATGGAGGCGGTCCTTTCACCAGTGACAGGCGGCGACCCAGGCCTGGCCCAGCGACAGGCCGGCATCGCCGGGGGAGACCTTGGCGGCGGTCAGCGAGCGCAGACCGCGGGCCTCCAGCGCCGCCACCAGTCCGGCGCTCAGCACGCGGTTGAAGAAGCAGCCGCCGCCCAGGGCGACGACCCGCAATCCGCTGTTGGCGGCGGCCCAGGCGCACCATTCGGCCAGGGCGGCGATCAGGGTGCCATGGAACAGGTTGGCGCCCTCGGCGGCGTCGCCGCAGGCCGACAGGCGGGCCAGCAGCGGCGCCAGGTCCAGCACCCCGTCCTCCAGGTGCCAGCCACCCTCCATCACCCGCGGGGCGGCGGCCAGGGCTTCCAGCGCCATCGGCGCCTGGCCCTCGAAGGCCGCCACCGGATGGAGGCCCAGCAGGCCGCAGGCGGCGTCGAACAGCCGTCCCGCCGAGGAGGTGGGCGGGCAATTCACCCCCTTGTCGAGCATCTGGGCCAGATGGCGGGCGGCGGGGAAGGCGGCGAAACGGCCGGCGATCTCGTCGCCGCGGCCCTGGGCGTGCAGGACGGCGGCGGCCATCCGCCAGGGTTCGCGGGCCGCCACGTCGCCGCCGGGCTGGGGCAACGGCGCCAGGTGGCCGAGCCGGAGGAAGGACGCGCCGTCCACCGCCAGCAATTCGCCGCCCCACGATTGGTTGCCCGGCCCCAGGCCATAGCCGTCGAGGGACAGCCCCAGCAGCGGGCCGTCATGGCCGTGCTCGGCGGCCAGCGCCGCGGCATGGGCGTGGTGGTGCTGCACCGCCAAGGCCGGGAGGTCGAGGCTTTGGGCGTAGCGGGTGCAGTGGAAATCGGGGTGCAGGTCGTGGGCCACCCCCACCGGCCACACCCTCAGTTCGGCCACCATCGCCTCGGCCGCCGCCTCGAAGGCGGCGATGGCGTCGGGGGTGCCGAGATCGCCATGCACCGGCGACAGGAATGCCTCGGCGCCGCGGGTGACGCAGATGGTGTTCTTGAGGAATGCCCCCACCGCCAGGACCGGGGCGACCGGACGGGGCAGGGGGAGGGAGGCGGCGATGGCGGTCATGGCGCGGCTAGGCCCCCAGGCTCGCCTTGGCGGCGGCCAGCTTGTCCTCCAGCCGGCGGATGCGCTCGGCCACGGCGCGGCGGCGGCCTTCGACGATCCAGGCCAGCCAGTCGTCGAAGCCCTCGCCGGTGCGGGCCGACAGTTGCAACACCACGATGTCCGGGTTGACGCGCCGGGCATTGGCGATCGAGGCCGCCACGTCGAACTCCAGATGGGGCAGCAGGTCGGTCTTGTTCAGCACCATCAAACCGGCTGCGGCGAACATGTCGGGGTATTTCAGCGGTTTGTCCTCGCCCTCGGTCACCGACAGGATGGCCACCTTGTAGGCCTCGCCCAGGTCGAAAGCGGCGGGGCAGACCAGATTGCCGACGTTTTCGATGAACAGCGCCGAATCCTCGGGCGGGTCCAGCCGCGCCAGGGCACTTTCCACCATATGGGCATCCAGGTGGCAGCCCTTGCCGGTGTTGACCTGCACCGCCGGGGCGCCGGTGGCGCGGATGCGGTCGGCGTCGTTGCTGGTCTGCTGGTCGCCTTCGATCACCGCCACCGGAAAGCGTCCGGCCAGGGCGGCGATGGTGCGACACAGCAGGGTGGTCTTGCCCGAGCCGGGACTGGACACCAGGTTGAGGGCGAAGATGCCCCGTTCGGCCAGCCAGGCACGGTTGCCGGCGGCGTGCCGGTCGTTGTGGCCCAGGATGTCCTGCTCGATCTGGACGATGCGGCCCTGGCTCAGGCCGGGGACATGCACCCCGGCCAGGCCGAGGCCGAAATGCAGGTCCCCGTGGTCATGATCGTGATGGTGGTCGTGGTCGTGCCCATGATGGTGCTGGTGGTCATGGTCATGGTCATGGTGGTGGTGCTCCACCTTGGCGTCGCCGCAGCCGCAGACCGTGCACATCACTCTACCTCCAGTTCCTTGACCCGCAATTCCTCGCCGCCGGTGACGGCCAGATCGTGGCCGCCGCAGCGCGGGCAGGGATCGCCGCGCCGGCCGATGGCCACCGATTCCGCGCAATCCAGGCACCAGGCGTTGCCCGGCACCCGGATGATTTCCAGTTTTGCTCCGGCGGCGGCCGGGCTGCCCCGGCTGACCGCATCGAAGCAGAACAGGATGGACTCCGGATCGACATGGGATAATTCCCCGATTTCCAGCCAGACCGTCTTGATCCTGGTAAAGCCGTGCATGCCGGCCTGTTCGTCAAGGATGCGGACGATACTCTCGGTCAGAGACATCTCATGCACGGCGGGTCACCCTCCACGGCCACGGCGCAGGCGACGCAGGGATCGAGGGCATTGACCAGCAGGGCGGCACGGCGCCGCACATCCGCTGCCGGAACGCCGGTCAGCCCCGCCACCAGTGGCCCGGCCGGGTGGAAGTTCCACTCGGTCGGCGCCAGAATCTGGTAACGGGCCACCCGGCCTTCCGCCAACTCGACGCGATGGGCCAACAGCCCCCGCGCCGCCTCCACCAGCCCCAGCCCCGTCCCCGTCGCATCAGGCGGCGTTCCATGGCCGGGGGCGTCGAACAAATCATGCACCAAAGGCGCGAGGTCCCGCAATGCCTCCTTAAGCTCCATCAACCTTATCGCGAATCGGGCCAGCAACCCGTTGCCGTGCTCGGCCATCAGCGCCATCGCCAAGGGGCGCGCCGACAGCCGGGCCAGCGGCCCTGTCTCGAACACCTCTCCCGCACTGTCCGGTTGTGCGACGTAACATCCATCGGCATCGGCGGCCAATCGCCCGGCCAAATCGGCGGGGCCGCCCGGCGGCATCGGCCGGAAGACGCCGCAGCCGAAATCCTCCAGCCTCTCGGCCAGGACCCGGCCCATCAGACGGGCCGGGGCGGCGGCGCCCTGCCGCGCCCAGGCGGTGAGGGCGGCGGGATCGGCGACCACCGCCTCGGGCGGGGCGGCCAGCAGGCGGCACACCGCCCCTTCGGCCGCGGCGATGGCGTCGGCCAATTGGCTGCGGTCGGGACGCAACTCGCCGCCGCCCGGCCGGCTCCAGTCGCCTTGGGGGTAAAGCGCCGGGCGCAGGCGGGCCAGCGCGGCGCGCAGGGGCTTGGCGGCTTCGAGGTCGGGCGCTTCATCCAGCAGGGCCGGCCAGTCGCGTGCCATGCCCAGCGCGTGCTCGCCCACCGTTTCGGCCAGCAGTAGCAGGCGGCGGGCCGCCCGGTGCGGCGCGGCCACCGCGATGCCGGCCGCCTGTTCCACCGCCGCCAGCCCGGCCAGGGTCTGGGCGGTGCCGCACAGGGCGAATACCGTGGGCAACAGCCGGACGGCTTCGCCGGCCGGCCGGCCAGCCAGCAGGGCGGCCGCCCGGGTCAGCCGGCCCGAGCGCAGCCGCACATCGGCCACCGCGCCCGCCGACACCGTCAAGGCCACCTCGATGCGGGGTTCGGGGAACACCGGGGATCAGGCCTGGCCGCCGGCCAGCACCGCGGCGAGGTAGTCCAGCGCCGCCCGCGCCGCCTCTTCCGGCACCCGTTCGGCGGCGAAGCTGCCGCCGGCGCCCAGGATCAGGTAATCGCCCACCGCCACCTCCTCGGCCAGCAGCATCAGGCTGCAGGTGCGGGTGACGCCAAAGGCTTCGACGGTGGCGCAATCGCCGTCGATGGCCACGATGCGGGACGGCACCGCCATGCACATCGGCCTAGGCCGCCGCCCGCCGCTGCGGCGCCAAGCCGAAGGCCGCCAGTTCGGCCGCCAGGGCTTCGACCATGGCCGGCAGGCTGGCCGCCACCGCGGGGGTGGGCTCCATCCCCAGGGCGAAGGACTGGGGCTCGACGCCCAGCAGCACCGTCTGGCGCGGCTGGATGCCGTGCAGATTGAGGGTGGCCAGCACGTCGGACAGCCCGACCTGATGGGGCGACACCTTGGTCTTGAAGAAGGCCTGCAATTGGTCGCCGCCCAGCCGGGTGATGGTGCCCGGGGCCTTCTTCGAGCGCATGCAATCGGCGATCAGCAGCAGATCGGCCTCCGCCAACTGGTCCAGGCAATCCATGCCCGAGGTGCCGCCGTCGATCACCTCGACCTCGGGCGGCAGGTCATAGCTCTCGGCCAGTCGGGTGACCGCATGCACTCCGATCCCCTCGTCCGAGAGGAGTATGTTGCCGACCCCCAGCACCACGACGCGCATCCGCTTGCTCCTCATCGTTCCGCCGCGCCGCCGGGCGGGACCCGGCGGCGCGGCGGATTATGCCACGGCTCAGACCGCCTTGACCTGAACCACCGGGTTGCCCTCGTCGTCCTGTACGTGGACGGCGCAGGCCAGGCAGGGATCGAAGGAGTGGACGGTGCGCAGCACCTCCAGCGGCCGCTCGGCATCGGCGACGGGATTGTCCATCAGCGAGGCCTCGTAGGGGCCCATGATGTCGTTCTCGTCGCGCGGGCCGGCGTTCCAGGTGGAGGGAACCACGCACTGGTAATTGGCGATCTTGCCATCGCGGATCACCGTCCAGTGGGACAACAGGCCGCGCGGCGCCTCGTGGAAGCCGAAGCCCATCACCTCGCCCTTGGGGAAATGCGGCTGGTTGAAGGTGGTGGTGTCGCCGCGGCCGATATTGTCGATCAACGCCTGCCAGTTCTGGGTCAGCACCTCGTGCACCACGGCGCAGCGCACGGCGCGGGCGGCATGGCGGCCGATGGTGGAATGCAGGGCGTCCAGCCCGACCTTCGAGCCCACCAGCGACGAGACGCTGTCCAGCATCTTGTTGGCATAGCCGATGGTCGGCTTGTGGCCGGCGGCGATGCCGCACAGCACGTTGGCCAGCGGGCCGACCTGGGCGCGCTTGCCGTAGAAGGTCGGCGACTTCAGCCAGGAATACTTCCCGTCGTCCTGGAAGTCGGTGTAATGCGGCGTGGTTTCGCCGTGATAGGGGTGCAGCGGACCCGGCCGGGAATAGGTGTACCAGGCATGCTTGACCGATTCCTCGACGCCCTTGCCCAGGAAGTCGTCGCCGAACACCTTGATGGGTTGGTACTTGGCCAGGTTCTTTTCCGGGATGTAGCCGCCGGGAACCAGGAACTGGGTGCCCTTGGAATCCATGGGGAAGTCGGGGGCCGACAGGTAGTTGGTGATGCCCTCGCCGTGCCGGGTCCAGTCGGCATAGAAGGCGCCGATGGCCGCCACGTCGGGCAGGTAGACCTGGAGGATGAAGTCGCGCAGGGCGTCGATATGGGTCTTGACCGCCACCAGGCGGTCGATGGTCAGCGTCGACTGGCTGTCGAGGTTGATGGGGTTGGAGACGCCGCCCACCGCCAAGTTCTGGATGTGCGGCGACTTCGAACCCAGGATGGTGACGATCTTGTTGGCGTGGCGCTGCGCCTCCAGCGCCTGGAGGTAGTGGGTCACCGCCAGCAGGTTCACCTCGGGCGACAGCTTCATCGCCGGGTGGCCCCA
>JAKAFA010000208.1 GCA_021818185.1 Pseudomonadota bacterium | reverse complement strand
CGGGCTTTCCACCAACGACGCCCTCGAACTGGTCACCAAGCCGCTGGAAGCCATCATCAAGGGCATCAACGGCGTCGAGCACGTCTACAGCCAGACCCAGGACGGCGGCGTGGTGGTGACCGCGCGCTTCAAGGTCGGCACCTCGGGCGACGACGCGGTGCTGCGCGTGCACGAACGCCTCCGCGCCAATTTTCCGCAGATGCCCACCGGCATTCGTGAGCCGGTGATCGTCAAGCACGGCATCAACGACGTCGCCGTGGTGACGCTGACCCTGTCGCCCAAGCCCGAGGCGGCGGGTCGCTGGACCGGCGCCGACCTGACCCGGCTGGCCGAGAAGCTGCGGCTGGAGCTGACCAAGGTCGACAATATCGGCCTCACCTATGTGTCGGGCAGCGCCGACGACGAGGTGCGGATCGAGCCCGATCCCGAGAAGCTGGCCCTGTACGGCCTCGACCTGTTCCAGGTGGAAGCCAAGGTGCGCGAGGCCAACAGCACCGTCCTGGAAGGCTTCGTGCGCGACCGCGGGCAATACCGCATGGTGGTGGCCGGACGCTCCCTGAACGGCCCGGCCGATATCGGCCTGTTGCAGCTGACCAGCCGCAACGGCCACCCCGTCTATCTGCGCGACGTCGCCAAAGTGGTGGTCGGCGCCGCCGCCGGCAACGAAGCCCAAGTGTGGACGGAGCGCAAGGCGGGCGGCAAGACCTGGCTGCGCACGCCGGCCGCCACCGTCGCCCTGGCCAAGCGGGCCGGCGCCAACGCCGTGGTGGTATCGCGGGACATCCTTGAACGGTTGCAGACCCTGAAGGGCTCGCTGATCCCGGCCGACCTCAATGTCGAGGTGACGCGCAATTACGGCCGGACCGCCAACGACAAGGCCAACGAGCTGCTGTTCCACCTGGGCCTGGCCACCGTCTCCATCGTCGCCCTGATCCTGATGGCGGTGGGCAAGCGCGAGGCGGTGGTGACGCTGGTGGTAATTCCCACCACCGTGCTGCTGACCATGTTCGCTTCGGAACTGATGGGCTACACCATCAACCGGGTCAGCCTGTTCGCGCTGATCTTTTCCATCGGCATCCTGGTGGACGACGCCATCGTGGTGGTCGAGAACATCGCCCGCCATTGGGCGATGAAGGACGGGCGCGACCGCAAGACCGCCGCCATCGAGGCGGTGGCGGAGGTCGGCAATCCGACCGTCATCGCCACCCTGACGGTGATCGCGGCGCTGCTGCCGATGCTGTTCGTCTCGGGCCTGATGGGGCCCTATATGGCGCCGATCCCGGCCAACGCCTCGGCGGCCATGCTGTTCTCGTTCGTGGTCGCCATGGTCATCGCGCCGTGGTTGATGCTGAAGCTGAACAGGGGCGGCGGGGCGGCGCACGGCCACGGAGATGGGCACAGCAGAAGCCGCCTGGGCCTGCTCTACCACCGGGTCGCGGCGCCGCTGCTGTCCAGCCGCCGCCGCTCGGGCTGGTTCCTGGCCGGAGTGGCCATCGCCACGGTGCTGAGCTGCATGCTGTTCGCCACCAAGTCGGTGACGGTCAAGCTGCTGCCCTTCGACAACAAGTCGGAGTTGGAGGTGGTGCTGGATCTGCCGCGGGGATCGAGCGTCGAGGATACCGAGCGTGTCCTGTTCGAAGCCGCCACCATTGCCCGCACCCTGCCCGAAACCTTGTCGCTGCAAAGCTATGCCGGCGAGCCGGCCCCGTTCAACTTCAACGGCCTGGTGCGGCACTATTACCTGCGCCACTCGCCCGAGATGGGCGAATTGCAGGTCAATCTGCTGCCCAAATCGGACCGCTCGCGCAGCAGCCACGCCATCGCCCTGGAACTGCGGCAGAAGCTGAAAGGCCTGCCGCTGCCGGCGGGGACGACGCTGCGCGTCGTCGAGGTGCCGCCGGGACCGCCGGTGCTGGCCACCCTGCTGGCCGAGGTCTATGGCCCCGACGCCGCGACACGCCGCGCGGTGGCCGAGCAGTTGAAAGGCATCTTCCGGCAGATCCCCTTCATCGTCGACGTGGGGGATTCCTACGGGCTGCCCGAACCCCAGGTGAGGATCACCATCGACCGCGACAAGCTGGAATATTTCGGCGTCGAGGAGGATGCCGTGCTCAATACCCTGCGCGGGCTTCTAAGCGGGCAGCGGGTGGGCTATTCCCAGCGCGGCGGCGGGCGCACGCCGCTTGACCTGGTGGTCGCGCTGCCGAAAAACGGCCGGGCCTGGTCGCGGAAGCTGCTGACCACGCCGATCCCCGTTTCCCGTCCTTCCTCCCCCCGTTCCCATGGGCGGCGGACGACGGTGGAACTGGGCGAGTTGGTCCATGTCGACCGGGTTCTGGGCTCGACCCCGATCTTCCGCCGGGATTCCCGGACCGCCGACATGGTGATGGCCGATCTGGCCGGCGCCTACGAGGCCCCGATCTACGGCATGCTGGCGGTCGACAGCGCCATCGCCAAGCACGACTGGGGCAAGCTGCCCATGCCCAAGGTGCGGATGCACGGCCAGCCCACCGACGAATCGACCCCGTCGATCCTGTGGGACGGCGAATGGGAGATCACCTATGTGACCTTCCGCGATATGGGCGCCGCCTTCGGCGTCGCCATCCTCGGCATCTACATCCTGGTGGTGGCCCAGTTCGGCAGCTTCAAACTGCCGCTGGTGATCCTGACTCCGGTACCGCTGACGCTGATCGGCATCGTGTTCGGCCACCTGCTGTTCGGGGCGCCGTTCACCGCCACCTCGATGATCGGCTTCATTGCCCTGGCCGGCATCATCGTGCGCAATTCCATCCTGCTGGTCGATTTCATCCGCCACGGCCAAGGACAGGGGAAAACCCTGCGCAAGGTCTTGCTCGAGGCCGGGGCCATCCGGTTCAAGCCCATCCTGCTGACCGCCCTATCCGCCATGATCGGCGCGGCGACCATCCTGACGGATCCAATCTTCCAGGGATTGGCCATTTCCCTGCTGTTCGGCCTGGCGTCTTCGACCCTGCTGACGCTTCTGGTCATCCCCGCCATCTATGTGGTGTTCAGAGATGCCGACGCCACAATTTGAAAAACAGTGCGGCATGCCTAAATAATAAAATAACGAACTCGTGCCAGTCTGGGCCTGCGTTCCCGTAAAAGGGGCGCAGGCTCCGTCTTGCTCTCAGAAAGACATAGGGCGCCGGCTTGATCGGCGGAAATTTTTCTTCGTCTGCGTATTGTCATCATTCCTTCTTGTCGCGGCATCTGCTAAAATTAGTCATCTCTAATTTTAGAGGTGTCTATTATGGCGAGGATCGTCATCCTGGGAGCGGGAATCGCGGGGCACACCGCGGCGCGCTACCTCAATCTGTGGCTCGGGGGACATCACGAAGTCGTTGTCGTGTCGCCCCAGCCGAAATGGAATTGGATTCCGTCCAACATCTGGGTCGGTGTCGGCCAGATGGCGGAGAAGGACGTCACTTTCGACCTGGCCGAGGTCTACCGGAAGACCCATGTCGTCTTCCACCAGGCGCGCGCCGTCTCGATCCATCCCGAAGGAAACGCGGCCGGCGCGATGCCGTTCGTTACCATCGAGTACACCGATGGCGCCCGCTCGGGGCAAGTGGCCGAGATTTCCTACGACTACCTGATCAACGCAACCGGGCCGAAGCTGGACTTCGCGGCGACCCCCGGCCTCGGGCCGGACCATGGGCACACCGTGTCGGTCTGTACGGTCGGCCACGCCCTCGAAGCCAATACGCGCCTGCAGGAAATCATCGCGGCTCTGCGCCGCGGCGAAGCCCGCACCCTGGTGGTGGGGACCGGCCACGGCACCTGCACCTGCCAGGGGGCGGCGTTCGAGTATATCTACAACATTGACCATGCCTTGCGCGAAGAGGGGGTGCGGGAGAAGGCCAAGCTGGTCTGGCTGAGCAACGAGTACGAGCTTGGCGACTTCGGCATGGGCGGCGTCAGCATCCGCCGCGGCGGGTACATCACCAATGCCAAGATCTTCTCGGAATCGCTGATGGCGGAACGCGGGATCGACTGGATCACCCGGGCCCATGTCACCAACGTCGAGCCGGGGAAAATCCATTACGAGTTGTTGGACGGAACCTTCCACGACCTGGATTTCGATTTCGCCATGCTGATCCCGCCCTTCAAGGGCGTCGGGCTGAAAGCCTTTGACCGCAACGGGGGGGACATCACCGGGACCCTGTTTGCGCCGAACGGCTTCATGCGGGTAGATGCCGATTATGGGCCGCGTCCTTACGCGGAATGGGGCGCCAAGGACTGGCCCAAGACCTATCAGTCGCCCCATTACGCCAACATGTTCGCGGTGGGGATTGCCTTCGCCCCGCCGCATCTCATCAGCAAGCCGATGCAGAGTCCGAACGGCACCGCCATCAATCCGGCGCCGCCGCGCACCGGCATGCCGTCGGCCGCCATGGCCAAGGCGGTGGCGGCCAGCATCCGCGACATGATCCGCGGTGCCGAGCGGCCCACCCATACCGCCTCGATGGCGGAAATGGGGGCGGCCTGCGTCGCCTCCACCGGGTCGCACCTGCTGCGGGGGACTGCGGTAACCATGGCGCTCTATCCGGTGGTGCCCAATTACGAAAAATACCCGGACCATGGCCGCGATCTCGATCTGACCTTCGGTGAAATCGGTCTAGCCGGCCATTGGATGAAGCTGTTGCTTCACCACGCCTTCATCTACCAGGCGAAGCTGCGGCCCGGCTGGTCGCTGCTGCCGGATTAAGGAGGGTTCGATGTCCCATCAGGCACCCTACAGCACCCCGTCCTATGCCCCGGAGCCGACCGGCCTGACCCGGTGGATGCGCACCTCGCTTCCCTGGCAATGCTTCCGGTTCCTGGCGATCAACGTCAAGATGTTGAAATTGATGGCCAGCTCCCACCATTAGCCGCTACGGTGGGGAGCCGCGCCGTGCCCGGCGTGGGCACGGCAATCCGCATCCGGCGGCGACGGGGGGCGCCGCCGCGGATCGGGGGGGAACATGTCCAGGTGGAGAAAGGGGGCGGGCGCGGCGCGCCGCATGGTGGCGGAGGTGGCCGCCGCCGGCTATATCGGCGGCATCGCCGGGCTGGCGCAGGCGACCGGCGTCCCTTATGTGCTGTTTCCCGAGCTTGGCGCGCTGGCCCACGACGTCTTCACCCGCCCGTGGGGAACCTGGGCTCGGGCTCCGGTTCTGTTGGTCGTCACCCCGGCGGTCACGGCGGCGCTGGGCACGCTCATCGCCCGCACCATGGCTTACGGAGTGCCGTCCGTCCTCCTGGCGGTCGCCGCGGCGATGCTGGTCATCCGGTTGCTGCGGTCGCCCATCGCTCCGGCCATTTCCGCCGGCCTGCTGCCGGTGACGCTCGACGTCACCAGCTGGTGGTACCCGCCGGCCATCGTGGTGGGGACCGCCGTGCTGGCCGGACTGTCGGTCCTGGTCCGCCGCGCCGTTCCTCCACCCCCGGCCCCCATGCCGACGGCCGATCTCATCGACGACCTCATCGAGATGCCGCCCGCCGATTATTCTTGGGTCCCCTATTTCCTGGGTTTCCTGGTCATTGATGCCGTCCTGGCCGCGGCGGCCGGCTGGCGCTTCCTGCTCTTCCCGCCCCTGGTGGTGATCGGCTTCGAAATGTTCGCCCATTCCGCCATCTGCCCCTGGGCCGAACGCCCGTTGCGTCTGCCGCTCGCCTGCGCCGCCACGGCGGCGGCCGGCCTTTTCTTCGTCCGGCTGCTGGGGGCGGGGCCGACGGCGGCGATTGCCAGCATGGCGGCCGGCATCGTCGTGTTGCGGCTGTTCCGCTTCCGGGTTCCGCCCGCCCTTGCGGTCGGGCTGCTGCCCCTGGTCATCGATCATCCCGATGGCCGGTTCCCGCTGGCGGTCGGCATCTGCCCCTGGGGCTGACCGCCTCGTTCCTTCTGTGGCGCCGCGCGGTGCAGCGCCGGAACGTCCCGGCCTGCCCCGACTGATCGTTTCCGCCGTGTCGATGCCGCCCGCCCCAGCCCGGTCTGGGCCAATGGCATGGACAAAGGGGCAAGTTGAAATTTAAGGAGGAGAGGTGCGGTGGCGTGCCGTGGCGGGCGATGACGAGCACTACGTTTTCGCGATTGCGCTATGAGGGTGTGGGCGAGACCGCGCCTCTGCACGCCGTCGTGCTCGTGATCTTCCCCGAGTGCGACGATTTTTGGCGCCTTGCTCCCGGCAAACAGAAGTGCGCGCGAACCTGGGCGGTTACGCGTCCGGTAAACCAACAAACCGACCTGCGAGCCGAAACGCCTCAAAGGCCGAACGGTGGGATGGGTCCTCAAGGTCTACCTCGCCAACGACTACATGATATTCAGGGGTAGTCATCTGGGAGAAAAGGCGCAATTCAACTACGAGAAACGCCCTGGTGGGACTGCGAAAGCGAAGAAGGAGATTTGTTATGTGGTCGCCCCCGGGGATCGCGGCGCGAACATCAAGAGTGCCGCCCACCACAGCAAAACAATCATCAGAATGCCCCAGGATCACGCTTTGGATCGTGGGGGTAAAACCGTCAAGGCCGTATTCAGCCACGGCGTACGCGAAGGCGATTTTCGCCAGCAATCGCGCATATTGTATTGGCTGTGTCCGAATGGAGTGCTGCCTGTTCCAGTCTGGAAATTTGGCTTGCATCGCCATCTCGTCTTCATGGCTTGCCAACACATCCATCGTCCAATGGAAATCGTCATTGAGTCTTAGCTCTCCGCTAAGGAGCCGGGCCT
>JAKAFA010000207.1 GCA_021818185.1 Pseudomonadota bacterium | reverse complement strand
TCTCTCGTCCACCGGCTCGCTGCTGGTGGCCGACGACGAGACCCTGGGCCGGGTGCTGGCGAGCGGCCGCCGCCGCGTGGCGGTCCATTGCGAGGACGAGGCGCGCCTCGCCGAGCGCAAGGCGCTGATCGAGGGCGGCGCCCATCCCCGCCGCCATCCCGAATGGCGGGACGTCGAGACGGCGCTTGCCGCCACCCGCCGGCTGGTGCGCCTGGCCGAACAGGCCCGTCGCCCGGTGCACGTGCTGCACGTCACCACCGCCGAGGAGATGGAGTTCCTGGCCGGCCACAAGGATCTGGCGACGGTCGAGACCACGCCGCAGCACCTGACCCTGGCGGCGCCGGACTGCTACGACCGCCTGGGCACCTATGCCCAGATGAACCCGCCGATCCGCGAGGCCCGCCACCGCGAGGCCCTGTGGCGGGCGGTGGCCGAGGGCGTGGTGGACGTGCTGGGCTCGGACCACGCCCCCCATACCCGCGAGGAAAAGGACAAGCCCTACCCCCAAAGCCCGTCGGGCATGACCGGGGTGCAGACCCTGGTGCCGCTGATGCTGGACCATGTCAATGCCGGCCGGCTGTCGCTGGAACGCTTCGTCGACCTGACCGCCTCCGGGCCGGCCCACATCTACGGCATCGTCGGCAAGGGCCGTATCGCGCTGGGCTACGACGCCGATTTCACCGTGGTGGACATGAAGGCCGAACGGGTGATCACCAACCAGTGGATCGCCAGCCGCTGCGGCTGGACGCCGTTCGACGGCACCCGCGTGGTCGGCTGGCCCATCGCCACCATCGTGCGCGGCCGCGTGGTGATGCGCGACGGCCAGTTGCTGGACCAGCCGGCCGGGGCGCCGGTGCGCTTCCTGGGGGGCGAGTGGGGCTAAGGCCTCAGGGCGGCAGGTTCTCGAAATACGCGACCAGCACCGGTGCCGCGTGGCGGCGCGCGGCCTGAGAGGTGCCCAGGCTTTGGATCAGCGAGCGCAGGAACATGCGGTCGCATTTGGGCAGGGTGATGAAGGCCTTGATGGCCAGCACGTCGCCGGCCCGATGGGGAAGCGCGCGCACCCATTTTACCAGGCAGTCGCGGAACGCCCCCGGCCGGGCCTGCTCCGCCCTGTTCTTGGGAGCGAATTCCTGCTGGTAGGTCTGGGCCATCTCGCGCCAGCCGGCGCCGAGTTGCTCGGCGTCCCAGCGCACCACTAGGCGCAGCAGGGGGATCTCCGCCTCGGTGGGCGCCGCCCAGCCGCCCGCCTCGGCGGCGGTGGCGAATGCTTCCCACAGGCGGGCGTGGCCTTTTTGCCCGACGCCCTGGGCATTGCAGGCCTTCCAACGGGAATCCCAGGACTCCAGGATGGGGTTGGACTCGTCGCCGCTCTGGACCAGGGCGATCAGCCGGCCATAGCCGTGCTCGTCCCATTTACGGCCCTCCGCCAGGGCGCGCACCCGCTTGGTGTGGCGGACATCCGGCAGCAGGAAGCGGCGCAGCACCTGATCGTACGAGGCGGCGAATCCGGGGTGGAGGTAGAAGGGCTTCGGCGTGTGCACCCGTTCGGCCGGGGTGGCCAGCACCGTCAGGGTGCGGTGGATGTAGCGCGCCAGGGTTTCGTCGAACAGAGTGGCGAAATCGGCGGCCACCACCGGTTCCTCGTCGGGCAGCGGCGGCGCGATGTCGTCGGGATCGGTGGAGTGCACCACCGGCTTGGGCGCCTGTGACAGGCGCTTGCGGGCCAGTTCGAACAGCAGCCAGCGGTCCTTGTCGCGGGATTCGTCGTCGCCGGGCGGCAGCAAGGGGTCGAAATGGCGCAGACTAGCGGCATCCAGTTCGTCGAAGGGCATCGCCTCGATCGCCTGGGTCAGGATCAACTGGAATACGACGCCAAGCTGGCGTTCGCTGGCCCACCGCAGGCTTTCGGGATCGGCCATGGTCAGCCGCCGCAACTGCAGCAGATGCGGGATCGGCAGACCGCGGGTCGCCTGCACCAGTTCGGTGACCTTGGCCTCGAATTGCGATGACGTGGTGGCGTCGCTCACGGGTAGAACCATAGACATACCGCCGGACGGCCCAGGCCATCCGTTCAAGGGGGATACTGCCTGCGAATCACGGGGTTAGCAAGACCCAGCCCCACGGAAACGCACAGGCCGGGGATCAGGAACCCGGCTCCAGCAGGGTGCGATGGGCGACCACCGCTTCGCGCGCCAGGGGGCTGAGATCCGCCTCGCCGTCGGCGGCCAGATGAGCGAACAACGCACGGCGCATGCGGGGGTCCCAGGTCCGGCGGATATGCCCCGCCACTTCGGCGGCGGCCTGGGCGCGGTCGGGCATCACCTCGAAAAAGGCCGCGATCTGGTTGGCCATTTTGATCAGCCGCTGGGGGTCCATGGGAAGATCCTCACTCCGAATGCAGGCGCCAGGGATGGGTATAGACCATGAAGCTGCCGGGACGCAGGAAGCCGACCAGGGTCAGGTTCAGCCGGGCGGCCAGATCCACCGCCAACGTCGTGGGAGCGGAAATGGCCGCCAGGAGGCCGATGCCCATGGCGGCGGCCTTCTGAACCATTTCGTAGCTGGCGCGGCTGGTGACCAGCACCGCCCCCGCGCTGCAATCCACCCCGCCGCGGGCCAGCGCGCCGGCCAGCTTGTCGAGCGCGTTGTGGCGGCCGACATCCTCGCGCAGGGCGACCACCGCTCCCGAGGGGTCGATCCAGGCGGCGGCATGGGCGGCGCCGGTGCGCCGCTGCACCGGTTGGCGCTCGGCCAGGTCCGCCAGCCCCCGCTGCAACGCGGCCGGCGTGAGGCGGACCGGTGCGGCGACCGGCGGCAGGTCGCGCACCACCTGGCCCAGGCTTTCGGCGCCGCACAGGCCGCAGCCGGTGCGTCCGGCCAAGCTGCGAC
Organism: Pseudomonadota bacterium; assembly: GCA_021818185.1. Classification (GTDB taxonomy): domain Bacteria; phylum Pseudomonadota; class Alphaproteobacteria; order Rhodospirillales; family Magnetospirillaceae; genus JAKAFA01. The sequence continues at coordinate 3,873 of JAKAFA010000207.1, read as the reverse complement.
GATGGCCCTTCAGCGCCGAGAACCGTTCGGCGGCGATGGTCAGGCGCATTTCCACGCCGGTGGCGGTATCGACCCGCTCGATGTCGCGGATGTCGCGGGGACGGGCGATGATCCCCTCGGTCAGGCTGAAGCCGCAGGCGAAATCCTCCAGGTCGGCCGGCGAGGCCAGCATCACCGTATGGGCGATGCCGTTGTATTCCAGGGCCACCGGCACCTCGGCCACCACGTCGTCGTCGCAGGGCCGCGCCCCATCGGCACCGCTCCAGCGCCAGGCGCCGACCCGCCCCACCGGCCCGAACGCGCCGGGCCCGTGGGCATCCTCCTCGGGGGCCTCCGGTCCGGGGAGAGTGGGGAGCACGCGCTCACTCATCGGCCGCCCGCCGCGCCAGCAATTCGTGCTGCCGCCGGGTGAAGGCGTGGTGATGGTGCTGCCAGTCGGCCGGCTGGTTGACCGGGCTGACCTGGACCGCCGTCACCTTGTATTCCGGGCAATTGGTCGCCCAGTCGGAATTGTCGGTGGTCACCACGTTGGCCCCCGATTCGGGGAAATGGAAGGTGGTGTAGACCACGCCGGGCTGCACCCGCTCGGTAATGGTTACCGGAAGAACCGTGCGGCCGGCCCGGGATTCCACCGCCACCCGGTCGCCCTCGACAATGCCCCGGTCCTCGGCATCCTGGGGATGCATCTCCAGCACGTCGCATTCGACGAACGAGGTGTTGGCGGTACGCCGGGTCTGGGCGCCGACGTTGTACTGCGACAGGATGCGCCCGGTGGTGAGCAGCAGCGGGAAACGGCGCGTCACCTTTTCGTCGGTGGGCACGTACTGGGTCGGCATGAAGCGCCCCTTGCCGCGCACGAAGCGGCCGACATGCATGGTCGGCGTGCCGGCCGGGGCCTCGGCGGTGCATGGCCATTGGATGCTGCCCAGGTCCTCCAGCTTCTCGTAGGTCACGCTGGCGAAGGTCGGGGTCAGCGCCGCGATCTCGGCCATGATCTCCGAGGGATGGGCATAGGCCATGGGATAGCCCAGCGCGTTGGACAACGCCATGGTCACCTCCCAGTCCGCCAGGCCGGAGAGCGGCGGCATCACCTTGCGCACCGGCGAGATGCGCCGCTCGGCGTTGGTGAAGGTGCCGTCCTTTTCCAGGAACGAGGCGCCGGGCAGGAAGACGTGGGCGTATTTGGCGGTCTCGTTGAGGAACAGATCCTGCACCACCAGGCATTCCAGCGAGCGTAGCGCTTCGGCGACGTGTTGGATGTTGGGATCGCTCTGCGCGATATCCTCGCCCTGGCAGTAAAGCCCCTTGAACGAACCGCCCACCGCGGCGTCCAGCATATTGGGAATGCGCAGGCCCGGCTCGGCCTCGAGGCCGATGCCCCAATGGGCCTCGAAGGCACCGCGCACCGCATCGTCCGACACGTGGCGATAACCGGGAAGTTCGTGCGGGAACGAGCCCATGTCACACGAGCCCTGGACGTTGTTCTGGCCGCGCATCGGGTTCACCCCCACCCCCTCGCGCCCGACATTGCCGGTGGCCATGGCCAGGTTGGCGATGGCGATCACCGCGGTCGAGCCCTGGGAATGCTCGGTCACCCCCAGGCCGTAATAGATGGCGCCGTTGCCGCCGGTGGCGAACAGGCGGGCGGCGGCGCGCAGTTCGGCGGCGGGAACACCGGAGGCGGCCTCCATGGCTTCCGGCGAATTCTCGGGCCGGGCGACGAAGTCCCGCCATTGCTCGAAGGACGGGAGGTCGCAGCGCTCGGCGACGTAATCGGCCGCCACCAGCCCCTCGGTAACCACCACGTGGGCCAGGGCGGTCAGCACCGCGACATTGGTGCCGGGGCGCAGCTTCAGATGGTGGTCGGCGCGGATATGCGGGCTTTTCACCATGTCGATGGCCCGCGGATCGACGACGATCAGCCGGGCTCCCTGGCGCAGGCGCCGCTTGAGGCGCGAGGCGAAGACCGGGTGGCCGTCGGTGGGATTGGCACCGATCACCATGATGACGTCGGCTTCGTCCACCGAGGTGAAGGCCTGGGTGCCGGCCGATTCCCCCAGGGTCTGCTTCAGGCCGTAGCCGGTGGGCGAATGGCAGACGCGGGCGCAGGTATCGACGTTGTTGTTGCCGAAGGCGGCGCGCACCAGCTTCTGGACCAGATAGGCCTCCTCGTTGGTGCAGCGCGACGACACCAGACCGCCGACCGCATCGCGGCCGTATTTCTCCTGGATGCGGCGGAATTCGCGGGCGACATGGGCGATGGCCTCGTCCCACGACACCTCGCGCCAGGGATCGGAGATGGCGGCGCGGATCATCGGCTTGGTCAGCCGGTCCTTGTGGGTGGCGTAGCCCCAGGCGAAGCGGCCCTTGACGCAGGCATGGCCGTGATTGGCGTGGCCGTCCTTGTTGGGCACCATGCGGACCACCTGGTTGCCCTTGACCTCGGCGCGGAAACTGCATCCCACGCCGCAATAGGCGCAGGTGGTCACCACGCTGCGCTCGGCCTGGCCGGCGGCGATGACCGAATTCTCCATCAAGGTGGCGGTCGGGCAGGCGGCGACGCAGGCCCCGCACGAGACGCATTCGGAGTCCATGAAGGGCTGGCTTTCCCCGGCGGCGATGCGCGAGGCGAAGCCGCGGCCGGCGACGGTCAGCGCGAAAGTCCCCTGGATCTCTTCGCAGGCGCGCACGCAGCGGGAGCAGACGATGCACTTGGCCGGATCATAGGTGAAATAGGGGTTGGACCGGTCGGGGGCGTCGCGCAGGTGGTTGGCGCCATCCATCCCGTAGCGCACCTCGCGCAGGCCCACGGCGCCGGCCATGGTCTGCAATTCGCAATTGCCGTTGGCGGCGCAGGTCAGGCAGTCGAGGGGATGGTCGCTGATGTAAAGCTCCATCACCCCCCGGCGGATATCGGCCAGCCGCGGCGTCTGGGTCAGGACGGCCATCCCCTCCTCGGCCGGCGTGGTGCACGAGGCGGGCAGGCCGCGCCGCCCTTCGACCTCGACCAGACAGAGGCGGCAGGACCCGAACGCCTCCAGGGTATCGGTGGCGCACAGCCGGGGGATGGTGATGCCGGCCTGGGCGGCGGCGCGCATCAGCGAGGTGCCGGCCGGAACGGTGACGGCAATGCCGTCGATGGTCAGCGACACCGTTTCGGACGACTGGTGGGGGGGAGTGCCGTAATCGGCGCGACGGATGTTGTCCATGATGCCTACACCGCGGTAACCGGGGAACGGGAGCCGGCGAAGTCTTCGGGGAAGTGGTCGAGGGCGGACAGCACCGGATGGGGCGTCAGCCCGCCCATGGCGCACAGCGAGCCGGCCTGCATGACGTCGCACAGGTCGCGCAGCAGGCCGATCTGGGCGTCGCGGTCGGTGCCGGCGCGGATGCGGTCGATCACCTCGACCCCGCGGACCGCGCCGATGCGGCAGGGCGTACACTTGCCGCAGGATTCGGCGGCGCAGAATTCCATGGCGAAGCGGGCCTGCGCCGCCATGTCCACCGTGTCGTCGAACACCACCACGCCGCCATGGCCCAGCATGCCGCCCGCGGCGGCCAGCGCCTCGTAGTCCAGCGGGGTGGTGAACAGCGCCGGCGGCAGATAGGCGCCCAGCGGCCCGCCCACCTGCACGGCGCGCACCGGCCGGCCGCTGCGGGTGCCGCCGCCGAAATCGTGGATCAGCTCGCCCAGGGTCAGGCCGAACGCCTTTTCCACCAGGCCGCCGCGGCGGACGTTGCCGGCCAGTTGGAACGGCAGGGTGCCGCGCGACCGGCCCATGCCGTAATCGCGGTAGAAATCGGCCCCGCGCGCCAGGATCAGCGGCACCGCCGCCAGGGTGATGACGTTGTTGATCACCGTCGGCCGGCCGA
>JAKAFA010000206.1 GCA_021818185.1 Pseudomonadota bacterium | reverse complement strand
TTGCTGGCTGCATACCGGCTCGCTGGCCTGCCTGCTGGACGGCGGCATGGTGGCCAACCGCAATTTCGTGATCCGCCCCGACGGCAGCGTCGCGGCGCGCTACGACAAGATCCACATGTTCGACGTTGATCTGGGGCTGGGCGAGGTCTATCGCGAATCCGCCACCTTCCAGCCCGGCGACCACGCCGTGGCGGTGGACCTGCCCTGGGGGCGGCTGGGCCTGTCCATCTGCTACGATCTGCGTTTCCCCCATCTCTACCGGGCGCTGGCCAAGGCCGGCTGCGATTTCCTGGCGGTGCCGGCCGCCTTCACCAAGACCACCGGCAAGGCCCATTGGCACATCCTTCTGCGGGCGCGGGCCATCGAGACCGGCTGCTACGTCTTCGCCCCCGCCCAGGTCGGCAGCCATGCCGGCAACCGCGAAACCTACGGCCACACGCTGATCGTCTCGCCCTGGGGCGAGATCCTGGCCGACGCCCTGGAACGGCCCGGCTGGGTGATGGCCGACATCGACCCCGGCAAGGTGGCCGAAGCGCGGCGCAAGATTCCCTGCCTCGACCACGACCGCCCGTTCGCAGTGCCGCCGAGGAGTTAGGCGCGTCCCTCGCCGGGCGCAAACCTCGGTGGTCCCGGCGCCGCGCCTAACGCTCCAGCACGGCGCGGGCCAAGCGGACCGTCACCGCCCGGCGTTCCGCCAGGCTGGCGCGGTCCAGCGCCTCGACCACGGCGCGGGCGGCGGCGAAGCTGCGTTCCATTCGCCCCACCAGATAGGACACCACCCCCTCGCCCACCGCCAACTGGCGGTCGGCGAACTGCTTGACGATCACCGCCGCCAACACCGCGTCGTCGGGAGCGCCGATGCCCACCGCCGGCAAGGCGCGCAGCCGCGAGGCCAGGTCGGGCAGACGCAGCGGCAGGTGGGCCGGCGGCTGCGACGCGGCCAGCACCAGGGAGCATCCCGCCTCGCGGGCTAGGTTGTGCAGGTGGAACAGCGCGGTTTCGTCTTCCAGCCCATCGAGATCGTCGATCAACAGCAGGCGCGCCGCCGCCACCAGATCGGGCACCGCGGCGGCGGTCAGGCCGGCGGCGGGCCGCAGCAGCGTGCCCGTGGCCGCATGGGCGGCGGCGAAGGCGGCCAGCAGATGGCTTTTGCCGCAGCCGGGCGGGCCGAACAGCACCAGCCCGTGGGAAGGCCACGCCGGCCAGCGGTCGAGCCAGGCCACCGCCTGCGCATTGCACGGCGCCACCAGGAAGTCGTCGCGGCCCAGCGCCGGCCGGTGCCCGAGGTCGAGGGGAAGTTGCGCGTCGGCCATCACGCCGCATCACTGCCGGTATAGAGCGAACTGGTCAGGTAGCGGGTCAGGGCGAAGCGGACCAGCACGCCGACCACCGCCGCCACCGGCACCGCCAGCAGCACGCCGAGGAAGCCGACCAGGCTGGCCCCGGCCAGCAGCGAAAACAGGATCCACACCGGATGCAGTCCGATCTTGTCGCCCACCAGCTTGGGGGTCAGCGCGTAGCCCTCCAGGGCGAGGCCGGCGCAGAACAGCGCCGCCGCCGTCAGCGGCAAATTCCAGTCGCCGGTCTGGGCGAAAGCCACGCCCATGGACACCACCAGCCCGAACATGTGGCCAACATAGGGGATGAACACCAGCACACCGGAGGACAGGCCGATCACTAGCCCCAGATCGACCCCCATCACCGTCAGCCCGACGGCGTAAAACACCGCCATCACCAGGCAGACCATGGCCTGGCCGCGCACGAAGCCCGACAGGGTGCGGTTGATCTCTTTGAACTGGGCGTGGATGGTCGCCGCATGGTCGCGCGGCAGCCAGCCCTCCATCTTGCGCACCAGCCGGTCCCAGTCGCGCAGCAGGTAAAAGGTGACGATGGGAGTGACGAACAGCAGCGACACCACGTTGACCACGGCCAGGCTGCCCGACAGCACCTGGCGCAGCACCTGCAACGCCCAAGACACCGCGTCGCCGGCATAGCCGCTGACCGACGCGCGCAGCCGGTCCACGTCGCGCGGGTTGAGCCGGTGGAGCAGGTCCTGGACCAGCGGCCGGAAGTGGTGGCCGAGGGCCGCCATGTAATCGGGCAGGCGGCGGGCGAATTCGACCACCTGATCCTCGATCAGGGGCACCAGCAGAACCACCGCCAGGGCCAGGGCCAGGAAGAAGCTGAGGGTGATGACCGCCGTCGCCATCAGGCGCGACAGGCCGGCCCGGCGCAGATGGCCGACCACCGGGTCGAGGAAATAGGCGATGGCCATGCCCGCCACGAAGGGCAACAGCATGCCGCGCAGCAGGTAGAGCAGCAGGCCGAACACCGCCAGGCCGGCCAACCAGAACCGATATCGCTGCGCCGACGTCACCCTTCCCCCCCCCTGCCACCCGGCCGGAAATCCACCGGCACCCGCCGGCTGGCTGCGATCAGATAGGCGGTGCCCGAAGCGAGGGTGGTCACCGTCACCACGGTCACGAACGCCGCGGTCAGCCCCTCGCCGCCCCAACCCTGGCCCAGACGGGCCAGCACCGCCGCCGCCAGCGTGATCTGCGCCGCCGTGTTGACCTTCGAGATCAGGATCGGCGAGGTCTGCATCCAGCCGGCAAGCATATAGACCGCCGCATACAGCACAATCAGCACGTCGCGCAAGACCACCAGCACCGTCAGCCACAGCGGCAACGCGCCGCTGATCCCCAGCACCACATAGATGCTGACCAGCAACACCTTGTCGGCCAGGGGGTCCAGCCATTGCCCCAGGCGCGAACGGGCGTTCCACAGCCGGGCGACGGCGCCGTCGACCGCATCGGTCACCCCGGCGGCCACGAACAGCCAGAAGGCGACGCCCATGCGGCCGTGGGCGATCAGCCAGACGGTCACCGGCACCGACAGCAGGCGGGCCAGGGTCAACAGGTTGGGGACGTGGCGCACGCCCTTACCGCTTGGCCGCCATGCGCAGGGTCCAGTAATTGTCGGTCCAGTCCATGGACAGGCCGGCATCGGCCAGGGCGGCCTTGACGCGGTCGTGGCCGCCCACCGTATGCAGGACCAGCGCGGCTTCGGTCTTGGACAGCGAAACCACCTCGTAGGAGCGGATCTGCGGCACCCGGGCCAGCCCGGCCCGCACCGCCAGCCAGTCATCCAGCCCGGAAAGCGGCACGATGGCGGACAGCGCCTCGGTCTGCCCGGTCTGCAGCGCCGCGTCCTGCTTGTAGGCGGCATCGAGCGCCCGAGACACATCGCGGGCGGCCCGCACCATCATCTGGTCCGTGGTCTCGCCGGTTTGCAGGTCATAGGCCACCGAGTCGAACGGCTTGGGCGTCCCCGGCAGAGCGCTCAGGCTGACGTCGAGGCGCTTGCCGTTGGGCGCCAGGCTTGCCAGCGCCACCAGCACTTCGGTGGTTTGCCAGCGGGCGCCTTCGGCGGCCAGTTGGCCCGGATCGGCGGCCAGCGCCTGCTCGGGGCTGAGGGTCTGCACGTCTTCCACCTCGCCAGGCGGCACCACCAGCGGCACCAGCCCCCCGCCGTTCAGCGCCGTCCAGGCCGCGCGCCACGGATTGGGATCGTCCCACAGGATGGTGCGCCCCTCGGTCTTGAGCACCGGCACCACCACCACCGGCCGGCCGAGAGTATCGGTGAACGGCACGCCGGCATCGCGCAGCAGCTTGCGCACCGCCGCCGGATTGAAGCGCACCGTCAACGTGGCGATGTAGCGGACCGACGACATGTGCTCGTCGTCGATGCTGAACGAACGCACGTAATCCGGACCGTCGGCCTTGGGCAGCTTGGCGCGGTCGGCCGGCGCGGTCAGGCGCTCCAGCAGTTGCTGGAAGGCCTGGCGCTGGCCATCGGCCAAGGCCTGTTCCTTGGCGGCGTTGCCATTGGCGGCGGTGACATCGACCGCCACGCCGTGGATGGTGAAAACGTCAAGCGCGCTCTGGGCCCATGCCGGCGGCCCCCCGGCCCCGACGAGAAGGGCGAGGACGACGAGCAGCAGCGGCACGGCGAGGCTGAACCGGCGAGAAGGCATTGCAAACCATCCGGGTTGGAGTATCTTGGCGCACCCAATCCGCGCCGTACCATAGCATACGCCAGCCGACGAGGAAGCCCATTCCCGCGCATGACAAAACGGGCCTGACCTACCGCGACGCCGGTGTCGACATCGACGCCGGCGAAGCCTTGGTCGAGGCCATCAAGCCGCTCGCCAAGTCCACCGCCCGCCCCGGCGCCAATGCCGGCCTGGGGGGATTCGGCGCCCTGTTCGACCTGCGTGCCGCCGGGTTCGCCGACCCCATTCTGGTCGCCACCACCGATGGCGTCGGCACCAAGCTGAAGGTCGCCATCGAATCCGGACGCCACGACACCGTCGGCATCGACCTGGTGGCGATGTGCGTCAACGATCTGGTGGTCCAGGGGGCCGATCCCCTGCTGTTCCTGGATTACTACGCCACCGGGCGGCTGGACGTGGCCGCCGGCAAGGCGATCATCGCCGGCATCGCCGAGGGCTGCCGCCAGGCCGGCTGCGCCCTGGTGGGCGGCGAGACCGCCGAGATGCCCGGCATGTACGCCGACGGTGATTACGATCTGGCCGGCTTCGCGGTGGGAGCCGCCGAACGCGGCCGTCTGCTGCCCGCCGCCGATGTGGCGCCCGGCGACGTGCTGCTGGGACTGGCCTCGTCGGGCGTGCATTCCAACGGCTATTCCCTGGTGCGGCGGATCGTCGCCCGCGGCGAGCTGGACTGGTCCGCGCCCGCCCCGTTCGACCCGGCCCGCAGCCTGGGCGAGGCGCTGCTGGCCCCCACCCGCATCTACGTCAGGAGCTGCATGGCGGCGGTCAAGGCCGGCACCGTCAAGGCCATGGCCCATATCACCGGCGGCGGCCTGATCGAGAACGTGCCGCGCGTCCTGCCCGAGGGCGTGGTCGCCGACATCGATGCCGCCACCTGGCCGCAGCCGCCGGTCTTCGCCTGGCTGGCCCGCGAAGGCGGCGTCGCCCCGCACGAGATGGCCCGCACCTTCAATTGCGGCATCGGCATGGTGGTGGTCGCCGCCGCCGAACACGCCGCCGAAGCCACCCGCCTTCTTGAGGCCCACGGCGAGACCGTCTACACCATCGGCCGCATCCGGGCGCGCAGCGGCGACGAGCCGCAGAGCCAGGTCCGGGGGATGTAGACCGCCCATGATCCGCAAGAAAGTCGGCGTCCTGGTTTCCGGCCGCGGCAGCAATTTGCAGGCGCTGCTGGATGCCTGCGCCGACCCCGCCTTTCCGGCCGAGGTGGCGCTGGTGATCTCCAACGTGCCCGGCGTCTACGCCCTGGAGCGGGCGGCGAAGGCCGGCGTGGCGACGCGGGTCATTCCCCACAAGCCCTTCCCCAGCCGCGAAGCTTTCGACGCCGCCGTGGATGCCGAACTGCGCGCGGCCGGGATCGAAATCGTCTGCCTGGCCGGGTTCATGCGGTTGCTGTCGGCCGGTTTTGTCGAGGGCTGGCGCGGGCGGATGATCAACATCCACCCCGCGCTGCTGCCCGCCTTCAAGGGGCTGCACACCCACGAGCGGGCGCTGGAGGCCGGCGTGCGGCTGCATGGCTGCACCGTCCATCTGGTCACGCCCGACCTGGACGACGGGCCGATCCTGGTGCAGGCGGCGGTACCGGTGCTGGCCGATGACGATGCCGACCGGCTGGCCGCCCGCGTGCTGGAGCAGGAGCACCGCATCTATCCGTTGGCCCTGCGGCTGCTGGCCGAAGGCAGGGTGCGGGTGGACGGCAACCGCGCGGCGATCGCCGCCCCCGGCCCGACCGGCGCCCTGGTCAATCCGGCACCTTAGCATTTGACGCGAAATTGCCGCGCCGGGGCCTTATGCCGCGCGGATTCCAGCGAGAAACGTTTCGACCGACCCTCGAAGCCGTTCGCTTTCGGTCGTCAGCAGGCGGGAGGCGGACTGGATCTGGGTGGCGATCCGGCCGGTAGCCCCGGCGACGTCGAGCACGCCGCCGATCTGGGCGGCGATTTCGCGGGTACCGTCGGCCGCCTGGGCGACATTGTCGACCACCTCGCGGATGGCCGACCCTTCCCGATCGACCGCCCCGGCGATTTCCGACGACAGCCCGTTCATCTCGGCGATCACCTCGGAAATATGCCGGATGGCACCGACCGCCCCCGCGGTGCGTTCCTGGATGGCGGTGATCTGGGCCGCGATTTCCTCGGTGGCCCGGGCGGTCTGGTTGGCCAGACCCTTGACCTCGCCGGCCACCACGGCGAAGCCCTTGCCGGCCTCGCCGGCCCGCGCCGCCTCGATGGTGGCGTTGAGTGCCAGCAGATTGGTCTGGGCGGCGATGTCGGTGATCAGCGAGGTCGCCGCCCCGATATGGCCCACGGATTGCGCCAACCCTTCCACCGTCCGGGTGGCCGCCGCCACGTCGTCCACCGCCGACGAGGCCATGCCGGCCGAGCGGCCGGCGAGTCCGGCGATTTCCCCGATCGAGGCGGCCACCCGCTGGCCGGCCGCGGCAATGATCTCGACGCTGGATTCGGCCTGCCGGGTGGCGGCCGAGACCGCCGCGCTGCGCCGTTCGGTTTCGCCGGCATTGGCGGCCAGAGTCTGGGCCGACGTTTCCATCTGGTGCGCCTCGGCCCCGACATTGCCGAGCAGCACCTGCACGGCCTGGTCGAATTCGGCGGTCAGGGCGTCGATGCGCCGCTGGCGCTCGTCCCGCCGCGCCATCCCGGCCCGCTCTTCGGCGGCCAGACGGTCACGCTCGACCGCATTGGTCCGGAAAAAGA
>JAKAFA010000205.1 GCA_021818185.1 Pseudomonadota bacterium | reverse complement strand
CACAAGAAGAGCAAGCGCGCTGCCAACCGTTTCGTCGCGGTCAATTGCGCCGCCATCCCCGAGGCGTTGCTGGAATCCGAGTTGTTCGGCCACGAGAAAGGGGCGTTCACCGGGGCGGTGGCCCGCCGGCTGGGCAAGTTCGAAGAGGCGAGCGGCGGCACTCTGCTGCTGGACGAAATCTCGGAGATGGACATCCGCCTCCAGGCCAAGCTGCTGCGCGCCATCCAGGAACGCGAGATCGACCGCGTCGGCGGCAGCCAGCCGGTCAAGGTGGATGTCCGCATCGTCGCCACCTCCAACCGCAACATGGAGGAGGAGGTCCGCAAGGGCACCTTCCGCGAGGACCTGTACTACCGCCTCAACGTCGTCACCCTGGCCCTGCCCGCCCTGCGCGAGCGACCGCTCGACATCAGCCTGCTGGCCGACCATTTCGTGCGCAAGTATTCCGATGCCAACGGCCTGCCGGTGCGGTCGCTGTCGGCCGACGCGCGCCAGGCGCTGCTGCGCCACGGCTGGCGCGGCAATGTGCGCGAACTGGAAAACACCATGCATCGCGCGGTGCTGCTGGCCAGCGGGCCGGAAATCGGCACCGACGCGGTGATCCTGACCGGGGGCGGCCTGATGGGGACCAATTCCGACCCGGTGGTGGCCCACGCCGCCAGCGCCGCCGCCGCCGCCATGAGCGCCGCCGCGCCGCGCAGCGATCTGGTGGGCAAGACCGTGGCCGAGGTCGAGCGTGACCTGATCATCGACACCCTGCACCACTGCCTGGGCAATCGCACCCACGCCGCCAATATCCTGGGGATTTCCATCCGCACCTTACGCAACAAGCTCAAGCAGTACGCCGAAGAGGGCGTTCCCGTGCCCCCGCCGGCTGGCGGCGAGGGCGCCGGCGCGGCGCTGTAAGGCGGGGGACCACCGACCATGACCGGGCTTCGCCATGGCTGACGCTTCCGCCGGCGCCGATCCGATGGGCACGGTCCGCGAGGTTTGGCGGGGCCTCGCCGCCGCGCTGCGCCGCGGCGACGTCGCTCTGGCCATCGGCGTGCTGGCCATCCTGACGGTGCTGATCCTGCCGATGCCGGCCTGGGCGCTGGACATCGGCCTGTCGGTCTCGATCACCTTCGCGGTGCTGGTGCTGATGGTCTCGATCTTCATCGAGAAGCCGCTGCAATTCAGCTCGTTCCCCACCGTCCTGCTGATCGCGACCCTGATCCGCTTGGCCCTCAACATGGCCTCGACCCGCCTGATCCTGGGTCACGGCAGCGAGGGGGTGACCGGCGCCGGCCAGGTGATTGCCGCGTTCTCCAGCTTCATCATGAGCGGCAACTTCGTGATCGGCATCATCGTGTTCATAATCCTGGTGATTGTGAACTTCGTGGTGATCACCAAGGGTTCGGGCCGCATCGCCGAGGTGGCGGCCAGGTTCACCCTGGACGGCCTGCCCGGCAAGCAGATGGCCATCGACGCCGACCTGTCGGCCGGGCTGATCGACGAGGCCGGGGCCAAGGCCCGCCGCGCCGAGTTGGAGGCGGAGAGCCAGTTCTTCGGCTCGATGGACGGCGCCTCGAAATTCGTGCGCGGCGACGCCATCGCCGGCCTGATGATCGTCGGCATCAATGTCATCGCCGGCATGATCATCGGCATGGTCCAGGGCGGCCTGACCTTCAGCCAGGCCGCCGACGTCTATACCCGCCTGACGGTGGGCGACGGCCTGGTGACCCAGGTTCCGGCGCTGCTGATTTCGGTGGCGGCCGGCCTGCTGGTGACCAAGGCCGGTGTGCGCGACACGGTGGACAAGGCGCTGGGCCAGCAACTGGCCGGCTATCCGCGCGCCATCGGCACGGCCGGCGCCCTGATGGGCCTGATGTCGGTCGTCCCCGCCATGCCGTTCCTGCCCTTCGCCATGCTGGGGGTGGGGATGGGGACCGCCGCGTTCCTGCTGGACCGTTCGCAGCGCCGGAAGGCGGAGGAGGCGGAGCAGCAGGCGGAGGAGGCCACCACCACCCAGGCGCCGGTCGCCGAGGAACCCATCTCCACCGCCCTCAAGATCGACATGGTGCGCCTCGAACTGGGCTATGGGCTGCTCCAGATGATCAACAGCCCCAAGGGCGTCAAGCTAACTGACCAGATCAAGGCGTTGCGCCGGGCGCTGGCTTCGGAAATGGGCTTCGTCATGCCCAGCGTGCGTATCCAGGACAACATGCAGCTGCCGGCCAACACCTATGTCGTCTACCTCAAGGAGGTGGAATCCGGCCGCGGCGACCTGCGCCCCAACATGCTGCTGGTGATGGACCCGCGCGGCGAGGACCTGACCCTGGCCGGCGAAAAGACCCGCGAACCCACCTTCGGCCTGCCCGCCATGTGGGTCGAGCCTTCGGCGCGCGAAGAGGCGCTGTTCCGCGGCTATACCGTGGTCGATCCGCCCACGGTGATCACCACTCATCTGACCGAGGTGATCAAGGACAACATGCCCGAGCTGTTGTCCCATGCCGAAACCCAGAAGCTGCTGGACGAACTGGACAAGGAGCACCAGAAGCTGGTGGCCGAACTGGTCCCCGCCCAGATGACGGTCGGCGGATTGCAACGTATCCTCCAGAACCTGCTGGCCGAACGGGTGTCGGTCCGCGACCTGTCCACCATCCTCGAAGGCGTCTCGGAGGCCTGCGGGCATACCCGCAACGTCATGCTGATCACCGAGCATGTGCGCGCCCGGCTGGCGCGCCAGATCTCCGACGCCAATACCGGGCCGCAGGGGTTCATCCCGCTGCTCACCCTGTCGCCCGAATGGGAGCAGGCCTTCGCCGAATCCCTGATCGGCAGCGGCGAGGAAAAACAATTGTCCATGGCGCCGTCGCGGCTCCAGGATTTCATTTCCCGTGTGCGCCAGACCTTCGAACGCTTCGCCATGCAGGGCGAAACGCCGGTGCTGCTGACCAGTCCGGCCATCCGCCCCTATGTGCGCTCGATCATCGAACGGTTCCGCCCGGTCACCGTGGTCATCAGCCAGTCGGAGATCCATGCCAAGGCCAAAATCAAGACGGTGGGGCAGATCTGATGCGGCCGGCTGACGACGCCAACCGCGGGAAGGGGTGGCCATGCGCCTGAAATCCTTCACCGCGCCGACCATGGCCGAGGCCATGGAGATGGTCCGGGCCGAGCTGGGCGACGACGCCATCATCGTTTCCACCCAGCGGGCGGCCGGCGCCAAGGGCGTACGCATCACCGCCGCGATGGAATCGGCCGATGCCGACCTGATGGTCGCCGAACTGATCGAGGAAGGCACCCGCTCGTCGTCCGCCGAGGTGATCCGCGAGGCGTTGGCCCGCCACGGCCTGCCGCAACGCCTGGCCGACCGGCTGGTCAACGCGGCGCGCACCTCGTCCATCGCCGATCCGGTCCTGGCCTGCGCCGCCGCCCTGGAGGCCGGGTTCGTCTTCGCCCATCTGCCCGAGCACGCGGCGCCCCGCCCCTTCATGCTGGTCGGTCCGCCCGGTTCGGGCAAGAGCATCGCCGCCGCCAAGCTGGCGGCCCGCAGCGTGCTGAAGCAGCGCCACGTCGCGGTGATCACCTGCGACAACATGCGGGCCGGTGCCACCGAGCAACTGGCCGCCTTCACCCGCATCCTCGAGGTCGAACTGGTCAAGGCCCGCGGCCCGGACGCGTTGCGCCGGGCCGTCGAGGCCACGGCGGGCAATTACGATCTGGTGCTGGTCGATTCTCCCGGCCTGAACCCCTTCAAACAGAGCGACATGGAGTTCCTCCAGACCCTGGTCGAGGCGGTGGACGTCGAGCCGGTGCTGGTCCTGGCCGCCGGCTGCGACCCCGCCGAGGCGGGCGAGGTGGCCGAGGCCTTCGCCGGCATCGGCGCCGCCCGGCTGTTCGCCACCCGCCTGGACACCACCCGGCGGCTGGGCGCGGTATTTGCCGCCGCCGACACCGCCCAGCTGGCGCTGTGCGACGTCTCCGCCAGCCCCCATGTGGCGGGCGGCATCGCGCCCATCTCGGCGCTGTCCCTGGCCCGCCTGATGATTCCCGAGGCGCCCCCCGCCAGCGCCCAACCTTCCCAGCCCCATTGGACCGACGAGGCAGCCGCATCATGACCCTGGTTCCCGACGCCCCCACGCTCGCGCCGCCCCCCACCCAGCGGGTGCGGGGACGCAACGTCATCGCCGTGGCCTCGGGCAAGGGCGGGGTGGGCAAAACCTGGTTCGCCATCACCCTGACCCACGCCATTGCCCGCTCCGGCCGCCGCGCCGTACTGTTCGACGGCGATCTGGGCCTGGCCAACGTGGACATCCAGTTGGGCCTGATGCCGAAAACCGACCTGGGCAGCGTGGTGGCGGGCCGGCTGACCCTGAACCAGGCGCTGGTCAACTTCCCCGGCGGCGGCTTCGACATCATCGCCGGTCGCTCGGGTTCGGGCACCCTGGCCAATATCCCGCTGTCGCGGTTGCAGATGCTGGGCGACGATCTGGCCCTGCTGGCCGGTGGCTACGACCGGGTGGTGGTCGATCTGGGGGCCGGCGTCGAAAAGACGGTGCGCCTGTTGGCCCAGAACGCCGGCACGATCCTGGTGGTCACCACCGACGAGCCCACCTCGCTGACCGACGCCTATGCCTTCATCAAGGTGACCCATATGGAACGGCCAGGCACCGACATGCGTGTGGTGGTCAACATGGCCAATTCGACGCGGGAAGGCGAGCGCATCTACAACACGCTGCTGAAGGCGTGCGAGGGATTCCTCAAGATTTCGCCGCCGCTGGCCGGGGTGATCCGCCGCGATCTCAAGGTGCGCGACGCCATCCGCAACCAGACCCCGATCCTCATCCGCTCGCCCAATTCCGAGGCGGCGGCCGATGTCGAGGCCATCGTCGAGCGGCTGCTCGCCCAGGGCAAGTGACCCTGGCCGGCCGGCGGACGCCGTGAGCACCATCCTCCCGCCGTTGCCGGCATCGGCCGGCGCTCCGATGGCGGGGGCGCCGCCGGTCTTGACCGTGGCCGCCGGCTCGCTGCCCCCGGGCCTGCAATCCTCCGGCGGCCAGTTCGAGGCCACGGTGCTGCCGCCCCAGCCGGGGCAGGCCCGCGCCCTGGTCACCGTCGAAACCGCCGCCGGTCCGGTGGTGCTGCGCGATCGCGCCGATCTGGCCCTGCCGGCCGGGACGCAGCTGACCTTGCAGGTCGCCGGCAGCGCCGATGCCGTCGTCCTGCGTCTGGTGGCCGTCAACGGGCGGGCGCTGGGGCCCGGAGCGGTGCTGCTGCCGGGCAGTCCGGCGCCGGTCGCCGGGCCGGCGACGCCCGCGCCGCCGGCCGGCGGTGCCGTCCCACCCGACGCGGCGCTGCCGGCTGGGTTGACCGCCACGCTCCTGCGCCCCGCCGTTCCACCCTCCGGCGCTCCGTTGCCGCCGGGAACCCGCCTGATCGTACTGATTGCCGACGTGGCGCCTCCCACGGCCGGCGAGGCCGCCGCTCCGGCGCCGGCTAGCCTTCCCCCGATGGCGGCCGATCCCGGTTCCGCCGCTCCGCCGCCGGAGGCGGGGAATCCAACGCCTGCCACCCCATCCAGTTCCGCTCCATCCAGTTCCGCTCCATCCAGTTCCGCCCCATCCAGTTCCGCCCCATCCAGTTCCGCTTCGTCCGGCACCACGCTACCGGATATGGCGGCGCCCGAGGCCCCGACACCGGCCGCGGCGACCGCGTCAGCGGGGGCGGACCAGCTTGTTTCCCTGCCCGGCATGGTGACGGCCCATGCGCCCGGCAACCTGGCCCTGGTCGACACTCCGTTCGGGACCCTGTCGTTGCCGGCCGCCGAGGCATTGCCGGTCGGGGCCGCCGTTCGCTTCGAACTGGCTGCGTCGCCGCTGCCGCCGCCCACCGCGCCGGCCGCCGCCGGGCCGCCGGGGCTGGGCGGCCAGGGCTGGCCCGCTCTGGCCGACGCCATTGCCACCCTGGCCCAGGCCGAGGATACCCTGGCGTTGCAGCAGCTGGTCCGGCTGATGCCGCAGATCAATCCCCAACTGGCGGCCACCTTGTCGCTGTTCGCCAACGCCCTGCGGGATGACGATGTGGGGGAAATCTTCGACGTGGTGGCGGAGCATGGTCTGGAGAAGGCCGGCCGGCGCGACCTGGCCGCCCGGCTCAAGGACGATCTGGAGGCTCTGGCCGACGAGTCCGGGCGAGCGGTGGGCGGCGGCGACTGGCGATGTTTCACCATGCCGCTGCTCGACGGCGCGGTGGTGACCCCCGTCCACCTCTATGTGCGGCAGCCGCCGGAGGACGGCGAGGGGGGGGCGTCGGCCGGCAGCCGGCGGGGCCGGGAAAACCGCTTCCTGGTGCAGGTGGATCTCAGCCGGCTCGGCCGCCTGCAACTGGATGGCCTGGTGCAGCGCGAGTCGAAGCGCTTCGACCTGATCATCCGGACGGCGACGCCGCTGCCCGAGGACATGCGCCGCGACATCCTGGGACTGTTCGCCGCCACCGGCGACGTCGTGGGGACCAAGGGCTCGGTGACCTTCCAGCCGGGCGGCCGCTTCGTCGACCTGCCGCCCGCCGCGCCCGCCGGCACCCGCGTCAGCGCCTAGAGTCGTTTCCGCTCGGGCGGAACCGCCTCTAGAACCTGCATATCGCGCCCCGTGCGGGGCTGCCCAAGCGCCGCGCGGACTTGTCGCGGTTCATGCGCCGACCGCGTCAGAGCGCAAACGGCCCTAGACCCGCCTCCCTGCCCGGAGTCAGTCGAACAGGCTGGAGACCGAGCGTTCCTCGGAGATGCGCTGGATGGATTCGGCCATCAGCGGCGCGATGGTGATCTGGCGGATGTTGCCTGCCTTCTTCACCGCCTCGGTGGCCGGGATCG
>JAKAFA010000204.1 GCA_021818185.1 Pseudomonadota bacterium | reverse complement strand
CGTCCCCCGCGGCGGCGGAGCGGCGGGGCCGCCGTCATCGCCGGCTCCGCCAACGGCCGCGGTGCGCGACCGCGCGCCCCTGCCCGGCCATCCTGCCGGTATCGTCGTCCATCCCGTCCCCCCCCCGTCCGCCCGCTTCCCCCGTCCACCCGCTTCCCCCGTCCAGCGGAGGAAGTCTTGCCGTTTCATCTTAGCGAGACAAAGGAGCCGCCGCCACCAGGGGACGGCGCCTGGGCCCGCCGCATCGCCCCGTGAAACGGCGCAGGCCTAATACTAAGGGTGAAGACAGCGCGACGTGGAAAAGGCAGAAAAACCGGCGCGCTAAATTGGACAAAGGTACAATATCGCCCGGCGCATTAGACCAAGGTCTAAGGCGCTGTGCTGAAATTCGACTGGCTTTCTCATAATTATCCAATAACCTTAACGAAGAAAATGATGTCCCTTTTCCGCAAAGAAGCCAGGGAGGATCAATGCTTACCTTCAAGACCCGCAAGGCCATCGCCGCGGCGGGCGCTTCCGCGCTCGCCCTGAGTGCCATGATGTTTCTTGCCGCGCCGACCCAGGCGCGCGACATCACCGTCCAGGACATCGACAATACGAAGGACACCTCGGACGTTCTGACCTGGGGTATGGACGCGCAGGGACAGCGCTACAGCCCGCTGACCCAGATCAACAAGGAGACCGTCAAGGATCTGGTTCCGGCCTGGTCCTTCTCCTTCGGCAGCGAAAAGCAGCGCGGCCAGGAAGCCCAGGCGATCGTCGCCGACGGCGTCATCTACGTGACCGGCTCCTATAGCCGCATGTTCGCGCTCGACGCCAAGTCCGGCCGCAAGCTGTGGGAATATGACGCCCGCCTGCCCGACGGCATCATGCCGTGCTGCGACGTCATCAACCGCGGTGCCGCGATCTACAAGGACAAGGTCTATTTCGGCACGCTGGATTCCAAGATCGTCGCCCTCAACCGCACCACCGGCAAGGTGGTCTGGAAGAAGACCTTCGGCGATTACAAGGAAGGCTACTCGATCACCGCGGCGCCGATCATCGTGCCGACCAAGAGCCATGGCCCGCTGCTGCTGACCGGCATCGCCGGTGACGAATTCGGCACGACCGGCAAGGTCTATGCCCTCAACCCCGATACCGGGGAAAGCGTCTGGATCCGCCCGACCGTCGAAGGCATGGTCGGCGAGCTCGACGGCAAGCCGTCGACCATGACCGGGAAGAAGGACCAGACCTGGTCCGGCGACGAGTACAAGTACGGCGGCGGTTCGCCCTGGCTGGGCGGCCTTTACGATCCGGAAACCCACCTGGCGTTCTTCGGCACCGGCAACCCGGCGCCGTGGAATTCGTGGGAGCGGCCCGGCGACAACAAGTGGACGGCGGCGCGCATCGCCATCGATCCCGAGAACGGCGAAATCAAGTGGGGCTTCCAGACCACCCCGCACGAGGGCTGGGACTACGACGGCGTCAACGAGTTCGTCTCGTTCGACATGAAGAAGGACGGAAAGACCATCAAGGCGGGGGCTACCGCCGACCGCAACGGCTTCTTCTACGTCCTGGATCGCACCAACGGCAAGTTCATCTCCGCCTCGCCCTTCGTCGAGAAGATCAACTGGGCCAAGGGGATCGATTCCCATGGCCGGCCGATCTGGGACGACGCCAACCGCCCCGGCGACCCGGCCAAGGGAACCAACGGGAAGGGTAAGGAAGTCTTCGCCATTCCGGGCTTCCTGGGCGGCAAGAACCAGATGCCCATGGCCTACTCGCAGCGGACCGGGCTGTTCTATGTCCCGGCCAACGAATGGGGCATGGACATCCACAACGAGCCTGTGACCTACAAGAAGGGCGCGGCCTTCCTCGGCGCCGGCTTCAACATCAAGCCGACCTTCGAGGACCATATCGGCGCGCTCAAGGCCATCGACCCGACCACCGGCAAGATCGTCTGGCAGGACAACAACGTTGCGCCGCTGTGGGGCGGCGTGATGACCACCGGCGGCGGGCTGGTGTTCTACGGCACGCCCGAAGGCCAGCTCAAGGCGGTCGACGACAAGACCGGCAAGGAATTGTGGTCCTTCAACGTCGGCACCGGTATCGTCGCTCCGCCCGTCACCTGGATGCAGGACGGCGAGCAGTATGTCGGTGTGGCCACCGGCTGGGGCGGCGCCGTGCCGCTGTGGGGCGGCGAAGTCGCCAAGCGAATCAAGAACATCTCCCAGGGCGGGTCGTTCTGGGTGTTCAAGCTGCACAAGAGCTGGACCGCCGACGCGAAGTAGCACGCGCGGCGTAAAACGGAGTGCGGGCGCCCCCGCCCGCACTCCCCCTTTTTCAAAGGAGGCAACGTGAGGCATCCGCGACCCCGGTTCATGCTGCGTTGGCAACTCCTGGCCAGCATCCTCATCCTCTGCCTGGCCGCCGCGACCCCGTCGGTCGCGAGACCGCTCGACGAGGTCAAGGCGAGCGGCTATCTGCGCATCGCCGTTTATGACCGGTTCAAGCCATTCTCATGGGTGGAGAATGGACAGCCGCGGGGGATCGATGTCGATATCGCCAAGCGGCTGGCCCAAGGCCTGGGGGTACGGCCGCAGTTCTTCATGGTCCGCGCCGGCGACGATATCGGCGGCGACCTCCGCAATGGCGTGACCCGCGGAACCCTCACCCGCGACCCGCCCGGCGACGTCATGATGCATGTGCCGTTCGACCGGACGCTTGAGGAGCAAGTTGAACTCCTACGGCTGTTCGCGCCCTATTACACCGATGGTCTGATGATGGTGGTCGCCCCTTCCGACGCCAAGGCGGCCGAGGACTTTTCCCTCTTCGAACGGAAGAAGGTCGCCGTCGATGTCGGCTCGCTCGCCGATTTTGTGGTGGTCTCGGCACGCGATCACACTCTCATCAAGAACGTCGTGCATTTCCGCGGCATCGAAAACGCTTTCCAGGCATTCGAGCAGGGCAAGGTCGCGGCATTCTACGGCGTCATCTCGGAAATCCAGCCCCTGCTCAGAAAATCGAAGCGCAAATACCGTATTGTCCATCCGCCGGCGCATGTCCCCGACACCTGGATCACCAGCCTGGCGGTTCGCATCAACGCCAGCGATCTTGGCTACGCTTTGTCTGACCAGTTGGATCGGATGCGAACCAGCGGCGAACTGAAATCCATTTTCGCCCGTTACGGCGTCGAGTATCGGGCGCCGGTGCTTCCGGAATGATGGAGGGTCGGTCCAAGAGCAACGACTCGCTGGATCTGAAGTTCCCCGGATTCCCCAGGGCCGTTTCCGTCCGTGCCAGGATGGCAGCCGCCCTTTTGCTTTTGGCGGTGATGGCGGCGGCCCAGGCGGCCCTCAGCCTGTACTGGACCGATGCCACCGCCTTCATGCTGATGCGGGCCGAAACGTCACACGACCAAATCGACCTGTACCAGCAGATTTCGGCATCCCTTGACGACCTGGTGCTGGACCGGATCGAGAAGCGGGCCCCGCACCCCGCCGACCAGGCGGAGCGTGTCGCCGCCATCGGCCGACAGCTGGCGCGGCTGGACGAATCCATCCGCCGGGAGGTGGACCTGGTCCTCCGCCACGGCGGCACGGTGGACAATTCCGCGGAAACCCGGCGGCTGCGCCACATCCGCTCGGCCATTGGCGATCTGGTGGCCGCGGCGGATGGGCCCGCGGCCGCTGGAGGGCCGGATCTGGCCCGGCTCTCCGCCCTCTACCACGGACAACTCCAGCCCCTGCTGGCCGACGCGATGGCGCGCGAGCGGCGGGAATCCGACGAGGTGGTCCGGCGGATGGCGGTCATGCGCACCCGCCTGCACTGGATCGGCATGCTCTGCCTGGCGCTGCCGCTGCTTACCGCGGGAATGCTGGCCGGAATCGTCGGTCAAACCGTCCTGGGGCCGGTGTCCCGGCTGGTGAAAGATGTCAAACGGCTTGGCCGGGGACATCTGTCCCATCGCATCGTCATCCGCCGCCACGATGAATTCGGCTTGCTGGCGAGCCATATCAACCGCATGGCCGGCCAGTTGGACTGCCGCAACCGGCGCCTGCTGGACTACAATGAAAGCCTGGAGGCCATGGTCCGCGAGCGCACCCTTTCGCTGCACGAGGCGAACGAGGACCTGCGGCGGGTGGACGAGAGCCGCCGGCGCTTTTTCGCCGATGTGAGCCACGAGCTGCGGACGCCGCTGACCACCATCGTCGGCGAGGCGGAAGTCACGCTGGCCGTCGGCGGATTCCAGCCGGAGCCCTACCGCGAGGCCATCGCGGCCATCCTCGCCAATGCCGGCTACCTGAAACGCCGGATCGACGACCTGCTCGCCATCGCCCGCGCCGAGGACGGGCGTTTGCGGTTCGGCCGCGCCCGCATCGACCTGGCCGAAATCCTGGCCGAGGTCGTCACCAGTTGCGAGGGGCTGGCCAGGGCCAACGCGGTGGTCCTGCGGGCCACCGGGACGACCGACGCGACGGAGATCCTGGGCGATCGGAGTTGGATCCGGCAATGCCTGCTGACCCTGGTCGACAATGCCATCAAATTCTCCCGCCCGGGTCAGGCCGTCCGCCTGATCCTGTCGCGGGACGGCCATCAGGCGCAGGTGGCCGTGGCGGACGAAGGCGAGGGCGTCGCGGCCGAGGATTTGCCGAAATTGTTCGAACGCTTCTATCAGACCGGATCCGGGCAGCGGGCCGGCGGAACCGGCCTCGGTCTGTCCGTCGCCCGATGGATCGTCGAGGAGCATGGCGGCACGATCCAGGCCTCCAGCCGTCCCGGCGGCGGAACGACCATCACCATGCGGTTTCCGGGTGCCATCGGGGGGGGCAATGAGACTGTTGCTGGTTGAGGATGACAACGGCATCGGCCAAGTCCTCGTCCGCGGCCTGACGGCGGCGGGACATACGGTCGAGTGGCTTTTCCACGGCCGCGACACGGCCCCGTGCCTGGCGCGGACCCCCTATGACGCGCTCATCCTGGACCTGATGCTGCCCGACATGGACGGCATGGAGGTCTGCGGTCAGGTGCGTCAGATGGAGTGCCAGGTCCCCATCATGATCCTGTCGGCGCGGGACCAACTGGATCAGCGGGTCAAGGGGCTGGACGCCGGGGCGGACGATTACCTGACCAAGCCGTTCGCCTTCGAGGAATTGCTGGCCCGGCTGCGCGCCCTGCAACGCCGGGCGCGGACGGATAGCCGGCCCGCGCGGCTGGTGGCGGGCGACCTGTCCCTGGACCCGGCCAGCCACACCGTCTGGCGCGGCGGGCGAACGATCGAACTCACGCCACGGGAATTCTACCTTCTTGAATACCTGCTGGAGAACGCCGGCAAGGTGCTGAGCCGCGCCTCGATCCTTGCCAAGGTCTGGGGAATCCACGCCGAGGTCAACGACAATACGGTGGATGTCTACGTCAGCTATCTCCGCAAGAAACTGGATCTTTCCGACCGGCTGGTCACGGTCAGGGGGATCGGATTCAAGCTGCTGGACGAGTGATTCCCGGCGACACGGGCATTGGACCAAAGTCGAACCCACCTTCTCATGACCTTCTCAGAGCGTTAGAGGCGAAAATGGCCGCGTCTTCGGGTGAAGGCGACAATTCTCTACAATAGAGACGGGCCATAGGTGCAATGGGAAAGACGATCCTGAATGCCGGAGATGCCCCGGCGTCCGGCTGGCACAGCCTCTTCCCGTCCGCCGCCCCCGCCTGGCCCCCGCTGATTCTGATGCTGACGGCGGCCCTGGCGCCGCTTCCGGCGGCAGCCGGCGACCAGCCGGTCTACGACATCCCGCCGGTGGAGGTCGTCGGCCTCTCGCCGGTGCAGGGCACCGGCATCGACAAGGACAAGGTTCCGGTCGACGTCCAGACCTATTCGGCCAAGGACATGGCCGAAGGGCACCCGTTGGGGGTGGACGACGTCCTGATGCGCCGCCTGAGTTCCGTTTCCGCCGCCGATTACCAGGGCAACGAATTGCAGCCCAGCTTGCAGATCCGCGGCTACACCGCCTCGCCGGTCCTGGGCGAGCCGCAGGGCATCGCCGTCTACCAGGACGGCATGCGGGTCAACGAGGCATTCGGCGACGTGGTCAACTGGGACATGGTCCCCACCTTCGCCGTCAACCAGATGCAGGTGCTGCCGGGATCGAATCCGGTGTTCGGCCTCAACGCCCTGGGCGGCGCCGTCTCGATGCAGATGAAGAACGGCTTCAACACCCAGGGGGGGTCGGCGGAACTGGCGGGCGGCACCTTCGGCCGCGCCAAGGCGATGGCCGAGATCGGCGGGCACACCGGCAATTTCGGCTTCTACACCGGTGCCCAGGCCATCAACGACGATGGCTGGCGCCAATATGCGCCGTCCCGCCTGGCCCAGAGCTACAGCGACCTGGATTGGCGCGGCGAGTCGACCGAGGTCGGACTCGGCCTGACCCTGGGCGCCTCCTATCTCGGCAACAACGGCAGCGCCCCGCAGGAACTCCTCAGTTCGTCGTGGTCATCGGCATGGACCACCCCCGACAACCAGCGCGACAGCCTGGTGGCGATGGATCTGCGCCTGACCCACGACATCAACGACGCCACCTCGCTCCAGGGCAATGCCTATTTCCGCCACATGCGCAGCGCGGTCACCAACGGCAGCACCAGCAACTTCCAGGATTGCGGCGGCGGGCTGGCCGGCAATCTCTGCGACGGTAGCGGCAACCAGCTGTTCAACATCAACGGCAACGCCATTCCCACGCCTGGCGGCGGCATCGCCCAGATCCAGAATTTGCTGACCGTGTCGGACAGTGCCGGCCTCTCGGGGCAGATCACCCGCCAGTCCACCCTGTTCGGCCTGGACAACACCGCGGTGGCCGGCCTGAGCCTGGATGCCGGG
>JAKAFA010000006.1 GCA_021818185.1 Pseudomonadota bacterium | reverse complement strand
CTTGCTCGAAGGTCGGCGGGGTGGTCTTGCGGATTTCCACGACCTTGATGACGTGCCAGCCAAACTGGCTCTTGACCGGAGTCTTCGAGATTTCACCCGGCTTCATGGCGAAGGCGGCGTCCGCAAAGGCCGGGACCATCTCGCCCTTGGTGAAGAAGCCGAGATCCCCGCCGTTCTTCTTGGCCGACGGGTCCTGGGACTTGGCCTTGGCCTCCTCCTTGAAATCGACGCCCTTGTTCAGGTCGGCGATCACCGCCTGGGCCTCGGCCTCGGTCGGCACCAGGATGTGGAGGGCGTGCACCTCGTCTTCGGGCTTGAACTGGGACACGAGCTGGTCGTACTGGGCCCGGAGGGCCTCGCCGCTGATCGCCGAGCGCAGCTTCTTGCTCATCCAGGCATGGCGGACGGCGGCGTCCTCGGCCATCCGCACCTCGCGCCGCACTTGGGGGTCCTTGCGCAGGCCCTCCTTGTCGGCTTCTTCGGCGACCAGCCGGTTGGTGATCAGCACGTCCAGGATGGCCTGGAACGGCGCCTGCGCCAGCTGCGGCGGCAGGCCGCGCTGGAATTCGGCCACTTCCGACAGATGGATGGCCGAACCGTTGATGGTTGCAACGACCGGATCCTTCTCGGCGGCGAAGGCGGGCGTGGCGGCAAGGCCGGCAATCAGCCCGAAAGCCAGCATGCCGCGGCGCACGGCGGGAGTCATCATGGAGTTGTCGTCCTTGTCTTAGGGAATAACGAGCGGCGAGCGGCCGGGGCGCCCAAGCCGGATCGTCACAGGGTATGAAGCATAACCTGAACATCGGCACAAGAGGCGCGACGCTGAGCCCGGCGTATCGCCCGTTTTCGTGGCGCCACCGGCGGGCCGGCGCACGCCCGCGGACGCCCCGGACTTGGCGTTTCCTCCGGCCGCGATCGCCTTGCGCGCATTGACAGATTGGCCCCTGGCCTCTATCTGTGAGCGCGTCGCACGAGGTCCGTCCCTTACGGGCGGGCCTGCATCCATCCTGTCCGAGGTTCCCTCATGTTCGGCGCCATCGCCCGGCGGCTCTTCGGAACCGCCAACGACCGTGTTCTCAAACCCTTGCAGAAGCACGTCGAGGCGATCAACGCGCTGGAGCCCGACATCGCCCGCTTGAGCGACGACGAATTGCGGGCCCAGACCGTCAAGTTCCGCGAACGGCTGGAGGCGGGAGCCACCCTCGACGATCTGCTGGTCGAGGCCTTTGCGACCGTGCGCGAGGCGGCGCGCCGCACCCTGGGGCAACGGCATTTCGATGTCCAGTTGCTGGGCGGCATCGTGCTGCACCAGGGCCGGATTTCCGAGATGCGGACCGGCGAAGGCAAGACCCTGGTCGCCACCCTGCCGGTCTATCTCAACGCCCTGACCGGCCGCGGCGTGCATGTGGTCACCGTCAACGACTATCTGGCCAGCCGCGACGCCGAATGGATGGGGCGGGTCTACCGTTTCCTGGGGCTGACGGTCGGCATCATCGTCCATGGGCTGGACGATGCCCAGCGCGCCGCCGCCTATGCCTGCGACGTCACCTACGCCACCAACAACGAGCTGGGCTTCGACTATCTGCGCGACAACATGAAGTTCCGCTTGGACGAGATGGTCCATCGGCCGAGCTTCAACTACGCCATCGTTGACGAAGTCGATTCGATCCTCATCGACGAGGCGCGGACGCCGCTGATCATCTCGGGTCCGACCGAGGACAATTCCGAGTTGTACCGCCTGGTCGATCAGGTAATGCCGCATCTGGTCGAGGGCGATTACGAAAAGGACGAGAAGAGCCGCGCCGTCACCCTGACCGAGACCGGCGTCGAGCATGTCGAAGAACTGCTGCGGGATGCCGGCCTGATGCGCGGCAACCTGTACGACGTTGGCAACGTCACCCTGGTGCACCACGTCAACCAGGCACTGCGCGCCCATCAGCTGTTTGCCCGCGACGTCGATTATATCGTCAAGGGCGGCAAGGTCGTGCTCATCGACGAGTTCACCGGCCGCATGATGGAAGGTCGCCGCTATTCCGAGGGCCTGCACCAGGCGCTGGAAGCCAAGGAAGGCGTCGAGATCCAGAACGAAAACCAGACCCTGGCCTCCATCACCTTCCAGAACCTGTTCCGCCTCTACCCCAAGCTGGGCGGCATGACCGGCACCGCCATGACCGAGGCCGGCGAGTTCCAGGAGATCTATAACCTGGAAGTGGTGGACATTCCGACCAACATCCCGGTGTCGCGCAAGGACCACGACGACGAGGTCTATCGCACCGCCCGGGAAAAGTTCGAAGCGATCGTCGAGCTGATCCGGGATTGCAGTTCCCGCCAGCAGCCGATCCTGGTGGGGACCACTTCAATCGAAAAGTCCGAACACCTGTCGGACCTGCTGAAGAAGCTGAAGATCCCCCATCAGGTGCTCAACGCCCGCTATCACGAGCAGGAGGCGAGCATCGTCGCCCAGGCGGGACGTCCGGGGGCGGTGACGATCGCCACCAACATGGCCGGCCGCGGCACCGATATCCAGCTGGGCGGCAACGCCGAAATGCGCATCCTCCAGGAGTTGGCCAACCTGCCGGACGGGCCGGAACGGGCCGCCAGGGAGCAGGCCATCCGCGAGGAAGTGGCCGCCGCCAAGCAGCAGGTGCTGCAATCCGGCGGGCTCTACGTTGTCGGCACCGAGCGCCACGAAAGCCGGCGCATCGACAACCAGCTGCGCGGTCGCTCGGGCCGCCAGGGCGATCCCGGCGCCTCCAAGTTCTTCCTGTCGCTGGAAGACGACCTGATGCGCATCTTCGGGTCGCAGCGCATGGACGGCATGCTGCAGAAGCTGGGTCTCAAGGAAGGCGAGGCCATCATCCATCCTTGGATCAACAAGGCCCTGGAGAAGGCGCAGCAGAAGGTCGAGGCCCGCAACTTCGACATCCGCAAGAACCTGCTGAAATTCGACGACGTGATGAATGACCAGCGCAAGGTCATCTACGAACAGCGCAAGGAGCTGATGCAGGTCGAGGACGTCTCGGAGGAGATCGTCGGCATGCGCCACGAGGCGATCGAGGAGATGGTCGCCCGCTGCATCCCCGAGCGCGCCTATGCCGACCAATGGGACGTCGCCGCGCTGCACGAAGAGGTGCTGCGGGTCTTCAATCTGGACCTGCCGGTCGCCGACTGGGCCAAGGAGGAGGGGATCGCCGACCAGGAGATCCGCCACCGGGTCCAGGATGCCGCCGACCGCAAGATGGCGGAAAAGGCGGCCAATTACGGCCCCGACATCATGCGCATGGTGGAAAAGAGCCTGCTGTTGCAGATCCTCGACGGGGCGTGGAAAGAGCACCTGTTGCAACTCGACCATCTGCGCCAGGGCATCGGTCTGCGGGCTTACGGGCAGCGCGACCCGTTGAATGAGTACAAGCGGGAAGCGTTCAATCTGTTCGAACAGATGCTGCACGACCTGCGCGAGAAGGTGACCAGCGTGCTGGCCCATGTCGAGCTCAGGGTCGGCCCCAGCGAGGCCGAGGAGGCGCTGGTCGGTCACGCCCCGCGCGAGATGCATGAGACCCGCGAGGACCCGGCTTTTGCGACAGCCCGACCGGAAGCTGCCGCCCTGGGGGCCGAAGCCACGGCAGCCTGGGCGCAGACGCCGCGCAACGCCCCCTGTCCCTGCGGTTCCGGCAAGAAGTACAAGCACTGTCACGGCGCGGTGGCCTGACCGCCGCCTGGTTTGAGGGTGCTACCGGGGGCATTTACCATTTCTGGTGGCAGCGGCGCTCGCAGCCTTATATGATGGCATCTCCCCGAAGCTCGGCGCGCATTGCGCGTGTAGCTTCCGCGACAGGAGTGGAGCATGCCGGAACAGTATTTCACTGGAAATAGCCAGTACGACGCCATGGCTTGCCATGTCTTTGCGCTGTCGGGAGACCCCGCGCAGGCTGATAATGTCAACAAACGCTATATCAAGATCGGCGATATCCTTACCGGTAAAGCGCAGCCCGGCCCCGAAGACGGAATCGCGCTCAGTGTGACTGCTGAGGATATCGGCGAAGTCTTTCTTCAGAACACCAAAGCCGAGCAGAAGGACGCCATCATGCGTCTGCTCTGCAAGGAGTTCCATCTGGTGGAAAGCCCCGGTTCGGGGGTCAAGGTCTGGGGACACATCGAGGACGACCAGATGCTGCCCGAGCACATGTACGTTACCGCCGGTGGCAAGATTTTCGACACCATGCCCAACCAGGTGGTCCGGCGCGATGCCGACGACCGGCACGGCCGCAATCCGCCCTCCAACGACGGCCTGCTGCCGGCCAACGTCGTCTATTTCATTGAGGTCGAGCATCTGGCGGCCGGCACGCAGGCTCTGGTCGACAGCCCCGACGCACAATGGGCCGCCGTGCCCGCCGAGGATGAAGACCTCTGAAGGCGGTCCTATCCGTTGTCGCGCAGCACGGCGCCGGCCAGATACAGCGATCCGCAGATCAGGACGCGGGCCGGGCCGGGTAGCCCGGCCAACTCGGCCAGGGCGGCGGCGGCGGACTCGGCCGGCCGGGCATCGGGACAGAAATGCTCCCGCGCCTTGGCCGCGCCGGCCTCGGCGGGCAGGGATTGCGTCTCGCCGGGGATGGCGACGGCCCGCAGGGCGTGGAAACGTGCCGCCAACGGCTTCAGATAGCCGTCCACGTCCTTGGTGGACAGGATGCCGAACACCGCGTACAGCGGGCGGTCCCGCCACAGGCGGGCGTGGCGGGCGATGGCCTCGGCGGCATGGGGGTTGTGGCCGCCGTCGAGCCACATCTCCCAATCGGTCGGCAACAGGTCCACCAGCGGCCCGCCGGTCAGGCGCTGGAGGCGCGCCGGCCAACTGACCGATTTCATCCCCAGGGCCAGGGCCGCCGCCGGGACCTGGGGCAACGCCCGCTCGATGGTGGCCAGGGCCAGGGCGGCATTGCGGGTCTGGAAGGCGCCTGGCAGGGCGGCGGCGGGCAGGGTCCACTCCACCTTCGGCCCGCGATAGTGCAGCCCGTCGCCGGTGGCGCGGGCATGAAAATCCGCACCCTCCTTGATCAGCGGCACGCCGTATTCCAGGGCGCGGGCCTCGATGACCTTGGCGACCTTGCGCTCCTGGTCGGCGACGATGCAGGGGACGCCGCGTTTCATGATGGCGGCCTTCTCGGCGGCGATAGCCTCGATCCGCCCGCCGAGGAATTGCTGGTGGTCCATGGCGATGGGCGTCAGCACCGTGGCGGCCGGGTGTTCCACCACGTTGGTGGCATCCAGCCGGCCGCCCAGGCCGGTCTCCAGCAGGCAGACATCGGCCGGATGGCGGGCAAAGGCCAGCAGTGCCGCCGCGGTGGTGATCTCGAAGAAGGTGATGGGGGCGCCGCCGTTGGCCGCTTCGACCTCCTCCAGCAGGGCCAGCAGCGCCGCATCGTCGGGCAACGCACCGGCGATGCGGATCCGTTCGGCGAAGCGAACCAGATGAGGCGAGGTATAGACGTGGGTCCTAAGCCCCGCCGCCTCGCAGAAGGCCCGCAGGAATGCCACCGTCGAGCCCTTGCCGTTGGTTCCGGCCACATGGATGACCGGTGGCAGCCGTCGCTCGGGATGATCCAGCCGGGCCAGCAGGCGCTCGACCCGCTCCAGCGACAGGTCGATGACCTTGGGATGCAACCGGCTCAGGCGTTCCAGTACCGCGTCGATCATGGCTACAGGCGGGCCGAATCCTCGGGGAAGGCATCGGGGGTGTCGAGGGGCAGGGTCAGCAGGTCGCCGGCCGGGCCGCGGTTGCGCAGCAGCGACAGCAGCCGCACCAGGGTGGCGCGCAACTCGGCGCGCGGCACCACCATGTCGACCATGCCCTTGTCCAGCAGGTATTCGGCCCGCTGGAAGCCCTCGGGCAGCTTCTCGCGGATGGTGGTCTCGATCACCCGGGCGCCGGCGAAACCGATCACCGCCGCCGGCTCGGCGATGGCGATGTCGCCCAGCATGGCGAAGCTGGCTGACACCCCGCCGGTGGTGGGGTCGGTCAGCAGCACGATGTAGGGCAGCCCCTTTTCCTTGACCCGTTCCACCGCCACCGTGGTGCGGGCCATCTGCATCAGCGAGAGGATGCCTTCCTGCATGCGGGCGCCACCCGAGGCCGGGATGACGATCAGCGGCGCATCCTGCAATACCGCCAGTTCGGCGGCGGTGACGATGCCCTCGCCCACCGCCACGCCCATCGAGCCGCCCTGGAAGTCGAAATTGAAGGCGGCCACGACGATGCCGATGCCGCCCATCTTGCCGTGGGCGACCACGACCGCATCCTGCTCGCCGGTCTTGGCCCGCGCTTCCTTCAGCCGGTCGGTGTAGCGCTTCTGGTCCTTGAATTTCAGCGGGTCGTCCGCCGTCTTGGGCAGTTCGATGCGCTGGAACTTGCCGTCGTCGAACAGCATTTCCAGCCGCTTGCCCACCGACAGCCGCAGATGATGGCCGCAATGCTGGCAGACGTTGAGCGCCTTCTCCAGGTCGCGGTGGAAGATCATGTGGCCGCAGGCCGGACACTTCCGCCACAGGTTCTCAGGCACTTCCTTGGGACGCACCAGGGCCTGGAGCTTGGGACGAACGTAGTTGGTGAGCCAGTTCATGGCGAGACCTTCCGGCGAAAGCTATGGTTTAGGCTAAGAACGTCATTTGCGGGTCCCCCGCACGCCGGCCGCCAGGGTGCGGACCAGATCCAGGGGGGCGGCGACGGCTTGCGGGGTGCCGGCATGGGCGGCGATGGCCTGGACAATGGCCGAGCCGACCACGGCGCCGTCGGCAAGCTGGGCGACCTCGGCGACCTGCTCCGGGGTCTTGATGCCGAAGCCGACGCAAAGCGGCAGGGTGGTGTGGCGGCGCAGGCGGGCCACCGCCTCGGCGATGGCGTCGCGACTGGCCGAGCGCGCGCCGGTGATGCCGGTGACCGAGACGTAATAGACGAAGCCCGACGCCTGGCCGACCACGGTGGGCAGGCGGGATTCGTCACTGGTCGGGGTGGTCAGGAAGATGAAATCGATGCCGCTGGCCCGCGCATGGGGCAGCAATTCGCCCACCTCCTCTGGCGGCAGGTCCACCAGGATCAGGCCGTCGATGCCGGCGGCGGCGGCGGCGCGGCAAAAGGCTTCGGGCCCCCAGGCATAGACCGGGTTGTAATAGCCCATCAGCACCAGCGGCGTGTCGGCATCCTTGGCGCGGAAGGCCGCGGCCATTTCCAGCGTCACTTTCAGCGATCCCCCCGCTGCCAGCGACCGTTGGGCGGCCAGTTGGATCGCCGGGCCGTCGGCCATGGGATCGGTGAAGGGCATGCCCAGTTCGATGATGTCGGCACCCGCTGCCGGCAGATTGTCGAGGATGGCCTGGCTGGTGGCGCGGTCGGGGTCGCAGGCCATGACATAGGTGACCAGGGCGGCGCGGTTCTCGGCCCTCAGCCTGGCGAAGCGTGCGGACAGACGGCTCATCACACCAGCCCCCCCATATGTTCGTCGCCGAGGGCGCGGGCGATGGTGGCGACGTCCTTGTCGCCACGGCCCGACAGGTTGACCACCATCAGGTGATCCCCGGGCAGGGTGGGGGCCAGTTTGGCGGCGTGGGCCAGGGCGTGGCTGGATTCCAGCGCCGGGATGATGCCCTCCAGGCGGGTGCATTGCTGGAAGGCGGCCACCGCCTCGTCGTCGGTGACCGACACGTACTCGACCCGGCCGGTGTCGCGCAGCCAGGAATGCTCGGGCCCGATGCCGGGATAGTCGAGGCCGGCCGAAATGGAATGGGCCTCCTGAATCTGACCGTCGGCATCCTGCAACAGATAGGTGCGGTTGCCGTGGAGAACACCGGGCCGGCCGCCGGTCAGCGAGGCGGCATGCTTGCCGGTGTCCAGGCCGTAGCCGGCCGCTTCGACCCCGACGATGCGGATGGCCGGTTCGTCGAGGAAGGGGTGGAACAGGCCCATGGCGTTCGAGCCGCCGCCGATGCAGGCCACCAGGCTGTCGGGCAGGCGGCCCTCGGCCGCCAGCATCTGCTCACGCACTTCCTGGCCGATCACCGACTGGAAATCGCGCACCATGGCGGGATAGGGGTGCGGTCCGGCCACCGTGCCGATCAGGTAATAGGTATTGTCGACATTGGTCACCCAGTCGCGCAGGGCGTCGTTCATCGCGTCCTTGAGGGTGGCGGCGCCCGAGGTCACCGGCCGGACTTCGGCCCCCAGCAGCTTCATGCGATAGACGTTGGGCGCCTGCCGCACGATGTCGGTCTGGCCCATGTAGATGACGCAATCCATGCCGAACAGGGCACAGACCGTAGCGGTGGCCACGCCGTGCTGGCCGGCGCCAGTCTCGGCGATGATGCGCCGCTTGCCCATGCGCCGGGCCAGCAGGATCTGGCCGATGCAGTTGTTGATCTTGTGGGCGCCGGTGTGGTTCAGGTCTTCCCGCTTCAGGAACACCTTGGCGCCGCCCCAGGCCTCGGTCAGGCGCCGGGCGTGGTAGGTGGGGTTGGGCCGGCCGACATAATCGCGCAGCAGCGCCATGAATTCGTCGCGGAAGGCCGGATCGGCCTTGGCGGCGGCATAGGCCTTCTCCACCTCCAGAATCAGCGGCATCAGGGTCTCGGCGACGAAGCGCCCGCCATAGATCCCGAAATGGCCGCGCTCGTCCGGCCCGGCGCGGTAGGTGTTCAACTGCTGCATCGTCGTATCGAACCCGAAGGGGGCTAAACCCAATGAGGGGCGCCAATAAAGCACGAACCCCCGTGGATGGGGAGAGCTTTCATGCGGGGATGCCGGTGGCCGTGCCGGCATGGCGGCCCCAATTTGGCCAGGATGGAGGGCGAGTTGGACGCACGGGGCTATGCCACCGCCCCCGGCGGACTGGGCGCGCATCACCGCTACCTGCTACCGCCCATCGAACGGCTGCTGGCCACCGAGGGAGCGCCGCGCCTGTTCGAAATCGGCTTCGGCAGCGGGGCGGTGGCCGACCATCTGACCCGCCGCGGCTACCAAGTAAGCGGGATCGACCCGGCCGATGCCAGCCTGGCGGCGGCGCGGCGCCAGTTCCCCCATTTGGACGGCTTGGCCCGTGGCGACGTGTATCAGGATCTCGCCGGCCGCTTCGGCCGCTTTCCCGTGGTGCTGAGCATCGAGGTGGTCGAGCATCTCTACCTGCCGCGGCGATTCGCCGCCGCCGCCTTCGACCTGTTGGACCCTGGCGGCCTGTTGATCGCCACCACGCCTTATCATGGGTATTGGAAGAATCTGGCCGTGGCGCTGGCCGGGCGGTGCGATGCCCACTGGAACCCGCTGTGGGACCACGGGCACATCAAGTTCTGGTCGCCGCGCACCCTCTCGGCGTTGCTGGCCGAAGCCGGCTTCCGGGTGGAGGGCATCCTGCGGGTCGGGCGGCCGGCGCCGTTCGCCAAATCGATGATCGCCCTGGCCCGCCGCGTCGAGGCGGCGGGCCAGGGCTGATCCCCGTTACATATGGATCGGCCGGCCGTCCACGGCCAGGGCCGCTTCCTTGACCGCCTCGCCCAGCGCCGGGTGGGCGTGGCAGGTGCGGGCGACGTCTTCGGCGGCGGCGCCGAATTCCATGGCCAGCACCAACTCGGCGATCAGGTCGCCGGCCGCCGGGCCGATGACGTGGGCGCCGAGGATGCGATCGGTGCGGGCATCGGCCAGGATCTTGACGAAGCCGTCGGTCTCGTTCATCGACCGGGCGCGGCCGTTGGCGGTGAACGGGAACTTGCCGACCTTGTACTCGACGCCCGCCGCCTTGAGCTGCTCCTCGGTGCGGCCGACCGAGGCCACTTCCGGCCAAGTGTAGACCACCGAGGGGATGGCGTCATAGTTCACGTGGCCGTGCTGGCCGGCCAGCATCTCGGCCAGGGCGACGCCCTCGTCCTCGGCCTTGTGGGCCAGCATGGCGCCGCCGATCACGTCGCCGATGGCATAGATGCCGGGCACGCTGGTGCGGAAATGGCCGTCCACCTCGATGAAGCCGCGGGCGTTGGTCTTGACCCCCACCTCTTCCAGGCCCAGGCCCTGGGTGTAGGGCTTGCGGCCGATGGCCACCAGCACGACGTCGGCGGTGATCTCCTCGGCGGCGCCCCCGGCGGCGGGCTCCAGGGTCAGGGTGACGTGCTTGCCCTTCTTGACGGCCTTGGCGACCTTGGCGCCCAGCTTGAAGGCGATGCCCTGCTTGCCCAGGATGCGCTGCATCTGCTTGGAGATTTCGCCGTCGTTGAACGGCAGGATGCGGTCGAGGTATTCGACCACCGTTACCTCGGTGCCCAGGCGCCGCCAGACGGTGCCCAACTCCAGGCCGATGACGCCAGCGCCGATCACCACCATGGATTTCGGCACCTTGGGCAGGGCCAGGGCGCCGGTCGAAGACACGATGGTCTCTTCGTCAATCTCGACGCCCGGCAGCGGCGTGACGTCCGAGCCGGTGGCGACGATGATCGCCTTGGCGGTCAGGCTACGCTCGCCGTCCTTGCCGGTCACCGCGACCTGGCCCGGGCCGGAGATGCGGCCGGCGCCGACCACATAGGTCACCTTGTTCTTTTTGAACAGGAACTCGACGCCCTTGGTGTTGTCGGCGACCACCTTGTCCTTGAAGGACATCATGGTACCGAGGTCCAGGTCGACCTTGCCGACCTTGACGCCGAAGGCGCCCAGCTCGTGGCCGGCGGCCTCGTAATGGTGCGAGGCGGTCAGCAGCGCCTTGGACGGGATGCAGCCGACATTGAGGCAGGTGCCGCCCAGCGCGCCGCGCTTCTCGACGCAGGCGGTCTTGAGGCCCAGCTGGGCGGCGCGGATGGCGGCGACATACCCGCCCGGGCCGCCGCCGATGACCACGACGTCAAAGGAATTTTCGGACATCGATCATATCCCTGAGAAAGAGTTCAAGTGGCCACGGAGGCGGCGGGGCCTGACCCCGGCGCCTCCGTGGTGCCTAATGTCGGCTCACATCTCCAGCAGGATGCGGGTCGGGTCCTCGATGCATTCCTTGACGCGGACCAGGAAGCTGACCGCCTCGCGGCCGTCGATGATGCGGTGGTCGTAGCTGAGCGCCAGGTACATCATCGGCCGCGCCTTGATCGAACCATCGGGCATGACCATCGGGCGCTGCTGCACCTTGTGCATGCCCAGAATGCCCGATTGCGGCGGATTGAGGATGGGCGTGCTCATCAGCGAGCCGTAGACGCCGCCGTTGGAGATGGTGAAGGTGCCGCCCTGGAGGTCTTCCATGGACAGCTTGCCGTCCCGCGCCTTGCGGCCCAGGTCGCCGATGGTCTTTTCGACGTCGGCGAGGGCGAGCTGGTCGGCATTGCGCACCACCGGCACCACCAGGCCCGACGGCGTGCCGACGGCGACGCCGATGTCATAGTAGTTCTTGTAGACCAGATCGTCGCCGTCGATCTCGGCGTTCACCGCCGGCCATTCCTTGAGGGCGGTGGTGCAGGCCTTCACGAAGAAGCCCATGAAGCCCAGCTTCACGCCGTGCTTCTTCTCGAACACGTCCTTGTACTGGGCGCGCAGCTCCATCAGCGTCGTCATGTCCACCTCGTTGAAGGTGGTCAGCATGGCGGCGTTGTTCTGGGCCTCCTTCAGGCGCTCGGCGATGCGCTTGCGCAGGCGGGTCATGCGGACCCGCTCTTCCAGCGCGGCCTTGGGCCGGGGGCCGGACGGCGCCGGCGCTGCGGCGGGCGCCGCCGGCTTGGCGGCGGGCGGAGCGGCGATGGCGTCCAGCACGTCGCCCTTGGTCACTCGGCCGCCCTTGCCGCTGCCGGCGATGGCGGCGGTATCGATGCCGGCCTCGGCGGCCAGCTTGCGGGCCGACGGCATGGCCGGGGCGGCTTCCGCCGCGACCGGGGCGGGGGCCGGAGCGGTCGGGGCCGGCGCCGCGGCGGCGGCGGGCTTGGCGGATGCGGCGGCGGCACCGGCGGCGATGGCGCCCAGCACGGCGCCGACCTCGACGGTGGCGCCGGCGGCGGCGGCGATTTCCGTCAGGGTGCCGGCGGCGGGGGCCGGTACTTCGACGGTCACCTTGTCGGTTTCCAGTTCGACGAGCGGTTCATCGGCGGCGACGGCATCGCCGACCGCCTTGAACCACTTGGCGACGGTCGCCTCGGTAACGGATTCGCCCAGGGTGGGCACCTTGATCTGCGTGGTCATGTGCGGATGGGTCCTTCTTCTTATCCTAGGCGTGTAGGCGGGACAGCGTGCTGGCGCGGCGGAACGGCTGCGGCAGCTGGGCCAGATCGCCGGTGAGCGCCATTTCACAAATCCACTGCTGCTCGGCGGCGTGGGTCTTGTAGAGGCCGGTGGCCGGCGAGGCGGCGGCGTGACGGCCGCAGTAGATGGCGCGCCGGGCCTTGATCTCCAGCTCCTCGCAGACGTACTCGATGCGGCGGTCGACAAAGGTCCACGGCCCCATGTTGGCCGGCTCCTCCTGAACCCACGCCAGCTCGGCCTGGGGATAGCGGGCGAGCAGGTGCTTGAGCGAATCCTTGGGCCAGGGATAGAGCTGCTCGATGCGGATGATGGCGACATCGTTGACGCCGCGCTTGGCCCGCTCCTCGAACAGGTCGTAGTAGACCTTGCCCGAGCACAGCAGCACCCGGCGGATCTTGGCATCGGCAACCAGCTGCTCGGTTTCGCCCAGCACACGGGTGAACCGGGTGCCGGCCGTCATCTGGTCGAGGCGGGATACCGCCAGCTTGTGGCGCAGCAGGCTCTTGGGGGTCATGATGACCAGCGGCTTGCGGAAGTTGCGGCACAGCTGACGGCGCAAGGCATGGAAGTAGTTGGCCGGGGTGGTGATGTTGCACACCGCCCAGTTGTCTTCGGCACAGAGCTGGAGGTAACGCTCCCAGCGGGCCGAGGAATGCTCGGGGCCCTGGCCTTCGAAGCCGTGGGGCAGCAGCATCACCAGGCCGGACATGCGCAGCCACTTGGACTCGCCCGAGCTGATGAACTGGTCGATGATGACCTGGGCGCCGTTGGCGAAGTCGCCGAACTGGGCTTCCCACAGGGTCAGGTTGTCGGGCTCGGCCAGCGAGTAGCCGTATTCGAAGCCCAGCACCGCCTCTTCCGACAGCGGGCTGTCGATGACCTCGAAATGGGCCTGGCCCTTGCGGATGTGGTTGAGCGGGACGTAGCGGGATTCGTTGTCCTGGTCGGTCAGCACCGCGTGGCGCTGCGAGAAGGTGCCGCGCCCCACGTCCTGGCCGGACAGCCGCACGCCGCGGCCTTCGGCGAGCAGGCTGCCGAAGGCCAGCGCCTCGGCGGTCGCCCAGTCGAAGCCGGCGCCGGTCTCCAGCATCTCCTTCTTGGCCTGGAGCTGGCGCAGGATCTTGCGGTTGACGTTGAACTCGGCCGGGGTGGCGTTGATCGCCGCGCCCACTTCCTTGAGCAGTTCGACCGGCACGCCGGTCTTCTCCTCGCGGAATTCCTCCTCCTCGTCCAACTGCACCAGGCCCTGCCACTTGCCTTCCAGCCAGTCGGCCTTGTTGACCTTATAGGACTTGGCCGCCTCGAATTCCTTTTCCAGCAGGTCCTGGAAGCCGGTGACCATAGCGTTGGCGTCGGCCTCGCTGATGGTGCCATCGGCGACCAGCTTGCGGGCGTAGAGGGTGCGGGTGGTCGGATGGGCCGCGATCTTGCGGTACATCAGCGGCTGGGTGAATGCCGGCTCGTCGGATTCATTGTGGCCGTGGCGGCGGTAGCAGATCATGTCGATCACCGCGTCGGTCTGGAATTCCTGCCGGAATTCGATGGCGATGCGGGCGGCATGGACCACGGCTTCGGGGTCGTCGCCGTTGACGTGGAAGACCGGCGCCTGGATGCCCTTGGCGATGTCCGAGGAATAGGGGCCGGAGCGGGAATACTGCGGCGCGGTGGTGAAGCCGATCTGGTTGTTGATGATGATGTGCAGGGTGCCGCCGGTGGCGTAGCCCTTGAGCTGCGACAGCAGCATGGTCTCGGGGACCACCCCCTGGCCGGCGAAGGCGGCGTCGCCGTGGATCAGGATGCCCAGCACCCTGGTGCGCTCGGTATCGCCCAGTTGGGTCTGCTTGGCGCGGACCTTGCCCACCACCACCGGGTCGACCACTTCCAGGTGCGAGGGATTGGCCTGCAGGCTCAGGTGAATGGTCTTGCCGTCGAAGTCGCGGTCGGCAGAAGTGCCCAGATGGTACTTCACGTCGCCCGAGCCCTGGACGTCGGACGGATTGGCCGGATTGCCCTGGAACTCGGAGAAGATCGCCTTGTAGGGCTTCTTCATGAAGTTGGCGAGGAGGTTGAGGCGGCCGCGGTGGGCCATGCCGATGACCACTTCCTCGATGCCCAGCTGGCCGCCGCGCTTGACCACCTGCTCGAGCGCCGGAATGACGCCTTCGCCGCCCTCGAGGCCGAACCGCTTGGTGCCGGTGTACTTGAGCTGGAGGAAGCGCTCGAAGCCCTCGGCCTCGGTCAGCCGCTCAAGGATGCTGCGCTTGCCGCGGTCGGTGAAGTCGGTCTGATTGTGGATCGATTCGATGCGCTTCTGGATCCAGGCCTTCTGGTCGGGGTCCTGGATGTGCATGAACTCGACGCCGATCTTGCCGCAATAGGTGGCCTGCACCGCCTGGAGGATCTGGCGCAGGGTGGCGGTTTCCATCCCCAGCACGTTGTCCATGAAGATGGGGCGGTCGAGGTCGGCCTCGGTAAACCCGTAGGAGCGGTAATCCAGCTCGGGGTGCGGCTCGCGGTGGGACAGGCCCAACGGATCGAGGTCGGCCATCAGGTGGCCGCGCACGCGGTAGACGCGGATCAGCATCAGGGCGCGGATGGAATCCAGGATCGCCTGGCGCGACGGTGCGGCGGCGGCCGGCGTGACGGCCGCGGCGGCGGGCTTGCCGCCCTTCGCTCCCTTGTCGGCAGGCTTGGCAGCGGCGGCCTCGGGGTCGACGGCGCCGATCACCTTAAGATCGCGCGGCCCCCATTGGGTGCCCTTGAAGTCGCGGCTGACAGCCACGCCTTCGTCGGCCAGGTCGCGGAAGAAGCGCACCCAGGAGGGGTCTACCGAGGCGGGGTCTTCAAGGTAGCGGGCATAGAGCTCGGCGATGAAGACGGCATTGCCGCCGTAAAGAAAGGAGGTCTGGTCGAACTCTTTGGTCATCTGGGGTCGACGCGGGTTCATCCCGCATCCCTTTTCTGGTTATGGGACGGGGCGGCGCCGCCGGGCGCCGCCATGCGCGGCGCAGACTGTTCACAGGAAAGACACGGTCCGGAGCCCCGGCGGCGCTCCGGACCGCGGTATGGTCTAACCCTTGAGCACGGTCACCATGGTCGAACCCAGGGAGGCCGGCGAATCGGCGACGGTGATGCCGGCCGAGCGCATGGCTTCCATCTTCGACCCGGCGTCGCCCTTGCCGCCCGAGATGATGGCGCCGGCATGGCCCATGCGGCGGCCGGGCGGGGCGGTGACACCGGCGATGAAGCCGACCACCGGCTTCTTCACCTTGCTCTTCTTCAGCAGCTCGGCCCCGTCCTCCTCGGCGCTGCCGCCGATTTCGCCGATCATGATGATCGCTTGGGTTTCGGGGTCGGCGAGGAACATCTCCAGGGCGTCGACGAAGTTGGTGCCGTTGATCGGGTCACCGCCAATGCCGATGCAGGTGGACTGGCCCAGGCCGGCGGCGGTGGTCTGCGCCACCGCTTCGTAGGTCAGGGTGCCCGAGCGGGAGACGATGCCGATCTTGCCGCGCTGGTGGATGTGGCCCGGCATGATGCCGATCTTGCATTCGCCGGGGGTGATGACGCCGGGGCAGTTGGGGCCGACCAGGCGGGTCTTGGACCCGGCCAGGGCGCGCTTGACCGCCAGCATGTCCACCACCGGGATGCCCTCGGTGATGCACACGGCCAGCTCGATCTCGGC
The DNA here is from genome assembly GCA_021818185.1 of Pseudomonadota bacterium. GTDB lineage: Bacteria > Pseudomonadota > Alphaproteobacteria > Rhodospirillales > Magnetospirillaceae > JAKAFA01. The sequence goes on along the minus strand of JAKAFA010000006.1, from coordinate 17,359 downwards.
GTCGATGGCCTCCAGGATGGCATCGGCGGCGAACGGCGGCGGCACGTAGATCACGGTGGCGTTGCAGCCGGTCTTGGCCTTGGCCTCGTGCACGGTGTTGAACACCGGCAGGTCCAGGTGGGTGGTGCCGCCCTTACCGGGGGTGACGCCGCCGACCATCTTGGTGCCGTAGGCGATGGCCTGCTCGGAATGGAAGGTGCCCTGGGCGCCGGTGAAGCCCTGGCAGATCACCTTGGTTTCGGAATTGACGAGAACGGCCATGATTACGCAGCCTCCTTCACGGCCTTAACCACCTTCTGGGCGGCATCCGCCAGATTGTCGGCGGCGATGATCGGCAGGCCCGATTGCGACAGGATCTTCTTGCCCAGTTCCACATTGGTGCCCTCGAGGCGCACCACCAGGGGCACGTTCAGGCTGACCTCGCGGGCCGCGGCGACCACGCCCTCGGCGATGACGTCGCAGCGCATGATGCCGCCGAAGATGTTGACCAGGATGCCTTCGACGTTGGAATCCGACAGGATCAGCTTGAAGGCGGTGGTGACGCGCTCCTTGGTGGCGCCGCCGCCGACGTCGAGGAAGTTGGCCGGCTCAGCCCCGTAGAGCTTGATGATGTCCATGGTGGCCATGGCCAGGCCGGCGCCGTTGACCATGCAGCCGATGGTGCCGTCCAGCTTGATGTAGTTGAGCGAGTGGCGGGCCGCCTCCAGCTCCGACGGATCCTCTTCGGATTCGTCGCGCATCTCTTCGATGTCCTTGTGGCGGAACAGCGCGTTGTCGTCGAAGTTGACCTTGGCGTCCAACGCGATCACCTCGCCGGCGCCGGTGACCACCAGCGGGTTGATCTCGACGATCGAGCAGTCCAGTTCGACGAACGCCTTGTACATGGCGGCCATGAACTTGACGGCGGCGCCCACCTGCTTGCCTTCCAGGCCGAGGCCGAACGCCAGTTCGCGGCCGTGGAACTGCTGGAAGCCGGTGACCGGGTCGATGGCGACCTTGAGGATCTTCTCGGGCGTCTTGGCGGCCACTTCCTCGATCTCCATCCCACCCTCGGTCGAGGCCATGACGGTGATGCGGCTGGTGGCGCGGTCGATCAGCATGCCGAGATACAGCTCGCGCTTGATGTCGCAGCCCTGCTCAATGAAGACCCGCTTGACTTCCTTGCCGGCCGGGCCGGTCTGGTGGGTGACCAGGACGTTGCCCAGCATGGCCTTGGCCGCGGCGGCGACCTCTTCGACCGACTTGACGACGCGCACGCCGCCCTTGCCCGACTCATCGCCCTTGAAGCGGCCCTTGCCGCGGCCGCCGGCATGGATCTGCGACTTCACCACCCAGACCGGGCCGCCCAGGTCCTTGGCGACCTGGGTGGCCTCGTCGGGCGTGTAGGCGACGCCGCCCTTCAGGGTGGCTACGCCGAATTTGGCCAAGAGTTGCTTGGCCTGGTACTCGTGGATATTCATTGGACGTTCCGCTCCCTGTCCTGCTTAGGCGCCCATCAGGCCCTTGGCGGTCTTGATCAGGCCGCGCACCGCATTGGCCGACTTGTCGAACCCGGCCTGCTCGTCGGCGTCCAGTTCGATCTCGACCACGCGCTCGACGCCCTTGTCGCCGATCACCACCGGCACGCCGACGAAAATGTCGTCTTCCTGCTTGTACAGGCCCTTCTTGACCAGGGCGGCGCAGGGCATGACGCGCTTGGAATCCTTCAGGTAGGCCTCGGCCATGGCGATGCCGGCCGCGGCGGGAGCGTAGAAGGCCGAGCCGGTCTTCAGCAGGTTGACGATCTCGGCGCCGCCGTCACGGGTGCGCTGCACGATCTTGTCCAGGCGCTCCTGGGTGGTCCAGCCCATCTTGATCAGGTCGGGCAGCGGGATGCCGGCGACGGTGGAGTAGCGCACCAGCGGCACCATGGTGTCGCCGTGGCCGCCCAGCACGAAGGCGGTGACGTCTTCGACCGACACCTTGAATTCCTCGGCGAGGAAGGTGCGGAAGCGGGCCGAATCCAGCACGCCGGCCATGCCGACGATCATGTTGGCCGGCACGCCCGAATAGTGCTGCAGCGCCCAGACCATCACGTCCAGCGGGTTGGTGATGCAGACCACGAAGGCGTTGGGGGCGTTCTCGCGGATGCCCTTGCCGACCGATTCCATGACCTTGAGGTTGATGCCGACCAAGTCGTCGCGCGACATGCCGGGCTTGCGCGGCACGCCGGCGGTGACGATCACCACGTCGGCGCCCTTGATGGCGGAGTAGTCGTTGGCGCCGGCATAGGAGGCATTCACGCCCTCGACCGCGGTCGACTGGAGGATGTCGAGCGCCTTGCCCTGCGGCATGCCTTCGGAGATGTCGAACATCACGACGTCACCGAGCTCCTTCAGGCCGATGAGGTGCGCGAGCGTGCCGCCAATGTTGCCGGACCCAACGAGAGCAATCTTCTTGCGTGCCATGGAATGTTCCTCGGAGCTTGTCGTGTTCTGGTCGAACGGGTGGGGCCGCGAGTGCGTCGCAGCATAAGCCATGGGGGGTTTAGGTAACGCGAATCTCAGTTGAGGGCAAGGGAATTGGCGTATGGCTTAAGACAAATCGCGCAGGCGATCTGCCCGGAATTCCACCGCTTTTCCCAAACGGCAGCGGCCCCTCGGCTTAAGGCGTTGGAGTCGTTCGCGAAAACCCTACCCGGGTGGGAAATCGCCCACCCCATGGTGTGGCGGCGGTGGGTGGGTGGGCTAGCTCCGCGCCACCCACTCCTCGCTCTGCATCTCTATCAGCCGCGAGACCGTGCGCTGGAACTCGAAGGCGCCCACGCCTTCGGGGTAAAGCGCTTCCGGCGCCGCCGCGGCCGAGCAGATCAGGGTGGTACGGTGCTCGTAGAGGGCATCGACCAGAGTGACGAAGCGGCGGGCTTCGTCCTTGTTGGCGGGCGACAGCAGCGGAATGTCGGACAGCACCAGCGTGTGGTAGCGGGCGGCCAGCGCCAGGTAATCGGCGGGTCCCAGCGCCGTCCCGCACAGCTGCTTGAAGGAGAAGCGGGCGACGCCGGCCGCCGCCAGCGGCACCCGCACGGTCCGGCCCTGGACCTCGAAGGAATTGGGGCCGGCCGGCGCTCCCTCGGTGAGGCCGGCGAAGGCCAGTTCCAGCGCCGTCTCGGACGGTTCGCCCAGGGGCGTGTGGTAGACCCGCATGCCGCGCTTGCGTCCCAGCCGGTAATCGTAGCGGGCGTCCAACTCCAGCAGGTCGAGGCGCGCCTCCAGCAGCTCGATAAAGGGCAGGAACCGGTCGCGCTGCAATCCTTCCTTGTAGAGGTCGTGGGGGGCACGGTTGGACGTGATGACCAGCACCACGCCCTCGTCGAGCAGGCACTGGAACAGCCGGCCGACGATCATCGCATCGGCGATGTCGGTGATTTGCAGCTCGTCCAGGCACAGCAGCCAGGCCTCGGCCGCCACGGTGCGCGCCAGCCGGGGGATCGGGTCGGCTTCGCGCCGGTGCGCGGCCTGGCGCCAGGCATGGATTTCGGCATGGATATCGCGCATGAACTCGTGGAAATGCACGCGCCGCTTGCCGGCGATCGGGGCGGTGGCGAAGAACATGTCCATCAGCATGGACTTGCCGCGGCCCACCTGGCCGAAGATGTACAGGCCCAGCTTGGGGGCGGTGCCGACCGCGTCGCCCGGCACCCAGTTCAGGCCGTTCCGCGGGCTGTGGCCGCGCAGGCCGAACCGGGCCAGCCAGCCGGTTTCACCCTGGGCGGGGCGGTAGCCGGCCAGGGCCTTGTGCAGGCTTTGCAGCTTTTCGACCGCCAGCTGCTGGGCGGGATCGGGTTTGATCCCGCCAGCGGCGACCAGGCTGCGATACGCGAGGAGAGGACCGTCGTGCATTATCCGGTCATCCGTCTTTCGACGGATGCAAGGGTCAGCCGTCGACGGTGATGCGGGTCACCAACTCGCCCAGCACCCGCTCGGCATCGGCATTGGCCACCTGACAGGTGCCGGCCTTTTCATGGCCGCCGCCGCCGTATTGCAGACAAAGCGGGCCGATATTGGTCTTCGACCCGCGGTTGACGATGGATTTGCCGATGGCGAACACGGTGTTCTGCTGCTTCAGCCCCCACATCACGTGGATCGAGATGTTCTGGTCGGGGTACAGGGCATAGATCATGAACCGGTTGCCGGCATAGATGGTTTCCTCGCTGCGTAGGTCCAGCACCACCAAGTTCTTGTGGACCGTCGAACAGCGGCGAAGCTGTTCCTTGAAGCGCTCCTGATGCTCCATGTACAGCTCGACGCGTTCCTTGACGTCGGGAAGTTGGAGGATGTCGTCGATGGTGTGGTTCCGGCAATAGTCGATGAGGCTCATCATCAACTGGTAGTTCGAAACCCGGAACTCACGGAAGCGGCCCAGGCCGGTGCGCGCGTCCATGATGTAGTTGAGCAGCGTCCATCCCTTGGGGTTCAGGATGTCTTCCAGCGAGTATTGCGCCGAATCCCCCTGGTCCACCGCCGCCATCATGGCGTCCCATGCCGCCGGGAAGCGGACGGGGCCGCCGAAATAATCGTAGACGACCCGCGCCGCCGAGGGGGCGTTGGGGTCGATGATATGGTTGTCGTGCTTGCCGACCCGGATGGTCTCGGACAGGTGGTGGTCGAAGGCCAGGTGGACGCCCTCGACATAGGGCAGGTTGGTGGTGATGTCGCTGGGGCCGATGGCGATGGTGCCGTCCTGCATGTCCTTGGGATGGACGAACTTGATGTCGTCGATCATGCCCAATTGCTTCAGCAGCACGGCGCAGACCAGCCCGTCGAAATCGCTCCTGGTCACCAGCCGAAAGGTCTTGCCGTCGTTCGTCATCACCGCGCCATCCTCCCCGGAAGTGTCCCGCGCGGCAGGATAGCCCTGCCGCGCGGATCAGACAACGTGCTTCCGAGCGGACGCGTGCCAAACGGGGCAGGCCGTGGCGACGGGGGCGGTAGTCCTTCCCCTCGGGCGGGGGCCTGGGATAAACAGGGGGCACGTTTCGTCCGCTCCCGGGGAAGTCCGCATGCGCCGCCGTACCGCCATCCTTGTCGCGTTGGCCGCTCTCGCCGGCTGCGATTCCGGGCCCTTCGTCTACATGGACCCCCAGCTCACCTTGACCCTGAACAAGACGCCCGACCTGATCCGGCGGACCGGCAGCTTCATCGTCTGCTTCGGAGACGGCGAGTTGAAGGCGGCCGATGCCCTGGCTTCCGAAACCTGCGCCGGCTACAAGCTGCGCGCCATCCGGCATATGGTGCAGCGCTACCAGTGCTCCTTCACCAAGCCGCATCAGGCGATATACATGTGCGTCGATCCGGCGATGCGCATGGCGAACGGCGCCTACATCAATCCGATGAACCACCAGCAGGTCAAGGCGTGGCAGTTGCAGCAGCAGCGGATTCGGCAGGCCGAACTCCGCCATGCCGATGCGGCCCCGCCCGCCGCGGCGCCCGCCGCCCCGGGGGCGGCGGAACTGGGGGCGCCGCCGGTTCCGGCCATCCCCGCGACGGTCCCCGCCGCCAAGCCGCCGCCGGCCCCGCCGGCCGCCACCCCCTCGGCCGACAACCTGCCGGAAAGCGGATGGGGCCGGGCCTGGGATGCGGCAGACGGCGAGGGCCGCTGACGTCCGTCCCCGCCGACGGCCGGGCTGAGGCCCGCGGAAACCGGAGGTTTCGGCGCCCGGCGAATCGAAGGCCCCAGCGCGATGATTTCGCGCCGGGGTCAGCCGGCCAGGAAGGCGGCGGCGTCCAGCTCGACGGTCAGCCGGGCGGTGCGGATGACCTCGGCGATTTCGGTGCCCGACAGGGATTCCCGCTCCAGCAGGGCCTGCGCCAGGGCTTCCAACTGCGCCGCATGGGTCTCCAGGATGGCGATGGCGCGGCCGTGGGCGGTGGCGATCAGGCGGCGCACCTCGGCATCGATTTCGCGCGAGGTGTCGTCGGAGCGCATGCCTTCCGGCGTGTAGGGGTCGGCGTGCGCGCCGGCGAAGGCCACCATGCCCAGATTGGCGCTCATGCCCCATTCGGTAACCATCTTGCGGGCGATGCGGGTCGCCATCTGGATATCGCCCGCCGCCCCGGTCGACACGTCGTCCGGGCCGAACACCAGTTCCTCGGCGGCGCGGCCGCCCATGGCCACCGCCAGGTCGGCCTCCAGCTTCGAGCGCCGCAGCGCCGGGCTGTCCTTTTCGGGCAGCCGCACCACCATGCCCAGGGCCTGGCCGCGCGGCACGATGGTCGCCTTGTGGATGGGGTCGGAAGCCGGCATGTGCAGGGCGACCACCGCGTGGCCGGCCTCGTGGTAGGCGGTCAGCCGGCGGTCCTCCTCGCTCATCAGCGCCTGGCGCTCGGTGCCGAGCAGGATGCGGTCCTTGGCCATGTCGAAGTCGGCGACGGTCACCCGGTCGCGCCCGGTCCGCGCCGCGACGATGGCCGCCTCGTTGACAAGGTGGGACAATTGCGCGCCGGAAAAGCCGGGCGTGCCGCGCGCCACCACATGCAGGTCGACCTGCGGCGACATGCGGATGCTGGCGGCGTGGACGGCCAGGATCTTCTCGCGGCCGGCCACGTCGGGAGTCTGTAGCACCACATGCCGCGAGAAGCGGCCCGGCCGCATCAGCGCCTCGTCCAGGATGTCGGGGCGGTTGGTGGCGGCGATGACCACCACGCCCGAATTGGGCTTGAACCCGTCCATCTCGACCAGCAACTGGTTCAGGGTTTGCTCGCGCTCCTCGTGGGCGGCGCGGGCGTTGGCCCCCGAGCGCTGGCGGCCGACGGCGTCGATCTCGTCGATGAACAGGATGCAGGGCGCCTTCTTCTTGGCGGTCGCGAACATCTTGCGGACCCGGCCGGCGCCGACGCCGACGAACATCTCGACGAAATCCGAGCCCGAGATGGAAAAGAACGGGACGCCGGCCTCGCCGGCCACGGCGCGGGCCAGCAGGGTCTTGCCGGTGCCGGGCGGGCCGGACATCAGCACGCCGGTCGGCACTCGCGCCCCCAGCCGGGTGAAGCGGCCGGGATCGCGCAGGAATTCCACGACTTCCATCAGTTCCAGCTTCTCGTTGTCGCAGCCGGCGACATCGGCGAAGCGCACCTTGGCCTCGGAGGGCGGCACCCGTGTCGCTCTCCCGCCGCCGGTGGCGGCCGCCGCCGAGGGGCGCAGGCGGCGGAACCAGAAGACGTAGAGCAATCCGGCCGCCACCAGGACGTTGCCGATCACCGCCAGGGCGGTCTGGCCGCCCAGAGCGCCGCTGGCCGAAAACGTCCGGTCGGTCCGGAAGGCCACCCGGGTGCCGTGGGCCACGGCGTCGTCGGCGAGGCGGGCTGCCACCATCGGCGGCACCTGGGCGCGCGACGTGGCGCCGTTCGCCGCCTTGGCTACCACCATGCCTTCGGCATAGAAGTCCAGCGCCGTGGCCTTGCCGGCGGCCACCAGGTCGTGCATCGCCGAATAGCTGGTTTCCGGCACGTTGCCGGGGCTGCCCTCGGCCGTCATGCCGCGATAGAGGGGATAGCTGACGGCACCGGCGATCACCAGGGCCAGCACCACCACCAGGGCGGCAACGAGGTATTTCCTTCTGCTCACGATTCGCTCTTCCGTCCTAGCCGTTCTGAGGTATCGGTCGGAGGTCAGGGTAAGCGCTCGTCAACGAAGTGTGGGCTGCGCAGAGGGGGTGGGCCGGCGAATTCCGGCCGGCCGGCGCGGCGGCGGGCCTATTCCGCCGGCAGCATGACGACGAAGCGGGCGCCGCGGATCGTGCCGTCGGGATGGGTGCGGTTTTCGGCATGAATGCGGCCGCCATGGGCCTCGACGATCTGCTTCGAGATCGACAGCCCCAGGCCGGAATGGGTGCCGAATTTCTCGTCCTTGGGTCGCTCGGAATAGAAGCGTTCGAAAATGGCGCCCAGCTTGTTGTCGGGGATGCCGGGGCCCTCGTCGTCGACGACGATTCGCACCTTCCGCCCCTCGCGGCCGGTGGCCAGGCTGATGGTTCCGCCGGGTGGGCTGAACGAGATGGCGTTGGTGATCAGGTTGCGCAGCACCTGGCCCAGACGGCTTTCGATGCCAAGGACCACCAACTGGTCGTCGGCCGGGGCATGGACGGCCAGTCGGACGCCGTGCTCGCTTGCCGCCGAATCGTAGATCTCGGCCAGGGTCTCGACCATCACGCGGAGCGCCACCGGCTCGGTTTCGGCACGGGACAGCTCGGCGTCGAGGCGCGATGCGTCGGAGATGTCCGAAATCAGGCGGTTGAGCCGCTCGACGTCGTCCTGGACGATGGCGAGCAGCTTGCGCTGCTGCTCGGGATCCTTGACCCGCGCCGCAGTCTCGACCGCCGACCGCAGCGAGGTCAGCGGATTCTTGATCTCGTGGGCCACGTCGGCGGCGAAGGCCTCGATGGCGTCCATCCGCTGCCACAGCGCCTCGGTCATCTCGCGGAACGAATGGGACAGTTCGCCGATCTCGTCGCCGCGCGCCGAAAAGTCCGGAATTTTGTGGCGCCTGCCGTGGCCGTGGCGCACCTGCTCGGCGGCCAGGGCCAGCCGGCGGACCGGCCGCGCGATGGTGCCGGCCAGATACAGCGACAGCAGGGTGGTGATCATCAGCACCACCGCGAAGATCTCGACGATCGCCAGCCGCACCTGGAGCAGCGACCGGGCGACGTTGTCGGCGCTGGCCGATAGCAGCACGGCGCCGACCACCTGCTTGTAGTGCTGGACCGGCACGGCCGCCGACAGGATGATGCCGTGGTGATAGGCGCGGACCGCCGTCCGGGTGCGGCCGGCCAGGGCGGCCAGGACCTCGGGGTAATTCTCGGCCCGCTGCACCGGATGCTCGACATAGGGCGGCAGGGCTTCGTCTTCGGGGATCCAGGTGGTGATCCGGTTCCACAGGGCGCGCAGTTCGCCCAGGGTGCCGCGGTCCTCGGGCTGGGGCAGCGGCTCCATCTGGATCACGCCCTTGGACGACAGCAGGAACCGGGAATCCGCCGCCAGGTCGCCCACCGGGTCGAATAGGCGGGCCCGCACCTGGGCCGGTTCGGCCAGGCGGTGGACCATCTGCTGGGCGATGTCGCGGTTGAGTTCCAGGAAACCCATCGCCTGTTCGCTGACCGCGCCTTCGCCCACGGCGCCAGCCACCATTTCCGCCTGCGTGGTCATCCCCGCCAGTTCGGCGCGGATCAGACCCTGCTTGTAGCGGTCGAGGTAGAGCAACCCGGCCACCAGGATGATCGGCGCCAGCAGGTTCACGGCCAGCACCCGGCGGGTCAGCGGCGACGCCAGCAGCCGCCAGCGCGGCCGCCGGCGCCGGGTTGGCAGGCCGTTCGCCGCCGCGGCGCCCGGCTCAGGCCAGGTCTTCACGGTAGCGGTATCCCACTCCGTACAGCGTCTCGATATGGGCGAACTCGGAATCGACCTCGCGGAACTTCTTGCGCAGCCGCTTGATGTGGCTGTCGATGGTGCGGTCGTCGACGTAGATGTGCTCGCCATAGGCGGCGTCGATCAACTGGTCGCGGTTCTTGACGTGGCCGGGCCGTTGCGCCAGCGATTTCAGGATCAGGAACTCAGTGACCGTCAGTTCGACGTGCTGGCCCTTCCAGGTGCAGACGTGCCGGCCGGGGTCGAGCACAAGTTCGCCTCGCACGATGGCGCCGGCCGCCGGCCCGTCGCCGCCCTCGGCAACGGCCTCGATGCGCCGGATCAGGGCGCGGATGCGCTCGATCAGCAGCTTCTGCGAAAAGGGCTTCTTGATGTAGTCGTCGGCACCCATGCGCAGGCCGAGCAGCTCATCGACCTCGTCGTCCTTCGAGGTCAGGAAGATCACCGGGATGGCGCTGGTCTTGCGCAGACGTTGCAGCAATTCCATGCCGTCCATGCGGGGCATCTTGATGTCGAGCACGGCAAGGTCGGTCCCCTGGGCGCTCAGGCCCCGCAGCGCCTCGGCACCGTCGGTGTAGGTACGCACCTTGAAGCCCTCGGCCTCCAGCGCCATCGCGACCGAGGTCAGGATGTTGCGGTCGTCGTCGACCAGAGCGATGGTATACGCCACGCGTGGTATCTCCCTTGGGTTTCCGCGAGAGGGTTACCCAATTCCAAGAGGGCCGCAAGCCTGGGCGACGGGCCCTCTCCACGCGATGTACTTGGCGCCTCCTTTGTGGCGAAATTATAGTGCCGGCCGGCGCACCGTCCGCTCCCGCAACGCCGGGTCAGCCGCCCCGCTTGGCCGGCGGTTCCCCGCTGCGCGGCTTGCCGGGGTGGTTGACCGGGGTGAACGAGGGCGGATCGCTCGCCGGAAACGAATCCTGGCTGGCCAGATCGACCTCGTCCATCTCCCGGTCGCCTGGCCATTCCGTCCGAGGTTCGAGCGTTCCGCCGGTCCTGCCGGCCTCGTCCCGTGCTGCTCCGGCCATCGGCCCATCCTTTCCATCCGCTGCCATCCATGTGGGCGGCGGAGCCGACCGGGACAAACACGCGAACGTGTCGACCCGCGAAGGGGGGCGTCGGCCGGTCGGCGTCAGCCGCCGCCGATCAGCTCGATCAGGGCCCGCACCGTGGCGTCGGCGCCGTCGGCGATCTGGCTGATGCTGGATTCCAGCATGTAGCAGGGCGAGGTCACCACCCGGCGGGCCTGGTCGATCACCACTTCGCCGCGGCCGGCGGTGCGATGCCGGGCGCCCATCTGCTCCAGGGCGGCGGCGGTGGCCGCGTCGTCGCCGATGGTCAGCTCGACGCCGCCGAAAAGGCGGGCCAGCAGGGCGGGGGCGATGCACAGGGCGCCGACCGGCTTGCCCTGGGCGGCCATCGCCTTGACGGCACGCTCCACGTCGGGGTGGACGGTGCAGTCGGGACCGTCGACCGCGAAGCTGGACAGGTTCTTGGCGGCGCCGAATCCGCCGGGGAAAAGCAGCGCATCGAACTCGGCGGCGTTGAAGGTGGCCAGGGCCTTGATCTTGCCGCGCGCGATTCGCGCCGATTCCACCAGGACGTTGCGGCTTTCGCCGGCCGGGTTGCCGGTCAGGTGATCGACCACTTCGCGCTGGGCGACATCGGGCGCGAAGCATTGATAGGAGCCGCCGTTCCGGTCGATCGCCAACAGGGTCAGCACCGCTTCGTGGATCTCGGACCCGTCATAGACGCCGCAACCGGACAGCACGACCGCGAATTTGGGAGTAGTCATCACGGATTTCCTTGCCTTCGAGGACTGGGCCGCGTGCAACGGCATGGTTCATCGGCGTGGAAGCATAGCTCGTAAATGCGATTCCCTCCAGCTGCGACCCTCGTCTATGGTCGCCTTCCGCGGACGCCGGGCGCGCCCTTCGCAGCTGCAATATAGGACGATCAACGATGGACCGACACGGCGCATATAGCCGCCTGGAAGCTTTATTCCGAAAGATCGGCATCCTGGGCGATGCCCTGTCCGTCCTGCATTGGGACATGTCCACCATGATGCCGGAGGGTGGCGCGGCCTCTCGCGCCGACCAGATCGCCCTGCTGAAGGCCATGGCCCACGAGCTGCTGACCGGCCCGGCGGTGCCCGACCTGCTGGAGGCGGCGGCGGCCGAGAAGCTGGACGACTGGCAGCGCGCCAATCTGCGCGAGATGCGCCGCGACTGGGTGCATGCCGCCGCTCTGCCCGCCGATCTGGTCGAGGCGGTGGCCCAGGCCGAGGCCGCCTGCGAGATGGCTTGGCGCCAGGCCCGGCCCAATGCCGATTATGCCCTGGTCCTGCCGCGGCTGCGCGAGCTGCTGACCCTGGTGCGCCGCCAGGCCGAGGCCAAGGCCGCCGCCCTCGGCGTTTCCCTCTACGACGCGCTGCTCGACCAGTACGAGCCTGACGGCCGTTCGGCCGAGATCGACGGGGTGTTCGCCGACCTGGAGGCGTTCCTGCCCGGCTTCCTGGCCCAGGTGCTGGAGGCCCAGGGCCGCCGGCCGGCGCCGGTCATGCCGGAGGGGCCGTTTCCGGCCGAATGCCAGCGGGTGGTGGGGCTGGACTTCATGGCGGCGCTGGGCTTCGACTTCGCCCATGGCCGCCTCGACACCTCGTTCCACCCGTTCTGTGGCGGCATCCCCGACGACGTGCGCATCACCACCCGTTACGACGAGGCCGATTTCACCTCGGCGCAGATGGGGGTGCTGCACGAGACCGGCCACGCCCTCTACGATTTCGGCTTGCCCGGTGCTCCGTGGCGCGGCCAGCCGGTCGGCCGGGCCCGCGGCATGGTCCTCCATGAATCCCAGAGCCTGCTGATGGAGATGCAGGCCTGCCGCTCACGGGAGTTCACCGGCTGGGCGGCGCCGCGCCTGGCCAAGGCCTTCGGCGGCAGCGGGCCCGCCTGGGCGGCCGACAACCTCTATCGCCTGGGCATCCGGGTCGAACCCGGCTTCATCCGGGTCGATGCCGACGAGGTGACCTATCCCGCCCATGTCATCATCCGCACCCGGCTGGAGCGGGCGCTGGTCGAGGGCGGCCTGGACCTCGCCGACCTGCCCGGCGCCTGGGCCGAGGGCTACCGCCGGCTGCTGGGGATCACCCCTCCCGACGACCGCCTGGGCTGCCTCCAGGATATCCACTGGTATGGCGGCGCCTGGGGCTATTTCCCCACCTATACCCTGGGGGCGATGGCCGCCGCCCAGGTGTTCCAGGCGGCCTGCCGCGCCGATCCGGGCATTCCCGCCGCCATCGGAGGCGGTGATTTCGCGCCGCTCAGGGCCTGGCTGCGCGCCAACATTCACGGCAAGGGCTCGCTCTTATCGACCCGCGACCTGCTGACCGAAGCCACCGGCCGGCCGCTCGACGCCACGGCATTCAAGGCGCATCTGGCGCGGCGCTATCTCGAGGAGGCCTAGGGCGAGTACGCCCCGGCGGCGGGAACGGTGAACTGGAAAGTGCTGCCTCGGCCGGGCCGCGAGTCCGCCCAGATCGTGCCGCCCAGCCGTTGGACGATCCGCTTGCAGATGGCCAGGCCGGCCCCGATCCCGGCATGGCGGCCGGGCTGCAACTGCCGGAACAGCTCGAACACGTCCTGGCCGTCGGCATCGAAGCCCATGCCGTTGTCGCTGACGGCGAAGCGCCAAAATCCCCCCTCCCGCTCGGCACGGATCTCGACCCGGGCCCGCCGGTCGGGATCGCGGAATTTGAGGGCGTTGCCGATCAGATTCTGGAAGACCTGCATCAACAGAACCTCGTCGGCCTCGACCACCGGCAGCGGGTCGCGAACGATCTCGGCGCCGGCTTCGCCAACCAGCCCGGCAAGGTTGTCCAGGGCCATGGCGCAGGCCAGGTCCGCCGAGGTGGGGTGCGGCGGTGCGGCGTTGGCCGGGACGCGGGAATAGTCCAGCAGCCCGCCGATCAGGTCGTAGATCCGCCTTGCTCCGCCCACCAGGTATTGGAGGTACTGGCGCTCGTCGTCGTCGAGCTTGGCGGCGCAACGGCGTTCCAGCATCTGCGCGAACGAGGTGACCGAGCGGGCCGGCTCGCGCAGGTCGTGGGCGGCGACCATGGCGAAGCGTTCCAGTTCGGTGTTCATCACCGTCAGTCTGGCGACGGCCTCTTGCAGGGCCTCGGCGTTTCTCAGCCGTTCGGCAAGGTCGCGCTTTGCCGCGGTGATGTCGCGATTGACGCCCTGGCGGCCGAGGTCGCGGCCGTCGGCGGTGCGCACCGGCCAGCAGCGGTGCGCTATCCAGTGCAGGCCGCCGTCCGGCAAGACCACCCGGAATTCCATTTCGTGGTCGTGGCCGACATGCTCGGGGGCGAGGTGGCGGCGATAGGCCTCGCGGTCGTCGGGATGGATGACGGTCCCCAGCAGCGCCGGATTCGCCTGGAACGCGTCGGCCGGGCGGCCCAGGACCTGCTGGCAGGCGGGGGAGATGTAGCGCAGGCGGTAATCGGGCCCGACCCAGAAGATGCAGTCCGCGGCGTTCTCGGCCAGCAGGCGGAACTTCGCCTCGGATTCCTGGAGCGCCAACTCGGCGAGCTTGCGGTCGGTGATGTCGGTGATCGTTCCGACCATGCGCAGGGGGCGCCCCTCCGGGTCGCGGGCGACGACGCGCCCCCGGCCGACGACCCAGCGGACATCGCCCCCCTTGGTCACCATGCGGTATTCGATCCGGCTGGATTCGCTGTCGCCGCGCCAATGGGCGTTGATTGCCGCCAGGACCGGCCCGTGGTCGTCGGGATGCACCAGCCGCCGGAAAAAGGCCGCGTTGGGGGTGACCTCGCCGGGCTCGTAGCCGCTCATCCGGTAATATTGCGGCGACAGATAGGCGAGGTCGCGAATCATGTCCCAGTCCCACAGGCCGTCGTTGGTGGCGTCCAGCGCCAGTTGCAGACGCTCCTCGCTGGCCCGGATCCGCTCCTGCTGCTGGCGTACCGCGCTTTCGGCGGCGCGCCGGGCCTCCTTTTCCGCGGCCTCTTCCAATGCCCGGCGGATCGCCGGGACCAGGCGGATCAGGTTCTCCTTGAGCACGAAGTCGGTTACCCCCTCGTGCAGCAGGTCCACCGCCCGCTCGTCGCCGACGTTGCCTGATACCAGGATGATCGGCATGTCCGGGCATCGCATCCGGACGCGGTGCAGCGTGCCGAGGAAATCGACGCCCGGCACGTTGTAATCCGACACCATCAGCTCGAAGCGGCCGCGCAACGCCGCGTCGATTTCGGCCTCGGTCTCGACCCGTGTCAGCCGTGCGGCAAGGCCATGCCGCGCCAGATGACGCCTCAGCAGCAGGAAATCGGCTTCGGAATCCTCAAGGACCAGAATATTCAATGGCGGCGCGGCCTTGGCATCGTCCGTCATGCGTCGCTCTCCGTCTCTCCCCACCCCGGTCTGAAAGACGTGCCTGATCGCGGTCGGCCGGGCCGCATCGGATCGACGCGCTTCACCACATTACGTCAGCCATCGAGCATTCCGCCATCCTTAGTTGGCGGCGGCGCCGGTTGCCCGGTTGTTGTCGGTGGCGGATATCGGGTAGGTTGCCGCTCGCGGGCCGCCGGAATGACGGTGTCGGGCCGGGCATTTTGTGGCATTCGGTGTTTGCGGCCGCCCAACGCCTTGATGGAGCAGAGGAAAATGGCTTCTTACCAGTACATCTACGTGATGAAGAACCTGACCAAGGCCTATCCGGGCGGCAAGGAGATCCTGAAGGGGCTGTTTCTGAGCTTCCTGCCCGGGGCGAAGATCGGCGTGCTGGGCGCCAACGGCGCCGGCAAGTCGACCCTGCTGAAGATCATGGCCGGCCTTGACACCGAGTTTGGCGGCGAGGCCTGGGCGGCCGAGGGCACCAAGGTCGGCTACCTGCCGCAGGAGCCGCAACTGGACCCGGCCAAGGACGTGATCGGCAACGTCATGGAGGCGGTGGCCGAAACCAAGGCGCTGCTCGACCGGTTCGACGAAGTCTCGGCCCGTTTCGCCGAGGAGATGACCGACGACGAGATGAACGACCTGATCGCCGAACAGGCGGAGTTGCAGGAAAAGATCGACCACCTCGACGCCTGGGACCTCCAGCGCAAGATCGAGATCGCCATGGACGCCCTGCGCTGCCCGCCGGCCGACGCCGATGTCGCCAAGCTGTCGGGCGGCGAGCGCCGCCGCGTCGCCCTGTGCCGCCTGCTGCTGTCGCGCCCCGACATGCTGCTCCTCGACGAGCCCACCAACCACCTGGACGCCGAGTCGG
Source organism: Pseudomonadota bacterium (assembly GCA_021818185.1). Classification (GTDB taxonomy): domain Bacteria; phylum Pseudomonadota; class Alphaproteobacteria; order Rhodospirillales; family Magnetospirillaceae; genus JAKAFA01. The sequence continues at coordinate 1,670 of JAKAFA010000006.1, read as the reverse complement.
TGGCGTGGCTGGAACGCTACCTCGAAACCTACACCGGCACCGTGGTGATGGTCACCCACGACCGCTACTTCCTCGACAACGTCACCGGCTGGATCCTGGAATTGGAGCGCGGCCACGGCATCCCCTACGAGGGCAACTACACCAGCTGGCTGGAGCAGAAGGGGCAGCGCCTGGCCCAGGAAGAGCGCGAGGAGAGCGCCCGCCAGCGCGCCATCAGGGACGAGCTGGACTGGGTGCGGTCGTCGCCTAAGGCGCGCCAGGCCAAGAGCAAGGCCCGCATCAACGCCTTCGAGGATCTGGTCGCCAAGTCGCAGGAAAAGGCCACCGGCCCCGCCGTCATCAGCATTCCCCCCGGCCCGCGCCTGGGCGGCAAGGTGATCGAGGCGGAGGGCGTGTCCAAGGCGTTCGGCGACAATCTTCTGTACGAGAACCTCAACTTCCGCCTGCCGCCGGGCGGCATCGTCGGAATCATCGGCCCCAACGGCGCCGGCAAGACCACCCTGTTCCGCATGATCACCGGCCAGGAGACGCCGACCACTGGCACTTTCACCGTGGGCGAGACGGTGGTGCTGGGGTATGTCGACCAGAACCGCGACAGCCTGGACGCCAACAAGACGGTGTTCGAGGAAATCTCCGACGGCCAGGAGGAGATCGATTTGGGCCGGCGCAAGATCAACTCCCGCGCCTATGCCGGCCTGTTCAACTTCCGCGGCGCCGACCAGCAGAAGAAGGTCGGCGTGCTCTCGGGCGGCGAGCGCAACCGCGTGCACCTGGCCAAGATGCTGTCGCGCCCGGCCAACGTCATCCTGCTGGACGAACCGACCAACGACCTGGACGTCGAAACCCTGTCGGCGCTGGAAGACGCGCTGGGCGAGTTCCCCGGCTGCGCCGTGGTCATCAGCCACGATCGCTTCTTCCTCGACCGCATCGCCACCCACATCCTGGCCTTCGAGGGCGACTCGCAGGTGGTGTGGTTCGAAGGCAACTACCAGGATTACGAGGCCGACCGCCACCGCCGCCTGGGCACCGACGCCGACCAGCCGCATCGCATCAAGTACAAGCCGCTGGTGCGGGGATGATCGGGACGGCGGCGCGGCCCGGCGGCGCCGCCGGACGGATCGCTCGGCTTGCGCGGGGGGCGGCATGAACGTCGAATTCAGTGCGTGGCTGTTTGCCGTGTCCGTTGCGGCCAGCGCTCTGGGCGGCAGCCTGGGGATGGCCAGCGGCATCTTCATCGTTCCGGTGCTGATCAATTTTGGCGGAATCGGCGTTCATTCCGCGGTTGCGGCAAGCATCGTGTCGGTCATCGCCTGCTCCTGCGGCAGCGCACCGTCGTTTCTGAAGGGGGGATTGACCAATATCCGTGTCGCAATCGTCCTGGAGACCGCGACGACGGCCGGGGCGCTGACCGGGGTATTTGTTGCCGGGATTCTGCCCGAGTCGATTCTGTTCTTCATTTTCGCTGTGGTCCTCCTGGTGTCGGCCTGGCAGATGGTCGGCCGCCGGCGCGAGCCGACGGGGGCGCCGCAGGACGTTCCGTCGAAGGATTGGGCGACGGCGCTGCGATTGCATTCGAGCTATCCGGACGAGGGGCTCGGGCGCAGTATCCTCTATTTCGTGCGGCGCCTTCCCTTGGGGCTGGCGCTGATGTATGGCGCTGGCCTAGATCG
>JAKAFA010000203.1 GCA_021818185.1 Pseudomonadota bacterium | reverse complement strand
GATGGTGGTGGTCGGGTCCTGCATGTTGGAGCAGGCCGAGAGACCCAGCAGCCCGGCGGCCCCGAGAGCGAGCACGAGGACAGCCGTCGCAATCGGGCCGATCGCCGAGGGCGGCGCCGGGGATGCCGGCGCTTCCGCCGCCTTGGCCGCCGGGGCCGGCGCGATCCCCTGCGCCTGGAGCACCGGCGTGGCGATGCGCACGATCCAGGTGACGAAATCCGGCTGCTTGCCGTTGCTGGCATTGCCGACGTTGATGGCGAGAAAGCTGATCACCTTGCGGATGATCAGCCAGTGCGACCCCGGCGCCGGCTGCGGCAGCGCCGCATCCAACGTCGAGGCGGCGGCGACGATGGCCGTGATGTACGGCCAAGCGGCGGCCCAAAGGGCCAGGAAAGAGGTCTGGTCCACGGAAGTTTCCTTTCAGGCATGAAAAAACCGCCTCGGACGGCTGCCGGGCGGCATGGAAAAGATTCGGCGGAACGCGCTGGTCAGGTGATGGCGCGCTGCCAGTTGGTCATGTACTGGGCCACGGTGGCGGCACCGTCGGCGGTGTTGTAGTGGCGCTTGTAGTAGGCGGCCTGCGCGGCGCTGTCGCCGGCCGGCGGCAGCGGCTCGGGGACGCCGGCGTAGACCAGCCGGGCCATGGCGACGGCGTAGTAGAGATTGCCGGCCATTTCCCCGGCGCGTCCCACGCCATTATCAGGTTTGGCGGCGAAGCCGCCTGCCCCGTCCTCCCCCACTTGCGCCTCGACCATCAGCCGCTGGACTTTGGCGGCAAGGTCGGGGCGGGATCGGAGGAAGTTGCGCCAGAGGTCGTCATGGGTGGCGGGCTCCATCTGACAGATGCCGATGGCCGGGCCGGTGCCAAGCTGGTGCAGCCAGTGGCCACCGCCGGATTCCTGCAAGATGGTGCCGATCATCAGTTCCTCGGCGGCGGGCCCGCCCAGGCCGATGGTCTCCAGCGCCGGCCGCACCACCAGGTCACGGAGCTGGCCGATGTCGATGCCCTGGTCTGTCATACTTGGTCCTCCTTGCTGGATCGGTTGGGTGTCCGCCACTGCCGCCAGCGCAGCAGCACCCCCAGCCCCATGAAGGCGGCGGTGAGGATCAGGATGACGGCCTGCAGCAGGGGCGAGAGGTATTGGGACCACCAGGCCGCCGCGAGCGCGGTGGCCCCGGTGACGGTGTCGGCGAAGGTGTGGCGCATGCCGCCTCCAATTTTCGGGATGAGGGTTTATCCGCCGACCACGGTGACGAACGCCTGGCCGACATCGGCCCAACCGACCCCGTCGCCGACGACGGCGGCCGCCGCCTGGGCGATCGAGCCGACGCCCACGCCATCGCCGACGATGGCCAGCGCGGCCTGGCCGACATCGGCAAAGCCGGGGCCGTTGCCCACCGTGGTGACGGCGGCCGATGCGGCGCTGATCCGCCCCGGCCCGTCGCCGGCAACCACGATGGCGAATTGGCCGACGTCGGCGGCGGTGCCCATCAGGCCGCCTCCAGCCCGATCTGGCAGAGATTGACCGCCGACGGCGTCCAGGCCCCGCCGCCCGGCGCCTGCGGGAAGGTGGCCGAGAGGTACCAGAACGCCGCGCCGGTGGTCAGCGTGAACGGCGACGAGACGTCGTCGGCGCCGTTGACCCGGGCGTGCAGCTTCAAGCTGCGCGCCCCCGAATCCTCCTTGCGCGCGCACGCGGTCAGCACCAAGCCGTCGAGGACGGTGGGGGCGCCGGGCAGATCGGTGATGTTGTAGTAGTCGAGCGTGCCGGCCTGGCTGGTGGTGTTGTAGAGGGTACTCTGATAGGCCTGCCCGTCCACCGAGGCCCAGTTGGCGACGGCGCCGCCCATCCGCGACCACTGGGTCTTGTCGCCGACGGCATTGGGCAGGCTGGTCCACACCGAGCGCGACGGCACCAGGGTGGCGGCGGTGTCGGTGCCGTCGGTGAGATAGGAGACCAGATCGTCGATGGTGACGTTCTGGCCGTTGGATTGCCAGCCGGCCGAGCAGAAGGTGATGTACTGGAGAGCGAAGCTGATCCCCAAGATCGCGGTAGCGATGATGGCGCCGTTGAGCGCCAGCGTCACCCACCCCGCATTGGGATTGCACGACAGCGACAGCCAGTATTGGCTGTTGCCGCTCACGGCATAAGTGGCCGAGGTGGCCAGCACGGCGTTGGTGGAATTCTGGCGGATGCGGACGGTTCCGGTGTTGTCCAGGGTGACGCGCACCCCGTCGGCGCCCTGGCCATCGGGCAGCGTCGGCGTCGCGGTGATCTGGAACAGGTTGCCCTCGCCGCCCGGTAGCGTGGGCAGGAACCAGCCCATGCCGAGAAAGCGGGTGCCGATGTTGGGCACCGCCCAGATGATTCCGCTGCCGACGTAATTGCCGAGATCGAGCGCCTTGGGGATGACGCCGCTTCCCTGCAACGTGCGCACCCCCGCCCCGGTGGAGATGCCCATGAAGTTGCCGTTGGCGAGTTGGGCCGACCAGGGCTGTACGATCTGGGCCAGATCGGTCGGCGCGCCGAATTGCTCGAAGCCGCAGGCCCATTCCAAAGTGAGCGCCAAGGCGATCTCCTACGTCATGATCCACAGGAACGGCACGGCGGGCGGGGTGGCCACTCCACCGCCGCCACCCCACAGCACCTCGACGGCCATTTGCCCCAACCGCATGGGCGCAACACCCCGGTACAAGACCTCCACGGCGGCCTGGCCGGAATGCACGCCGGTCGGACCGGCGGCGCTGGCATGCAGCACCTCGACCGCCACCTGCCCCAGATTGACGGAGGGATTGCCGCTGATCAGGGCTTCGGCGGCGACCTGGCCCTGACGGATTCTGGCTTGGCCGTCGCGCAGAACCTCGATCGTGGTCTCGGTGACGTTGACGCCGGTCACGACGCGATCTTGGCCCCGGCCGACAGGCTATTGACGCCGGTGGCCGTCCAGGCCGCCCCGGTATTGGGGTCGGTATCGGCATAGGCTGCGAAATAGGTGTAGGAGGTGCCGGGAGCCTGGGCGGCGCCCGAGACCTCGGTGGTGCCCGACTTGATCTGCACCGACACCGTGCGGGCGCCGCTGTCGGTCTTGCGCAGCAGCGCCGACACCTTGACGCCGCCGATGTTGGACGGCGAGGAGGACAACGCGCCGAAGCCGTACAGATCCTCGGCCCCGACCGTGCTCGACGCGACATAACTCAGATCCCCGCCCGCCGGAACCTCGTTGATCTCGCTGTAATTGCCGGAGAGCCCGGTGACGTTGCCCCAGACCTGCAGGCTGGACTGGCCGGAGTTCATGGCGGGCGCCGTGGCCGGGACGCCGCTCGAATAGGTGACGTTGGCGGTATAGCCGGCGTTGGTGGAATAGCCGCTGTTGTCCTGGCGCTGCATGGACAGCGACGTGTCGGTGAGATAGCCGAGCCAGAGCGGCGTGCCGGGCGAGAGCGTCTGCGGCGTGGTGAGCGCCATGGTCACGGCGGTGCCGGCGGTGGTGCCGGTCACCTGCGGCCCGCTGGAGAGCAGGTTGCCGGGGGCGCCGTTGTTGTCGGCATAGACGGCGGGCTTGAAGTTGGCGCTGGTCGCGGTGGATTGCGGCATCGCCGACACGCTGGCCAGCGTCCCCGCCACCGTCGGCGTGACCTTCCGCAGGAAAAGCTGGTTGGCCGACATGTAAGCGGTGGAGCCGTTGAGGCTGTACCAGGCCCCGATCACGCCCTGGCCGGGGGTGAAGGCGACCGAGGCGTCGGCGGTGGGGAACAGCGTCTCCACTCGGCTGTCCCCCCGCACGGCGTTGTTGACGCTGCCGGTGCTGTCGAACAGGTACATGTCGTCGAAATTGCAGGTGTTGCCGTTGAGCAGCACGGTGTTGGCATAGGCGTTGCCGCTGCTCTTCAAATTGCCGGTGCCGGTGAACACCTCCACGCCATCGAGCCACACGGTGTAGGCGCCGCTGGAGGCGAAGGTCAGATCCCATTCGACGTAGTGCCAGGAATTGGCGGTGATTGCGGCGGACGAGATAGCGACCTGGGTGCCGCCCAGCCCCCCTTGCCACAGCACCAGCTTGCCCTGGGAATTGAAGCCGACCGAGCACTGGTTGGTGCCGGAATCGGCGAACTGGACGCCGCTGGGGTTGGAGAGATTGGGCTGCAGCGCGATGCCGCCGATCAGGCGGGGATAGTTGGCCGGCAGCGAGCGGCTGGCGGTGGAGCCATAGCTGATCTGCAGCGCCAGGCTGTTGGTGAACCGTCCGGCGACGAACATGCCGTTCTGCGGCACGGTGGTCCACTCGCTGCCCATGGTCGAGTTGGTGGGCGCGGCATACAGGGGGCCGTACTTGTCGAATCCGTCCCAGAAGATGTCGGCCATGGATCTACCTCGTCCCGGTGATGGTGGTACTGGGGCCGGCGAAGGTGGCGTCGGCGGGCGACGGCGCGTCGAGCTCCAGCACGTCGCCCGGCGCCAGCACCACCTGGTTGGCGAAGGTGAAGCTGCCGGTGGTCGCCCCGGCGGCGAAGGCGATACTGCCGATCGCCGTGCCGTTCTGCTTGATCGGCAAAGAAATCGCGTTGGTCGGCGCGGTCTGGCAGACGGCCCGGCTGCCCGAGAGGCCGGCCGGCAGGGTGACGGCGCGCACCATCTCGATCCGGAACAGTACCTGCCCGGCGGCGGGGAGCCCCGGCAGGAAGCCGGCGATGTCGTAGGGGTTGACCCCGGCCGTCGGAGCCACGGCGGTGATCTGGCCCGAGGCGTTGACCGTGAGCCCGCCATAGGTGCCGGCCGCGTTCAGCAGCGGAAAGCCGGTGCCCTGGGGCGTGTAGGTATAGGCGGTGCAGGTGGAGAGGTCCTGCACCCCGCCGCCCCAGACGTTGAAGGATTGGAGCTTCACATAGATGGCTTGGCCGACATAGGCCTGGGGCAGATTGTACTGGAACACCGCGCTATCCAGCCGCGCGAACAGCGCCCCCGTCGCATGGGCGCCGGCCGCCGTGTCGTAGAGGCCGCGATAGAGGGTAGAAAGGCTGTATTTCCCCGTGGCGGTCAAGGTCGCCGTCTCGAACGCCAGCAGTTCCCCGTCGCACCAGCACAGCGTGCGATAGGCGGCGGCATCGGCGGCGGTGCCGGAGGACAGGGTACCGGCGCTCTGGTTGAGGTCGACGGCCAGCGTGTCTCCCGTGTCGGGATTGCTGCCCGAGAAGGCGGCCAGGGCAGCGGTGAGCACGCCCATGCGCGCCGGCCCGTTGATGGCGCCGGCCATCTCGTAATCGGTGCCGTCCACCGACAGCCAGACATTGCAGCCGCCCCAATTGGGATCGGCAATGTCGTTGGCGCCGCCCGAGGCGGCGATCCACACCTGCGCCACCCCGCCGGTGAGGGTAGCCGGCGGCTCGAAGATCACCGGCGGATTGACCGGGGCCGGCACGGCGGCGGGGTTGATGGTGAGGCCGTTGCTGTTGCCCTGACTGGGGTAGGCGGACGCGGTGGCGGTGCCCGAGGGGAATTCCTCGGCGACGACGGTGAGGATGCCGTTGTCGTCCTCCTCGATGGAGGTGATGCGCACCGCCACCTTGGCCATCCCCATGCCGGTATCGGTGAGCGTCACCAGATCCATGGGCTCCAGCAGGAAATATTCCCAGGAGAGCTTGAGGGTGTAGGTGTTGCGGATGTTGACCGAGCGCTGGCAAATGAGGTTGGCCGCAATCTGCGCGACCGAGCCGGCCGTGTATTCGTGCGCCGACACCTGGGACGCGACGCGCAGGCCGAAGCGCTCGATGCTGGCCTGGTCGCGGGCCTCGACGGTGTTGACGTTGTAGAGGACGGTGCGGTCGGAGAATTCGAGGCGGAAGCAGTTGTAGGCGTCGTTGGGGTCGGAGCGGATCAACTGGACCGGATCACCGTCACTGGGGCGCACATAATCGTTGTCGGACAGGTCGTAGACCGGCGTGACATTGGGGGTGAAGACGTACCCGTTGCCGGTGACCGGCGTATCGCCATAGGGAATGGCCTTCAGCACCGAGCCCGACCACACGGCCGCCGTGTTGGTGATCTGGAACCAGCGGGCCAGGACGTCGTTGGCCTTCTCGACCGAATCCAGGCAGGGCGAGAAGTCGAGCCCCAGCGCCCGGCACCAGGTCTGCCAGGAGGAATCGCCGGTGGCCTGGGCATTGGGTCCCGAGAACCATGAAGCGGTGTCGATGGCGGACGCCGGCAGCCCGACGCCGTGAAGGCCGGTGAGATAGTCCTGGGCCACCAAGGGAATGTCGGCGTCGCCCTGGCCGTTGACGCCCGTATTATAAAGTGCGCCGAAAGTCTCGACCTTGAGGTTGGGCAGCGAATCGTTGGAGCCCAGGTCGAAGCTGGCCGAAGCCAGATAGGCGGTATAGCGGTAGTTGAGCGCCTGCGACGGGCTGAAGGAGGCGAGCCAGCCCCAGGCCGTTTGCGAGGACGTGCCGAGAAAGGCGGTGAGCCCCAGCGCCCCGGGGCTGCCGTACTGGTCCTTGCCTTTCCAGATATTGCCGAAGCCGGCGATGGGGCCGGCGCATAGCCCAAGCTGCAACCCGGTCTGGTAGGTGTAGCTGGTGACCGTCTTGCTGCTGCCGCCCTTGCCGCCGGCCTTGGAGGTATGGGGAATGGCGTGGAAGTTGCCGTACCACAGCAGATTGATGCCGGTCGCCGCCCGCCCCCACACCAGCGGCACCGGCAGGGTGGCGATGGACGTGTTGATGGCGACGTCGGTGTAGTCCGGCTTGACGTCGGACTTCTTGCCGCCCCCCATCAGCCAGCTCATCCCCGCCTCCACGGATCAAAGAAGCGGCGCGCCGGGTTCTCGGAGAGCGGACCCGGCAGCGAGACGTCCGATTCCACCGCCATGCCCTCGGGCTGGTAAGCGTGAACGACCAGCGGCCAGCCG
>JAKAFA010000005.1 GCA_021818185.1 Pseudomonadota bacterium | reverse complement strand
CGAGGTGATCTTTCACCAGGGGCAATCCCCCCGCTTCCTGCATATCGTGCTGGAAGGCCAGGTGGGGCTGGTGGGAGCGGTCAGCGACGGCGAGGAGACGGTGGTGGAAATCCTCAAGCCGGGGGAAGTCTTTATCGCCGCCGCCGTTCTCACCGACCGCCCCTACCTGATGGCGGCGCACGCCTTGCAGAACAGCCGGATCCTCGCCCTGCCGGGCGAGAAACTGCGGCGCGACATCCGCGGCAATCCCGATCTGGCGATGTCGATGGTGACGTCCCTGGCCTCCCATTACCGGATGCTGGTGCGCGAGATCAAGGATCTGAAGCTGAAATCGGCGGCGCAACGGCTGGCGCTCTATCTGATCGGCCAGCTTCCGCGCCGCGACGGCCCCGCCATCGTCCGCCTGGCCCATTCCAAGGGCGTCATCGCCGCGCGCATCGGCATCCGCAGCGAGACCCTGTCGCGCGCCTTTACCGTCCTGCGGGCCGAAGGGGTGGAAATCCGCGGCACCCTGGTCACCATCGCCGATCCGCACCGCTTGGCCGCCTTCTGCCACGAGGGCGAAGAACAGATCTAGCGTCGTTTCCGCTCAGGCGGAACCGCCTCTAGATTCTGCGTGTCGCGCCCCTTGCGGGGCCGCTCACGCCGGCGCCAGGGGGGCGATCGCGGCCCGGAACATCCGGTAACAGAATTTTAGGTTGCGCTAATGTCCGAGGGCTGACACCGTGCCGGAATTGCGGCGACAGGCCCCGGAGAGGCGCTTCATGACCCATGACTTCCCGTATGGACGGCTGGACATCCGCGATGCCCACAGCATCGCCAAGAACGCCAACGCGTTGATCACCGCGATGCAGGAATACGTCGAAGCCGGCGCCGAAACCGACGGGCCGGAGGCCAAGCTGGCCCGCAAGGGCGTCGAAATGGGCGACGCCCTCCTCGACCTCGCCCGTCTTCTGGTCTCCCGCGGCGTCTTCTCCCACGAGCGCTATATCAGCGAAATCCTCATCTACAGCGCGGCCATCGTCGACAATTGCGAGGTCTGCGCGCTGACCCATATCGAAGGCGCGGTCCTGGCCAAAGCGCCGGAATCCGTCATCGACGCGGTCAAGGCCATCGCCCTGTACGTTCTCGCCCAGGCCGACGATGACACCTATCTCCTGTTCGACACCTACACCAAGTATTGGAGACGGTTCGAATCCTGGCCCCGCCTGAGCAGCGACCTCGAAGCCAACCTGAAATTCTACAATCTCGTCGCCCTGCTGATGAGCCTTGTGGTGCGGAAACGCCGGTTGGTCCGCCTTCATACGCTGGAGCTTCTGACCCGAACCAATGTAAGCCCGGCGGAGATCCTGGAGATCATCGGCATCGCCCAGATCATGGGCGGCTTCCCGTCGCGGTGGGAAGCCGTCCATATCCTGGACGTCGCCATGGAACTGAAGGACGGCGGCCAGTTGCCGGATACCTTCAACGACTTGCTCGCCCTGATCCCCACCCCTGCGGCCAAGGGCTGACCGCCCGCCGCGCCTCCGGCCAAGGACCCCGGCCGAACGGCACGGCGGTGCCGCGAAAAGCCGGTTGACGCCGCCGAATGAATGACCAATCATTCACCAGACGGCGACAGGAGGCGCGGCAATGGGCGAAGTGGTGGTCGAGCATCGCGGCGACGCCGTCGCCGTTGTCCGGATCAACCGGCCGGAGGCCAGGAACGCCCTCAACACCGCCGTGCGGACCGCCCTGGCCGAGCACTTCCTGGCCCTCGCCGCCGCGGAGGCGGTGCGCGTCATCGTGTTGGCCGGCGATCCCGAGGCCTTCGCCGCCGGAGCCGACATCAAGGAGATGGCCGAGGCCGGCGCCGCCGAGATGATGCTGCGCCGGACCCATCTGCTGTGGCGGGCCATCGCCCAATGCCCCAAGCCGGTCATCGCGGCGGTGGCGGGCCTAGCCCTCGGCGGCGGCTGCGAGTTGGCCATGCATGCCGACATCATCGTCGCCGGCGAATCGGCGCAGTTCGGCCAGCCCGAGGTGCGGGTCGGCATCATGCCGGGGGCGGGCGGCACGCAGCGGCTGGCCCGCGCGGTCGGCAAGTACAAGGCGATGCTGATGCTGCTGACCGGCCGGCCGGTCGATGCGCGCACCGCGGAGGCCATGGGGCTGGTCAGCCAGGTGGTCCCCGACGCCGACGTCCTGCCGGCCGCCCTGGACCTGGCCGCCACCATCGCCGCCATGCCGCCCCTGGCGGTGCAGCAGATCAAGGAGGTGATGCTGGCCGGCATGGACGCCCCGCTGGATACCGCCCTGATGCTGGAACGCAAGGCGTTCCAACTGCTGTTCGACACCCGCGACCAGAAGGAGGGCATGCGGGCCTTCGTCGAGCGCCGCCGGCCCAGCTACGAGGGACGCTGAACATGGACGCTGCCGTGCCGGATTTGACGGTGGGGGTGGTGGGTGCCGGCACCATGGGCCGCGGCATCGCCCAGGTGGCGTTGGCCGCCGGCTGCCGGGTGGTGCTGACCGACGCCCGGCCCGAGGCCGCCGACGCGGCGCGCGACGGGCTGGCCGAGACTTTCGGGCGGCTGGCGGCCAAGGGCCGGATGACCCCGCAGGCGGCGGAACAGGCGGCCGGCCGGCTGCATCTGGCGACCGAGCCGGGTTCCGCCTTCGCCGGCTGCGCCGTGGTGGTCGAAGCCATCGCCGAGGACCTGGAAGCCAAGCGGCGGCTGTTCGCCCGCCTGGAGGAGGCGGTGCCCGCCTCCTGCGTGCTGGCGACCAACACCTCGTCCCTGTCGGTCTCGGCGGTGGCGGCGGCGACGCGGCATCCCGACCGGGTGGCGGGGTTCCATTTCTTCAATCCGGTGCCGCTGATGCGCCTGGTCGAGGTGGTAGCCGGCTGCCGCACCGCGCCCGCGACGGTGGCGTTCCTGCGCGATCTGGCCGACCGCTTCGGCCATCTGCCGGTGAGTGTGGCCGACACGCCGGGCTTCGTGGTCAACCATGCCGGCCGCGGCTTCGGGCCGGAGGCGTTGCGCATCGCCGCCGAGGGCGTCGCCGCCCCGGCCGAGATCGACCGCATCCTGACCGAGCAGGCCGGCTTCCGCATGGGGCCGTTCGAACTGTTCGATCTGGTCGGGCTGGACGTTTCGGCGGCGGTGATGGGCTCGCTGTTCGACCAGTTCTTCGCCGAGCCGCGCTTCCGCCCCTCGCATCTGGTCGCCCCCCGGGTGGCGGCCGGGCTGCTGGGGCGCAAGACCGGGCGGGGATTCTACGAATACCACGACGGCCGGATCGTGCGCCCCCCCGAACCGCCGACTGAACCGCCGGCACCGGACTCCCCGGCCCGGCCGGTCTGGATCAGCCGGGCCGGCGGCGCGCAGTCCCTCCGGCTTGCCGCCATCCTGGCCGCCGCCGGCGTCGAGGTGGAAACCGGCCCCCGGCCGGGGCGCGGCAGCCTGTGCCTGGTGCTTCCCCTGGGGGCCGACGCCACCGCCGCCGCCCTAGCCGAGCGGCTCGACCCCGAGCGGACCCTGGCCGTCGATCCGCTGCTGGAGCTTGACCGCCGCCGCGTGGCGATGGCGACGCCGGTGACCCGGCCGGACATGCGGGCCGCCGCCCGGCGGGCATTGGGCTGCGATGGCACGCCGGTCAGCGTGATCGCCGACAGTCCCGGCTTCGTCAGCCAGCGGGTGCTGGCGATGATCGTCAACGTCGCCTGCGACATCGCCCAGCAGCGCGTCGCCGCCCCTACCGACATCGACGCCGCGGTGACCCGCGGACTGGGCTATCCGCGCGGCCCCCTGGAATGGGGCGACTGGCTGGGGCCGGGGCGGGTGCTGGAGGTGCTGACCACGCTCTACGCCCTGACCGGCGAGCCGCGCTGGCGGCCCAGCCCCTGGCTGCGCCGCCGCGCCCAACTGGGAGTATCGCTGCTGACCCCCGAGGGCCAGCCGTAGACGGGCGGAAACGGTCAGGCGGCCGCTTCGATCTCGTCATAGCGCTTGATCTTGTAGATCAGCAGGGAGACCGCCCAGCCCACGGCGAACAGCCCGACGATGCCATAGCCGAGAAGGCCGAAATTGTCGTTGAGGGCGCCGACCGCCTGCCAGAAAACGCCGTTCAGCTTGAACTGGGCGCCGACCAGGCCCAGGGTTTCGATGCCGCCGACCCCCACCGCGACCAGCACCGACAGCGCGGTGATGGTCAGGTTGTAATAGAGCTTGCGCACCGGCTTGACGAAAGCCCAGCCATAGGCCCCCAGCATCAGCACGCCGTCGGCGGTATCCACCAGCGCCATTCCAGCCGAAAACAGCGCCGGGAAAACCATGATCGACCAGGGCGACAGGCCGTTCGACGCGCCCGCCGCCGAAACGCCGAGAAGGCCCACTTCGGTCGCGGTCTCGAAGCCCAGGCCGAACAGAAGCCCCAGGCCGTACATATGCCAGGAGCGCCCGATCAGGCGGAACAGGCCGCGAAACAGGCGGGCCATCATGCCGCCGCCGGCCAGCAGGATATCCAGGCCCTCCTCCGCCAGCGGCCGGCCGGCCCTGATGCCCTGGAAGCTCCGCCAGGTGCCCGCCAGGATCACCATGTTGGCGGCGGCGATGGCGAACAGGAAGAAGGCGGAAACGCTGGTGCCGACCAGGCCGCCGATGGCCTTCATACCCTCGAAACGGTCTTGGAAGGCCGACGCCGTGGTCGCCACCAGCAGCGACAGCAGAACGACGACGGTCGAGTGCCCCAGCGAGAAGAACAGCCCCATGGCCACCGGGCGCTTGCCCTCCTGCATCAGCTTGCGGGTCACGTTGTCGATGGCGGCGATATGATCGGCATCGACCGCGTGCCGCAGGCCGAAACTGTAGGCCAGCAGAGCCGAGCCCATCAGCAGGGGATATTCCCGGAAGGCGACCAGCGCCCAGGCCCAGGCGAGAACATTGAACGCGATCAATGCCGCGCCGAGTCCCGCCACTTTCACGCGCAGGCCGCCCGCGGCAGCCCCGGAAAATTCTACCTGCATGAACGTCATCTCCGCTCCGCGCACCCACCGTGCGGGACTTGAGATGCGGAGGAAGACGCTCGGAGTGTGAGCCGATCTCGCCGCCCGCCGCAGCCGATTACGCCATGACGGGCAGGTCTCCTGGCTCGCGGGTCGATGCCCTGGCGCCCGGCCTTCCCGGTTTCCCAGTGGCCATGGTGGACGCGGACTCGCCGCTCACAGTTGCGGGGGCAGCCACGGATCGGGCCCCTGTCTGGGTCGTCCCTCCCGTGTTCCCTTTTCATCCAGCGGGCTTGGCCCGCGCGGAACCCATCGGCGACAAATGTCGCCGATTTGGGCCGCCCTGTCCAGCGCGTCGGGAAATGGTGCGTATGGGAGAGAGCCGGTCGAGGTGCCGGCTCACATCACTTCACCGCCAGCGATGGCCAGGCTTTGGCCGGTAATCGCCGTGGCGGACGGCAGGCACAGCCAGGCGACCGCATCGGCCACTTCGGCCGGCTGGATCAGGCGGCCCTGGGGATTGTGGGCCGCCAGGCCGGCCAGCGCCTGTTCGGCGCTGCGGCCGGTCTTGGCGACGATGTCGGCCACCGCCGCCGTCACGATCCCGGTTTCGGTGTAGCCGGGGCAGACGGCGTTGACGGTGACCGCCGTGCGCGCCAGTTCCCGCGCCAGCGCCCGGGTCAGGCCGACCAGGCCGTGTTTGGCGGCGCAATAGGCGGTGCAATACGCCAGCCCGGTCAGGCCGGCGGTCGAGGCGACGTTGACGATCCGCCCCCATCCGGCGGTCAGCATGCCGGGCAGCGCCGCCTGGGTGCACAGGAAGGCGCCGGTCAGGTCGGTGCGCAGGATGTCGTCCCACAGGGCGAGGTCGGTCTTGGCGAAGGGCGCCGCCTTGGCGATGCCGGCGTTGTTGACCAGGATGGCGACCGGCCCCCGCTGTTGGGCGGCGGCGGCGAAGGCGGCGGGGATGGCGGCGGAATCGGTGACGTCCAGCGCCACCCAGCCGACCGCCGCGCCGCCGTTCGCCGCCAGGTCGGCGGCAGCGGCCTCCAGCCGTGCCGCCTGCCGCCCGGCGATGGTGACCGCGGCGCCCAGCCGCAGCAGATGCCGGGCGATGGCGGCACCGATGCCGCTGCCGCCGCCGGTGACCAGGGCGTGGCGTCCGGCGAGGGGGGGGCCGTCCAGGGGACGGGAATCGGCCATTGCCGCAGCGCTGTGCTCCATGCCGCCCTCCCCGGTCAGTTGCCGCGATATCCGTCCAGAACCTTGGCGGCGATCACCAGCTTCTGCACCTCGCTGGTGCCTTCATAGATGCGCAGGGCGCGGATTTCGCGGTAGAGCTTCTCGACCGCCATGCCACTGACCACCCCCAGCCCGCCGAAGATCTGCACCGCCTGGTCGATGACCACCTGCGCCTGTTCGGTGGCGAACAGCTTGGCCATCGAGGCTTCCCGCGTCACCCGCCCGCCCAGCACGTCCTTGGTCCAGGCGGCGCGGTAGATCAGCAGGGCGGCGGCGTCGACGGCCAGCGCCATCTCGGCGATCTTGGCCTGTATCAGTTGGAACTCCGCCAGCCGGCTGCCGAAGGCCCGGCGCCGTTCGGCGCGGTCCACCGCCTCGTCCAGGGCGCGCCGGGCGAAGCCCAGCGCCGCCGCGCCCACCGTCGAGCGGAAGACGTCGAGCACCGACATGGCGACCTTGAAGCCGTCCCCCGGCCGGCCGAGCATGCTGGCGGCCGGCACCCGGCAGCCGTCGAAGGCCAGCGAGCCCAGGGGATGCGGGGCGATCACGTCGATGCGGCCCGACACCGTAAGCCCGGGGGTGTCGGCGTCCACCACGAAGGCGGCCAGCCCCTTGGCCCCCGGCGCCTCGCCGACCCGGGCGAACACGGTATAGAAATCCGCCAGCCCGGCATTGGAGATCCAGGTCTTGGCCCCGTCGATGACGTAGCCGTCGCCGTCGGCCACCGCCCGGGTGGTCATCGCCCCCACATCCGACCCGGCCTCGGCCTCCGACAGGGCGAAGGCGGCAATGGCCTCGCCCCGCCCCACCCGCGGCAGATAGCGCGCCTGTTGCCGGTCGTCGCCGAACAGGGTGATGGCGGCGCTGCCCAGGCCCTGCATGGCGAAGGCGAAATCGGCGAGGCCGGCGTGGCGGGCCAGAATCTCGCGCCCCAGGCATAGGCCGCGGACATCAAGGCCCGCGGCCCGCCCCCCATGGGCGGCGGGCACGCAGGCGGCCAGCAGGCCGGCGCGGCCCAGCTCCCCGACCAGCCGGCGGGCGGTGTGGTCCATGTGCTCACCGTGGGCCTCGTCCTCGGGGCAAACGGTGGGCAGGGCTGCCGCCGCCCAGTCCTCGACGGACGCCGCGAAGGCGCGGTGCGTCGCGTCGAAGAACGGCCAGCCCAGGAACGAGGAATCGGCCATCAGTCGCCTTCGAATTTGGGCATCTGCTTGGCGGCGAAGGCGTGATAGGCGCGTTCGAAGTCGTTGGTCTGCATGCAGATCGACTGGGCCTGCGCCTCGGCCTCGATGCACTCGCCCAGACCCGCGCTCCATTCCTGCCAAAGCATGGTCTTGGTCATGGCGTGGCCGAAGGAGGGACCATCGGCCAGGCCGTGGGCCAGCTTGGCGGCGTTGGCCAGAACCTCCTCGGGCGCGTGCAGCGAATTGTAGAAGCCCATGCGTTCGGCCTCTTCGCCGCCCATGGCGCGGCCGGTATAGAGCAGTTCGGCGGCGCGGCCCAGCCCGACGATGCGCGGCAGCAGGGTGCAGGCCCCCATGTCCGCCCCGGCCAGCCCGACCCGCACGAACAGGAAGGCCACCTTGCTGCGCGCCGTGCCCAGGCGGATGTCCGAGGCCGAGGCCAGCATGGTCCCGGCGCCGGCACACACGCCGTCGATGGCGGCGACGATCGGCTGCGGACATTGGCGCATGGCCTTGACCACATCGCCGGTCATCCGGGTGAACTCCAACAGGCCGGGCATCTCCATCTTGGTCAGCGGCCCGATGATCTCGTGCACGTCTCCGCCCGAGCAGAAATTGCCGCCCTCGCCGGTGATGACCACCGCCTTGACGTCCTTGGCGTAGACCAGATTGCGGAACAGGTCCCGCAGTTCGCCATAGGATTCGAAGGTCAGCGGGTTCTTCTTGTCGGGCCGGTTCAGCGTCAGCGTCGCAACCTTGCCCTCGACAGTCCACTTGAAATGCTCCGCCACGTATTCGGCGGCCTTGAAGGTGCGCATGGGATTTCCTTTCCGGTTGGCGGTTAAAGACGGTCAGCCGACCATGGTGATGCCGCCGTTGACGCTGAGCACCTGGCCGGTGACGTAATCGGCGCGGTTGCTGGCAAAGAACACCACGGCATCGGCCACTTCCGACGGCTTGCCGAAGCGGCGCATGGGGATGGCCTTGAGGAAGGCGTCCAGGAACTTCTCCGGCTCGGACTTCAACAGCGGGGTGTCGGTCGGGCCGGGGCAGACGCAATTGACGTTGATGCCGTGGCGTGCCCCTTCACGGGCCAGCGACTTGGTGAAGGCGATGACGCCGCCCTTGGCGGCCGAGTAGACGCTTTCGCCCAGCGAGCCGACCCGGCCGGCATCGCTGGCCACGTTGACGATCTTGCCGCTCTTGGCGGCAATCATCGCCGGGAAGAAGGCGCGGGTCAGTTCGATCACCCCCAGCAGGTTGAGGTTGATCACCTTGGCGATGAAGGCGTCGTCATTGTCGACGAAGGGCTGGATGTGGCCCCAACCCGCGACATTGGCCAGCACGTCCAGGCGCCCGCGGCCGCCCAGCACCCGATCGCGACAGGCAGCGATGGAGGCTTTGTCGGTGACATCCAGGCCGATGAACTCCGCTTTGCCCCCGTCGGCCCGGATGGCGGCGGCGGCCCGCTCGCCGGCTTCGGCGTTGACGTCGGCCAGCAGCACGTCGGCGCCCAGTTCGGCCAGCGACCGCACGGTGGCCAGCCCGATTCCGGACGCGCCACCGGTCACCAGGGCGACTTTGTCTGCGAACTTCATGCCTCGTACTCCTTGATTGCCAATGGACGGGTCAGCGGCGGCCGGCCAGGAAGGCCGCCACCCGGCTTTGCGTTTCGGGTTCGTTGAGCAGCAGGTCGCGGGTCGCCGCCAATTCCTCGGCGAAACCGTCGCGGGCGGGGTCGAGGGCAGCGGCGATGCAGGATTTGGCGGCGGCGATCGCGGCGCGGGGCAGGCCGGCCAGCCGCTCGGCCAGCCCGGCGGCGAAGCCCGGCAGGTCCGCCGCCGGTACCGCCCAATGGACCAAGCCGAGGTCGGCGGCGGTCTGGCCGGTTACCGCCTCGGCGCCCAGGATCAGCCGTTTGGCCAGGGCCGGCCCGCACAGGGCGGTCAGCCGCTGGGTGCCGCCGGCCCCGGGGATCAGGCCGAGATTGGCTTCGGGCAGGGCCAGCCGGGCCTCGGCGGCGGCGACGCGCAAGTCGCAGGCCAGGGCCAGTTCCAGCCCGCCGCCCATGGCGGCGCCGCCGATTTCGGCAAGGGTAGCCATCGGCATGCCCTCCAGGCGGGAAAAAGCGCCTTGCAGGTCGCGGACGAAGGCGATCTGCGCCTCAACCGTCCCAGGATCGGCCAGATTGGCGCGCATCTCGGCCAGATCGGCCCCGGCGCAGAACACCTTGCCCTGGGCGCGGATATGCAGGACCCGCGTCCCCGGTGCCGCCCGCACCGCATCCAGGGCGCGATGCAGGGCGTCGATCAGACGGGTGGACAGGGCGTTGACCGGCGGTGCGGCCAGAGTCAGCACCATGACCGCACCACGGGCTTCGCAGGTCACCACCGCCTCGGTCATCGGCCCCTCGCCTGAATGGCCATTCACTGACTGAATAGTCATTCATTTTGGCCGAGGATGTCAACCCCCTCGCCTCGCCGCGACCGGACTCAGGACAGCGCGGAGGCCCAGGCCTCGGCGATCTCGTCGAGGGCCCGGCGGCCGCACTCAAGGAAGCGGGCCAGCCCCAGGCAGCCGTGGATGGCGCCATGCAGGCAGACATGGCGGACCGGCACGCCGCAGGCGGCCAGCCGGGCGGCATAGGCGCGGCCTTCGTCGGCCAGCGGATCGAAGCCGGCGGTCAACACCAAGGCCGGCGCCGTGCCGGCATGGCTGACGGACCGCAGCGGCGAGGCCGAAGTGTCCAGCACCGCCCCCCCACATTCGCCGAAATACTGTCGATTGAACCAGGCGATATCGTCGGCGGTCAGGAGATAGCCCTGGGCCAGATGGACGCGCGAGGGATACGCGCCCCCCTGGTCCACGGCGGGATAAATCAGGATCTGCCGGCGCAGGTCGATCCCCCGGTCGCGGGCATGCAGGGCGGCCACCGCCGCCAGGGTGCCACCGGCACTGTCGCCGGCCACCCCGAGGACCGTCGGCCGGCCGCCCAGTTCCGGCGGGCCGGCCTCCAGCCAGCGCAGGGCGGCCAGGGCGTCCTCGACGGCGGCGGGATAGGGATGCTCGGGGGCCAGACGGTAGTCGAGGGCGACGACCGCCGAGCCGGTCCGGGCCGCGACCAGGCGGCAGATGGGATCGGCGGTCTCCAGGTCTCCCAGCACGAAGCCGCCGCCGTGGAAATACAGCAGAGCGCCACCTGACGCCGCCTCGGGCCGGTACAGGCGCAGGCGCAGCGGCCCGCCACTCCCGGCGGCGGCCACGTCGCGGACGGCAAGGTCCTGGGGGGCGGGCGGATTGGACCGGGCCAGGCGGCGGCGGAATTCCCGCCGAGCCTCCTCCGGCCCCAGGCTTGGCAACGATGGCAGGTCCAACTCGGCCGCCCGGGCAAGGATCGCGGCCACGTCGGCGTCCAGAACGCCGGCCGTCCCGACGCGAATGTCACCCGCCGCCAGCCCGGCCACCGCCCTAATCCTCGGCCGGCTCCGGCGACGGAGCCGGAAGGCGCCCCTCGGCCTGCAGCTTGGCATACCGGCGCCGGCCCTTGGCCGTCAGCAGCGCGTGGGCGATGAAATCGAAGCCCTGCGCGATGTATTCGTCCAGACTGCACAGGGTTTTCAGCCGCCAGTGCTTGAGCGCCCAGGTATGGGCGAACGCGACCAATTGGTAGGTGACCAGTTCGACGTTGACGGGGCGGAAGAGCCCCGCTCCGATGCAATCCTGGATGCAGGCGGAGACCAGGGCGTTGGTTTCCAGTTCGGCGTTCTTGACCAGTTCCCGCCGCTCGCCGGGCAGCGACTTGGTGGAGCGGTAGGCCAGCACCGTCGCTTCGCGCCGCTGGTCGACCACCCGGCAGTAGGCGTTCACCGCCACACAGCAGCGTTCCAGCGGATCGGTCAGCCCGGCCAGCGCCGCCGGGATCTCCTTGAGGTAGGAATCGAGTACGCTGAGCAACGACAGCAGCAGCACGTCCTCCTTGTCGGCGACGTACTGGTAGATCAGGCCGCTGCTGACCCCGGCCTTGCGGGCGATCTCCAGAATGGTGGTGCGGTAATAGCCCTGATGGGCGAACAGTTCTACCGCCGCCGCGACGATCTGGTTGCGCCGCCGCTCGACCAATGCCTCGTCGGTCACCTGGCTTTTCACGGCGGGAAGCTGCGTCGCCATCACCGTCATCCTACCCCGTTGTTTCGATCGGCCCCGGCATACCCTGGTTGCCGGGCAGACACAAGACTGGCCCCGGCACAGGACTGGCCCCGGCACAGGACTGGCCCCGGCCGGCGCCACGGGGCGCATCGGCCCGGCAACGAATGATTGTTCATTCGGCGCTTCTCCGTCAAGCCTCCCGACCGACGTTTCTCAGGGCTTGACCGGGCGGTACTGAATGAATAATCATTCAGCTTGTCGATCGGACCGGAGGGAGACCCAGGATGCACCTGCCCGGTGGCGTGCCGAGCGCCCATCTCGACCCCTTTGCCCGTCAAATGCTGCCCCCCGCCGAGTTGTGGCCCGACCTCGACTATTCGGCGCCCCACCTGGCCGGCTACCCCGACCGCCTCAACGCGTCGGCCGCCCTGCTGGACGCCGCGGTGGTCGCCGGTTTCGGCGACAAGCCGGCCTTCCTCTACGAGGACGGGGTGTGGACCTTCGCCCATCTGCTCGACCGAGCCCAGCGCATCGCCCGGGTACTGGTCGAGGATTACGGCCTGATCCCCGGCAACCGGGTCCTGCTGCGTACCGGCAACAATCCGATGGCGGCAGCCTGCTGGCTGGCCGTGCTGCGGGCGGGCGGCATCTGCGTGACCACCATGCCGCTGCTGCGGGCCCGTGAACTGGCCTATATCGTCGACAAGGCGCAGATCGCCATCGCCCTGTGCGAAGGCAGCCTAGCCGAAGAGATGGAGGCGACCCGCGCCCAGGCGCCGGGACTGGCCCATATCGGCTATTTCAGCCCCCTGGGCCGCGGATCGTCCGCCGAGTCCGGCCTTGACCGCGCGGCCGAGGGCAAGCTCGCCGCCTTCGCCCCGGTCGCCACCGCGGCCGACGACATCGCGCTGATCACCTTCACCTCGGGCACCACCGGCAACCCCAAGGGCGCGATGCATTTCCACCGCGACCTGCTGGCGGTATGCGATTGCTGGCCGCACCATTATCCGGTGGACGGCGACGAGGTGGTCTGCGGCTCGCCGTCCTTCGCCTTCACCTACGGGCTGTGCGCGTTCCTGCTCTATCCGTTGCGCTACCGCGCCACGGCGGTGCTGGTGCCCCGCCCCACCCCCGAGCTGATTCTCGATGCGGTCGAGCGCCACCGGGTCACCAGCCTGTATTCGGTGCCCACCCTCTACCACGCCATGCGGACCGAGGCCGGGCGCTACGATCTCGCCTCGATCCGCAAATGCACCTCGGCCGGCGAACATCTGCGCCTCGACGTCTGGCAGGCCTGGCATGACGCCACCGGCCTCAGGATCGTCAACGGCATCGGCATGTCGGAGCTGCTGACCCATTTCATTTCCGAGACCCTGGCGGTCGAGCGGGTGGGGTCGACCGGCAAGGTGGTGCCGGGCTATACCGCCTGCGTGCTCGATGACGAATTCCGCCCCCTGCCTCCCGGTAATCGGGGGCGGCTGGCGGTGCGCGGGCCGACCGGCTGCCGCTATCTCGCCGACGCCGAGCGGCAGCGCGGAATCGTGAAGAACGGCTGGAACCTGACCGGCGACATCGCCGAACAGGACAGCGACGGCTGGTTCTGGTACGTCGACCGGGCCGACGACATGATCGTGTCGGCCGGCTACAATATCTCTCCCTCCGAAGTCGAACGGGTGGTGCTCGACCATCCCAAGGTCGAGGAATGCGCGGTGGTCGGCGTCTCGGACCCGGCCCGCGGCAACGTCGTGCGGGCCTGCGTCGTGCTGAAGGACGGTTATTGGCCGGGAGACGATGTTGCCCGCGAGATTCAGGATTTCGTCAAGGCGACCATCGCGCCCTACAAATATCCGCGCGACATCAAATTCCTGGACGCCCTGCCCCGCACCGCCACGGGCAAGATCCAGCGCTTCCGGCTCCGGCAATTGTGACCGCCCGACAGGCCTCCTCTTGAAGAACCAGGCGGCGTTCCGCGACGCCCGCCGCCAATGTTCTGCTCGGTCCATGGATCGGCCGTCCGGCCGACGATATCCGGCATCGTTATGTATATTGGCAACAGAACGATATCTGCCCTTGCATTTTGTTTCTGTGGTGAACAATATCGTGAGGGGACGATCTTTGGGAGGGGGTATCGATCATCTTTCAGCCGGTTGCCGATTTCCCATCCCGACAGCTCAGCGCGGGGCGGGCGGTAGCTCCGCGGCAAGGCTTGACGGCACCTTCATGAACGAAGGATCATTCAATCGGACCGACGGACGTAGAATCCGCGCCGCAAACAGCGATCAGGGAGGAACGATATGGCAAGACTGGGAACTTTGCTGTGCGCACTCGCCTTCGGCGCAACGGTGGCGGCGACGCCGCCGGCACGCGCGGCGGAAACCGTCAAGGTCGGGGTGATCCTCGCCTATTCCGGCCAGGCGGCGGCTTCGGTCAAGCAGATGGACGAGGCCATCAACCTGTACATGAAACTGCATGGAAAGGAACTGGGCGACACCAAGCTGGACCTGATCCGGCGCGACGACACCGGCCCCAATCCCGACATGGCCAAGCGGCTGGCCCGCGAGTTGATCACCCGCGACAAGGTCAACCTGCTGGCCGGATTCTACTTCACCCCCAACATCAACGCCGTCGCGCCGCTGGCCACCGAGGCCAAGGTGCCGGTGATCATCATGAACGCCGCCACCTCGGCGTCCATCCGGCTGTCGCCCTATCTGGTGCGCGTGTCGCAGACGCTGTGGCAGCAGAGCTATCCCCTGGGGCAATGGGCCGGCCACCACGGCATCAAGCGCGCCTATATCGCCGTGACCGATTACGGCCCCGGCCACGACGCCGAAGCCGCCTTCGCCAGGGGCTTCACCGAGGCCGGCGGCACGGTGGTCGGCCATGTGGAGATGCCGCTGAAGAACGCCGATTACGTGCCGTTCCTGCAACGCATCAAGGATGAGAAGCCCGACGCCCTGTTCGTCTTCGTCCCCGGCAGCCGGGACGCCGCCGCCCTGATGCGGGCCTATTCCGACCTGGGCCTGGCCGCCGCCGGCGTCCGGCTGATCGGCACCGGCGACATTGTTCCCGACAACGAACTGGCCGAGATGGGCAACGTCCCCGACGGCGTGGTCACCATCGGCCTGTATTCCGCGGTGGCCGACCGGCCGGCCAACAAGGCCTTCGTGGCGGCGTGGAAGGCGGAATACGGCCCCGATGCCGTCCCCAGCCCGTTCGCTGTCGGCGCCTGGGACGGCATGGCCGCCATCTTCCACGTGGTCAAGGCCCAGCACGGCAAGATCGATCCCGACCGCACCATGCAGCTCCTCAAGGGCTGGCGCGACGACGACAGCCCGCGCGGACCGATCATGATCGACCCCCAGACCCGCGACATCGTGCAGAACATGTACATCCGCAAGCTGGAGCGGGTGAACGGCAAGCTCGCCAACGTCGAGGTCGAAACCATACCGATGGTTCAGGACCCCTGGCCGAAGCTCAATCCGCCCAAGTGACCGGCAGGGGGACGCCGTGAGCCAGTTCTTGCCGGCCCTGGTCAGCATCCTGTTCCACGGACTCGCTTACGCCATGGTCCTGTACCTGGCGGCGGTCGGTCTGTCGGTAACCATGGGGCTGATGGGCTTCGCCAACCTGGCGCACGGCGTCTTCGCCATGGCCGGAGGCTATCTGACCATTACCCTGATGGCGGCGCTGGGGGTCGGCTTCCTGCCGGCGCTGGCCGTGGCGATCCTGGCGGTCGCCGCGGCCAGCGTGGTGCTGGAACGCACGCTCTACGCCCGCCTCTACACTGCGAGCGAAATCGACCAGGTGCTGTTCACGATCGGCCTGGTCTACATGGCGACGGCGGCCGCGACCTTCTTCTGGGGGCCGTCGCCGCAGCATCTGGCCCTTCCCGCGGCCTTGCAGGGCGATATCCCGCTGGTCGGCCGCCAGTTCCCCACCTACCGCGCCTTCGTCATCGTCATGGGCTTCGCCACCGCCCTGGGCCTGTGGGCGGGAATCGAGCGGACCCGTTTCGGGGCGATGATCCGCGCCGCGGTGGACAACCGGGCCATGGCCCGCTCGGTGGGCATCGACACCGACCGGCTGTTCAGCCTGACCTTTGCCCTGGGCGGCGGCCTGGCCGCCCTGGGCGGCGGGATCGGCGCGGAAATCCTGAGCATCCATCCGGCCTATGCCATCGAACATCTGGTCTATTTCCTGATCGTAGTCGCGGTGGGGGGCATGGGCTCGATCCGCGGGCCGTTCTTCGCCGCCCTGCTGCTGGGCATCGGCGATACCGCCTGCAAGTACCTTTTCCCCGAGATCGGCGCCGTGTTCATCTACATCGCCCTGTTCATCCTTCTCCTCTGGCGGCCCGCCGGCCTGTTCGGACGCGCATGACCAAGCTCGACCGCCGCACCGCCGCCGTTCACCCGGTGGACCACATCGCCCACAGCCACCGCCTGCGCTGGCCCGAGGCGCTGCCCTGGCTGCTGATCGCCGCCACCTATCTGCTGTTCCCGTCGTACCTGGCCCTGGGATCGCAGGTGTTGATCATGGTGCTGTTCGCCCTGTCCCTGGATCTGGTCCTGGGCTATGCCGGCATCGTCACCCTGGGCCATGCCGCCTTTTTCGGGCTTGGCGCCTATACCGCCGGCCTGCTGGCGGCCCACGGCTGGAGCGAGCCGATCAGCGCCCTGTTCGCCGCCGCCGTGGTGGCCGGGGCGTTCGGCGCGGCCAGCGGCGCCATAATACTGCGGACCAGCGGGCTGACCCTGCTGATGCTGACCCTGGCGGTGGTGTCTTTGCTGGCCGAGGCGGCCAACAAGGCCGATTCCATCACCGGTGGCGCCGACGGCCTACAGGGCATCGTCATCAACCCGCTGCTTGGCCGCTTCGACTTCGACCTCTACGGCCGGACCGCCTACCTGTATTGCGCGGCGGTGCTGCTGGTGATGTGGTACGTGGTGCGCCGGCTGGTGCATTCGCCCTTCGGCCGCTCCCTGACCGGCATCCGCGAAAACCGCCTGCGCATGCACGCCATCGGCGCCCCGGTGCGCCGCCGGCTGGTCACCGCCTATGCGATCGGCGCGGCGGTGGCCGGGGTGGCCGGGGCGTTGCAGGCGCAGACCACCCAGTTCGTCGCCCTCAACGTCATCAGCTTCCACCTGTCGGCGGCGGTGCTGATCATCCTGATCTTCGGCGGGGCCGGCCGCCTGTACGGCGCCTTCGTCGGTGCGCCGATCTACATGGTGGCGCAGGACATGCTGTCCCGCCTCGACCCGGTCTACTGGTTCTTCTGGGTCGGCCTGCTGCTGGTGCTGGTGGTGTTGTTCGCCCGCGGCGGCATCCTCGGCTGCGTCGACGGCGTGCGGC
The DNA here is from genome assembly GCA_021818185.1 of Pseudomonadota bacterium. GTDB lineage: Bacteria > Pseudomonadota > Alphaproteobacteria > Rhodospirillales > Magnetospirillaceae > JAKAFA01. Next base: position 16,526 of record JAKAFA010000005.1, on the reverse strand, counting down.
GGAGGTGGCCATGACGTCCCCCGCGCTCGAAACCCGCCGTCTGAGCAAGAGCTTCGGCGCCCTGGTGGTCACCAACGAGGTGGACTTCAAGCTGGAGCGCGGCGCGCGCCACGCCCTGATCGGGCCCAACGGCGCCGGCAAGACCACCTTCATCAACCTGATCACCGGCCGGATTCCCCACAGCGCCGGATGCGTGCTGCTGGACGGCGAAGACGTCTCGGCCCTGCCCCAGGAGGCGCGGGTCAAGCGCGGCCTGGGCCGGACCTTCCAGATCAACACCCTGTTCCCGGACCTCAGCGTGCTGGAAAACGTCGTCATGGCGGTATCCGAGCGCCAGGGCCGCGGCGGGGACCTGTTCCGGCCGGCCGGATCGCGCCGCGACATCATCGACGAGGCCTACGACCTGCTGGAACGCCTGCGGCTGGCCGACGACGCGTTGCGACCGGTCCGCACCATCGCCTATGGCCGCCAGCGCCTGGTGGAAATCGCCATCGCCCTGGGGCTGAAGCCGAAGGTGCTGCTGCTCGACGAGCCGGCGGCCGGCGTTCCCTCGGCCGAAACCGCGCTGATCCTGGACGTCATGGCCGAACTGCCGGCGGAGATGGCGGTGCTGATCATCGAACACGACATGGATCTGGTGTTCCGCTTCGCCCGGCGCATCACCGTCCTGGTGCAGGGCGCCGTGCTGACCGAGGGAAGCCCGGCCGAAATCCTGGCCGACCCGCGGGTGCGCGAGGTCTATCTGGGGGAGCGCCGCCATGACTGAGTGCCTGGCCCTGGAGGGGGTGTCGGCGGGATACGCCGAAACCGTGGTGCTGGAAGACGTGTCCCTGGCGGTGCCCGAGGGCGCGACCCTGGCCATCCTCGGCCGCAATGGGGTGGGCAAATCCACCCTGATGCGGACGGTGATGGGCCATACCCGCCGCCATCGCGGCGAATTGCGCTTCCTGGGCCGCGACCTGGGCGGGTTGCCGGTGCATCGCCGCGCCCTGGCCGGCATCGGCTTCGTCGCCCAGGAGCGCGATATCTTTCCGTCCCTGACCGTCGAGGAAAACCTGACGGTGGCCCGCCGCCCGGGGGCGTGGACGCTGGCGCGGGTCTACGACCTGTTCCCCCGCCTGGCCGAGCGGCGCCGCAACATGGGCAACCACCTGTCGGGCGGCGAACAGCAGATGCTGGCGGTGGGCCGCGCCCTGATGACCAACCCCAAGCTGCTGCTGCTCGACGAACCGCTTGAGGGATTGGCGCCGGTCATCATCGACCTGCTGATGGCGGCGTTCCTGCGCCTCCAGCAGGCCGAGGGCCTGACCATCCTGCTGGTCGAACAATATGCGCGCATCGCCCTGGAGTTCGCGGCGCGCGCCGTGGTGCTGGACCGCGGCCGCATCGTCTATGACGGCCCCAGCCGGCCGCTGCTCGACGATTCCGAGCATCTGGCCCGCCTGTTCGGCGTAACCGAGGCCAAGCGGCACTGAGGCCGGGCCGGCGGGAACGGCCGCCGGCCTCTCCTGTTTGAAGATCGGGATCTTCCCCCGCGCCGTTTCACCGTAATGGGTTCAGGATGGGAACGAGCCCGGTCTGGCCGCTTTCCGTCTTCTTCGCCGCCATCCTCGCCCTGGTTGCCGGCATGCTGGGCGCCTCCGCGCTGCTGGGGCCTCGGCACCGCGAGGCGGCAACCGACGAGCCGTTCGAGTCCGGGGTGGTGGGCGTCGGCCAAGCGCCGTTCCGGTTCCCGGCCAAATTCTACATGGTCGCCGTGGCCTTCGTCATTTTCGACATCGAGGCCGTCTACCTGCTGGCCTGGGCCATCGCCTTCCGCGGCCTCGGCTGGACCGCCTATGGCGGGGCCACGGTGTTCGTCGGCGCCCTCGCGGTGGCCCTCGCCTACTTGTGGCGGATGGGCGCCCTCGACTGGGGGCCGGCGAGAACTCGCCGGAGCGGCGGGCGTTGACCGGGGGTAATCCTTCGGTTCGGTGCTGCCCATGCCGGAATCAACGGCCTCCGCCCTGGCGGGATCTTTCGAGGATGCGGTCCGCCGCAACCTGATTCTCGCCCGCTTGCAGGACATGGTCGCCTGGGGCCGGAAGAACTCGGTGTGGCCGTTCAATTTCGGCCTGTCGTGCTGCTACGTCGAGATGGCGACCGCCTTCACCAGCCGCTACGACATCGCCCGGTTCGGCGCCGAGGTCCTGCGCGCCAGCCCGCGCCAGGCCGACCTGATCGTCATCTCGGGAACGGTATTCGCCAAGATGGCCCCGGTCATCCAGCGGCTGTACGAGCAGATGATGGCGCCGCGCTGGGTGGTCTCGATGGGCTCCTGCGCCAATTCCGGCGGCATGTACGACATCTACAGCGTGGTGCAGGGGGTGGACAGTTTCCTGCCGGTCGACGTCTACGTGCCGGGCTGCCCGCCGCGCCCCGATGCCCTGCTGGAGGGGCTGACCCTGCTGCAACGGGCCATCGGCCAGGAACGGCGCCCCTTAAGCTGGGTCGTCGGCCCCCAGGGCGTCGAAAGTCCCGCCGCCCCCAGCTTCCGCGACGTCAAACGCGCCGCCCGTCAGGCCCAGGAGCGGCTGCGCCCGCCGGACGAGGTCTAGGATGGCGGCCGACCTCGTGAGCGACATCGAGGCCCGGTTCGGCGGCGTCACCCGCCAGGAGACGGCCGACGGCGTGCCAACCCTTTGGGTGGATGCGGACCGGCTCCGGCCGGTGCTCGGCCACCTCAGGTCCGGGATCGAGCGACCCTTCCGCACCCTGTTCGACCTCACCGCCATCGACGAGCGCTTCCGCCGGCATCGGCCGGGGCAGCCGCAGGGCGATTTCAGCGCGGTCTACCACCTGCTTTCCTACCAGCGCGACCAGGACATCCGCCTCAAGGTGGCCCTGTGCGGCGATTCGCCCCGCCTGCCCAGCGTGATCGACCTGTGGCCGGCGGCCGATTGGTACGAACGCGAGGCCTGGGATATGTTCGGCATCGCCTTCGACGGCCATCCGCGGCTGCGCCGCATCCTGCTGCCCCCCACCTGGGAGGGCCATCCGCTGCGCAAGGATTATCCCGCCCGCGCCACGGAACGCGAGCCGTTCCGGCTGACGCCGGACAAGGAAGCGGCGGAGCAGGAGGCCCTGCGCTTCCACCCCGAAGAGTGGGGCATGCGGCGGCACGGCGACGGCACCGACTATTTGTTCCTCAACCTGGGGCCCAACCACCCCAGCGTCCACGGCGTGTTCCGCGTCGTGCTGCAACTTGACGGAGAAGACATCGTCGATGCCGTGCCCGACATCGGCTACCACCACCGTGGCGCCGAGAAGATGGGCGAGCGCCAGTCGTGGCATTCCTACATCCCGTATACCGACCGGGTCGATTACCTGGGCGGCGTGATGAACAACCTGCCCTATGTCCTGGCGGTGGAAAGGCTGGCCGGCATCGTCGTTCCGGACCGGGCCCAGGTCATCCGGGTCATGCTGGCCGAGTTCTTCCGCATCGCCAGCCATCTGGTGTTCTACGGCACCATGGCCCAGGACGTCGGCGCGCTGTCGCCGGTGTTCTACATGTTCACCGACCGCGAGCGGGTGTTCCGGATCATCGAGGCCATCTGCGGCGCGCGCATGCATCCCAGTTGGTTCCGCATCGGCGGCATCGCCCAGGACCTGCCCGAGGGTTGGGACCGCCTGGTCGCCGAGTTCGTCGATTACCTGCCGCCGCGGCTGGACGAATACGAAACCCTGGTGCTGCGCAACCGCCTGTTCCAGCGGCGCACCAAGGGCGTCGGCGCCTACGGCCTCGACACTGCCATCGAATGGGGCGCCACCGGCCCGTCGCTCAGGGCCTGCGGCCTGGATTGGGATTATCGCAAGCGGCGGCCCTATTCCGGCTACGAGCGCTTCGAGTTCGACATCCCCACCGGCAGCCGTGGCGACTGCTTCGACCGCACCGCGGTCCGGGCGGCGGAAATCCGCCAAAGCCTGCGCATCATCCGCCAATGCCTGAACAACATGCCGGCCGGCCCCACCAAGGCCGACCATCCGCTGACCACCCCGCCCCCCAAGGACCTTGCACTGCGCGACATCGAAACCCTGATCGCCCATTTCCTCGGCGTCAGCTGGGGTCCGGTGATCCCGGCCGGCGAAGCCGCGGTCACCGTCGAGGCGACCAAGGGGCTCAACGCCTATTACCTGGTGAGCGACGGCGGCCCCCTGTCCTATCGCACCCGCATCCGCACGCCGTCCTTCGCCCATCTGCAAATGATCCCGCTGATGTGCCGCGGCGAGATGCTGGCCGACCTTATCGCCATCCTGGGCAGCATCGATTTCGTCATGGCCGACGTCGATCGTTGAGGAGTTGCCATGGCCTTGAACGCCGACGAACTCGCCGAGATCTCCCGTCTCGCCCGTCGCGAACCCCAGCCCCACGGCGCCGCCATCGAGGCCCTGCGCGCGGTGCAACGCCGGCGCGGCTGGATCTCGGACGAGACCCTGGGCGAGGTGGCGCAAGTGCTGGGCATGACCGCCGATGAGCTGGATTCGGTGGCCACCTTCTACAACCTGATCTTCCGCCGCCCGGTGGGCCGCCATGTCGTCCTGGTCTGCGACAGCGTGTCGTGCTGGATCATGGGCTGCGACGAGCTGCGTGGCGGCCTTGAAACGCGGCTGGGGATTGCCCCCGGACAGACCACCCCCGACGGCCGCTTCACCCTGTTGCCCATCGTCTGCCTCGGCGCCTGCGACCATGCCCCGGCGCTGATGATCGACGGCGACCTGCACGGCGACCTCGATCCGGCCAAGCTCGACCGCCTGCTGGAGGATTACCGGTGAGGGAACGCCCGCTGACCCGCAACATCCGACCCGGCCGACCCCCGCCCGATCTTGCCGCCACCCTGCGGGTCGGCGGCTATCAGGCGGCGCGCCGGGCGCTCACTCGGATGGACCCGGCCGCGGTGATCGCCGAGGTCGCCGCGTCCGGCCTGCGCGGCCGCGGCGGCGCCGGCTTTCCCACTGGCCGGAAATGGAGCCTGCTGCCCAAGGCCGAAGACCGCCGGCCGCGCGTTCTGGTGGTCAATGCCGACGAAATGGAACCGGGTACCTTCAAGGACCGGCTGCTTCTGGAAGGCGACCCCCACCAGATCATCGAAGGGGCGCTGATCAGCGCCTTCGCCATCGGCGCCGGCACCGCGACGATTTTCCTGCGGGCGGAATACACGCTGGCCGCCCAGGCGCTGGCCGCCGCCATCGCCGAGGCCGAAGCCGGCGGCTGGCTGGGGCGCGACATCCTGGGCAGCGGCTTCTCGCTGGAGCTGCGGCTGCATGTCAGCGCCGGACGTTACATCTGCGGCGAGGAGACCGCGCTGCTGTCGTCGCTGGAGGGCCGCCGCGCCATCCCGCGGGCCAAGCCCCCCTACCCCGCCGCCAGCGGCCTGTGGGGCGACCCCACGGTGGTCAACAACGTCGAGACCATCGCCAACGTCCCTCACATCGTCGCCAACGGCGCCGAGTGGTTCCGCGGTCTGGCGCGGGGCGCGGACGGCGGCACCAAGATCTACGGGGCCAGCGGCCGGGTGAAGCGTCCGGGCGCCTGGGAACTGCCGATGGGGACCACCATCCGGGAAATCGTCGAGGACCATGCCGGCGGCATGCGGGCCGGCTACCGGCTGCGCGGACTGCTCCCCGGCGGCGCATCCACCGACTTCCTCTTGGCCGAGCATCTGGACGTCGCCATGGATTTCGCCTCGGTCGAAAAGGCGGGGAGCCGGCTGGGAACCGGCACCATGATCATCCTCGACGACCGTACCTGTCCGGTGGCGATGGTCCACAACCTGGAACGCTTCTTCGCCCGCGAATCCTGCGGCTGGTGCACCCCCTGCCGCGACGGCCTGCCCTGGGTCGAGCGCATCTTAGCGGCCATCGAGGCCGGCGACGGCCAGCCCGACGACCTCGCGCTGCTGGCTTGGCACACCCAGGCCCTCGGCCCGGGACGGACGTTCTGCGCCCATGCGCCGGGAGCGATGGAGCCGCTGCAAAGCGGCCTGAAGCATTTCCGCGCCGATTTCGAGCGTCACATCGCGGAAGGAGGCTGCCCGTGGAAATGACCGTCCAAATCAGCATCGACGGTCGCGCGGTGACGGTGGCGGCGGGCGACAACCTGCTGCGTGCCTGCCTGTCCCTGGGCTATGACCTGCCCTATTTCTGCTGGCATCCGGCGCTGGGATCGGTGGGGGCCTGCCGGCAATGCGCCGTCAAACAGATCCACGGCGACGGCGACCGGCGGAGCGGGCGGATCGTCATGGCCTGCATGACCCCGGTGGCCGAGGGCATGCGCATCGCCATCGCCGATCCCGAGGCCCGGGCCTTCCGGGCCGGGGTGATCGAATGGCTGATGACCAACCATCCCCACGACTGCCCGGTCTGTCCCGAAGGCGGCGAATGCCATCTCCAGGACATGACGGTGATGACCGGCCATGTGCGGCGGCGCTATCGCTTCACCAAACGCACCTTCCGCAACCAGTATCTCGGCCCGTTCCTTCAGCACGAGATGAACCGCTGCATCGCCTGTTACCGCTGTGTGCGGTTCTACCGCGATTATGCCGGCGGGCGCGACTTCGACGTCTTCGCCACCCATCGCGACGTCTATTTCGGCCGCCATGCCGACGGCGTGCTGGACAGCGAGTTCGCCGGCAACCTGGCGGAAATCTGCCCGACCGGCGTCTTCACCGACAAGCCCCTGGAGACCGATTACGCGCGCAAGTGGGATTTGCGCGGCGCGCCGTCGCTCTGCGTCCATTGCGGCCTTGGCTGCAACACCACCGTCAACGCGCGGGCCGGCCGGTTGCGGCGGGTGCTCAACCGCTACCACCCGGCGGTCAACGGCTATTTCCTCTGCGACCGCGGCCGCTTCGGCCACGGCTTCACCACGTCCGGCCAGCGCCTCCGCGCCCCACTGCTGCGTGGCCGGCCGGTACCGCCCGACCAGGCGCTGGCCCGGATCTCCGACATCCTGGCGCAAGGGACGGCCATCGGCATCGGCTCGCCGCGGGCCTCGCTGGAAGCCAATTTCGCCCTGCGGCACCTGGTCGGCCCAGCCAACTTTCATCTCGGCCTGCCGGCCGCCGAAGCCCGCCAGATGGCAGCGATCCGCCGGATCACCGCCGGCCCGGTGACCATCGCGCCGATCAGCGAGGCCGAGCGGGCCGATGCCGTGCTGGTGCTGGGCGAAGACCTGCCCAACACCGCCCCCCGGCTGGCGCTGGCCCTGCGCCAGGCGGTGCGCGAGGGCAGTTTCGTCTTCGCCGAAACCCTGGGCATCCCCCGCTGGCATGAGGCAGCGGTCCGCACCGCCGCCCAACCGGTCCGCTCGCCGCTGATCGTCGCCACCCCGGCCGCCACCCGGCTGGACGACGTGGCGGCACGGGCCGCCCGTCTGGCCCCCGACGACATCGCCCGCCTGGGCTTCGCCATCGCCCACGCGCTGGACGGCGGCGCCCCGGCGGTACCGGGATTGCCGGCCGACCTGGCGGCTTTGGCGGAGGACGCCGCCCGCGCCCTGGCCGAAGCCCACAGGCCGCTGGTGGTGACCGGCACCGGCTGCGCCAGTTCGGCAGTGATCGAGGCCGCCGCCAATATTACCCTGGCGCTTCATCGCCGCGGCCGGCCCGGTGCCCGCTTCCATCCGGTGGTGCCGGCCTGCAACAGCCAGGGACTGGCCCTGATGGGCGGCCGCAGCCTCGACGACGCCCTTGCCGCGCTCGCCGCCGGGACGGCGGAAACGCTGATCGCGCTGGAAACCGACCTCTACCGCTGCGCCGCTGCCGCCGACGTGGATACGGCGCTGGCCGCCGCCCGCCATGTCATCGTCCTCGATCAGGTGCGGACGCCGACCACCGACCGGGCGGACATCATCCTGCCGGCCGCCGCCTTCGCCGAAGCCGACGGGACCCTGGTCAGCAACGAAGGCCGGGCGCAACGCTTCGTCCAGGCCTTCGTCCCGGCAGGGGCCATCCGGGAAAGCTGGCGCTGGCTGCGGGATGCCGGCATCGCCGCCGGCCGGCCTGACTTCGCCGGCTGGACCGGCCTGGACGAGGTGACCGCCGCCTGCGCCCACCATCTGCCGGACATGGCCGCCATCGTCGGGGCGGCGCCGCCGGCATCGTTCCGCATCGCCGGCGCCCGCATCGCCCGCGAGCCTTCCCGCACCAGCGGGCGTACCGCGCTGGCCGCCGAGATCTCCGTGCACGAGGCCAAGCCGCCCGACGATCCCGACACACCGCTGGCCTTCACCATGGAAGGCTATTACGGCCCGATGCCGCCCGCCCTGCTGCCCTACGCCTGGGCGCCGGGATGGAACTCGGTCCAGGCGATCAACAAGTTCCAGCAGGAGGTCGGCGGCGACTTGCTGGGCGGCCCCCCCGGATGCCGGCTGATCGAACCGCGGCCCGACGCGACGGCCTCCTATGGCGGCGGCGTCCCGGCGGCTTTCGCGGCGCGCGCCGGGCAATGGCTGATCGTGCCGATGCACGAGGTGTTCGGCAGCGATGAACTAAGCCGCCTGGCCCCGGCGGTCGCCGAACGCGTGCCGGCGCCCTACCTGGCCCTGGCGGACGGGGATGCCGCCCGCCTGGGGCTGGGCGAGGGCGATGCCGTCATCCTGGAACTGGCCGGGGCCAGCCTGTCCCTCACCGCCCGTATCGGCCTCGGCCTGCCCGGTGGGCTCGCCGGGCTGTTCCCGGCGCTGCCGGCGCTGCCGGCCTGGGGAATCGTCGCCAAAGGGAGCGCTTTGGCATGAGCGCCACGGCAAGCGGCCTGGCCAACGCCTTCGGCATCCTGGTGGTGCTGGTCGGGCTGGGGGCGGGGCTGACCTGGATCGAGCGCCGCCTGCTGGGCCTGTGGCAGGACCGCTACGGCCCCAACCGGGTGGGGCCGGCCGGCGTGTTGCAGGTGGTCGCCGACATGGTGAAGATCCTGTTCAAGGAGGATTGGGTCCCGCCCTTTGCCGACCGGGCCGCCTTCGTCCTGGCGCCGGCCATCGCCATGACCGCGCTGCTGCTGGCCTTCGCGGTTGTTCCCGTCGCCCCCGGCATCGGGGTCACCGACCTTGACGGCATCGGCCTGCCCTTCGCCCTCGCCATGATCGCCCTGTCGGTCTACAGCACGGTGCTGGCCGGCTGGGCATCCAACAACAAGTATTCCCTGTTGGGCGGGCTGCGCGCGGCGGCACAGATGCTGAGCTACGAGGTGTTCCTCGGCCTGTCGGTCATGGGCGTGGTCATGCAGGCCGGCAGCTTCGACCTGCGCGCCATCGTCGCCGCCCAGCGCGGCCTGTGGTACGCCGCCCCCCAATGCGTCGGCTTCCTGCTGTTCCTGCTGGCCGGCATGGCCGGCATCCACCGGCTGCCCTTCGATCTGCCGGAGGCGGAGAGCGAACTGGTCGCCGGCTACCACGTCGAATATTCCGGCATGAAATTCGGCATGTTCTTTGTCGGCGAATACATCGGCATCGTGCTGGTGGCCGCCCTGGCCGTCACCCTGTTCCTGGGCGGCTGGCTGGGTCCGGCGCTGCCGCCCCTGCTGTGGTTCCTGATCAAGCTGGCGGTGCTGATCGGCCTGGTCATCCTGATGCGCGCCGCGCTGCCACGGCCACGCTACGACCAACTGATGGCCTTCGGCTGGAAGGCGATGCTGCCCCTCGCTCTGCTCAACCTGACGGCCACCGGCGCCATCCTTCTCGCCGGCCGGTAGGAGGCGATCATGTTCAGCCAGTTGCGGACCCTCTGGACGGTGTTCCTCCACCTCTTCCACCGGCGGGTGACGGTGCAATACCCCGAACAGAAACCCGACCTTCCCCCCCGCTACCGCGGCCGCATCATTCTGTCACGCGACCCCGACGGCGAGGAACGCTGTGTCGCCTGTTATCTCTGCGCCGTGGCTTGCCCGGTCGATTGCATCGCGCTCCAAAAGGCGGAACGGCCGGATGGCCGCTGGTATCCCGCCTTCTTCCGCATCAATTTCTCGCGATGCATCTTCTGCGGCTATTGCGAGGAGGCCTGCCCGACCGACGCCATCCAGCTCACCCCCGATTTCGAGATGAGCGAATACCTCCGTCCCAACCTTGTCTACGAGAAGCGCGATCTGCTGATCAGCGGGCCGGGGAAGTATCCCGGCTACAACTTCTACCGGATTGCCGGCCTGGCCATCGCCGGCAAGGACAAGGGCGAGGCGGCCGCCGAGGAACCGCCCGTCGACGTGCGTGGGCTTCTGCCGTGACCGCCGGACCGGTGGAGGAGACATGGCCGCCGCCTTCATCATCTCCGCGATCGTCGCCGCCCTCGCCACCCTGCGGGTGATCACCGCCAGCCGCGCCGTGCACGCGCTGCTTTATCTGGTGGTCTCGCTGCTGGCGGTCGCCGTGGTGTTTTACACCCTAGGCGCCCCGTTCGCCGCCGCGCTGGAGGCGCTGGTCTATGCCGGCGCCATCATGGTCCTATTCATCTTCGTGGTGATGATGATGAACCTGGGCGAGCCCGCCGCCCGCCGCGAGCGGCAGTGGATGGCGCCGCGCACCTGGGCCGGCCCGGCGGTGCTGGCACTGGCGCTGCTGGCGGAATTGCTGGCCCTGCTGTGGCGGGCGACCGGCCCGGCATCGGGGGGCGAGGTGGGGCCGGGTGCGGTCGGCGCCCTGCTGTTCGGCCCCTATCTGCTGGCCGTCGAACTCGCCTCCCTGCTGCTGCTGGCCGCCCTGGTGACCGCCCATCATCTGGGCCGATCCGCCGGAAAGGAGCCCGACCGATGACCGCCGTCCCGCCCGAGGCCGCCGTGCTGCTCGCCTGCCTGCTGTTCACCCTGGGACTGGCCGGCGTCCTGGCCCGCCGCAATCTGGTCTTCATCCTGATGGCGCTGGAAATCATGCTGAACGCCGCCGGCCTGGTCTTCGTGGCGGCCGGGGCCCGCTGGGGCCAGGCCGACGGCCAGGTGTTGTTCATCGTGGTGCTGACGCTGGCCGCCGCCGAGGTCGCGGTCGGCCTGGCCCTGGTGCTGCGGATCCACCGCCAGGCGGCGACTCTGGACGCCGATGCCGCCTCGCGGCTGCGGGGGTGAGCCATGGGCGTGCTGGCAGCCCTGATTCCCGTCCTTCCCTTGCTCGGCTTCCTGATGCTGTTCCTGGCCGGGGCGCGTCTGGGCGCCCGCGGGATCGCGGTGGTCGGAGTTGGGTCGGTGGGAATCGCCGCCGGCATGGCGCTGGGGCTGACGGCCTGGTTCCTGGCATCGCCGGTCCCGGTCGAGGTCTCGGCCTGGACCTGGATGACCGTCGACGGCTTCGCCCCGCGCATCGGCTTCCGGCTCGACGCGCTGTCGCTGATCATGGTGCTGGTGGTCACCGTCATCGGCGTCCTCATCCACCTCTATTCCGCCGAGTTCATGGCCGGCGACGAGGGATACGCCCGCTATTTCGCCAGCATGAACCTGTTCGTCGCCGCCATGCTCGTCCTGGTGCTGGCCGCCGACCTGCTGCTGCTTTATCTCGGCTGGGAAGGCGTCGGCCTGTGCAGCTACCTGCTGATCGGCTTCTGGTATCGCGACCCGGCCAACGGCCGGGCGGCGCGCAAGGCGTTCATCGTCACCCGCATCGGCGACACCGCCTTCGCCATCGGCCTGCTGCTGCTGTTCACCCACCTGGACACCACCGACATCCAGGCGCTGATGGGCCGCGCCCAGGGGCAATGGCCGGCCGGCGCGCCGCTGGCGGTGGCCGCCGCTGCGCTGCTGCTGGGCGGCGCCATCGGCAAGTCGGCGCAGCTGCCGCTCCAGACCTGGCTGCCCGACGCCATGGCCGGCCCGACCCCGGTCAGCGCCCTGATTCACGCCGCCACCATGGTAACCGCCGGAATCTACCTCATCGCCCGGACCCATGCCCTGTTCGACCTGGCACCGGCCGTCCGCGACGCGGTCGGCGCCATCGGTGCCGCCACCCTGGTGCTGGCGGCATTCAGCGCCCTCAGCCAGACCGACCTCAAGCGCATCCTGGCCTATTCCACCATCAGCCAGATCGGCTACATGGTGCTGGCGCTGGGCGTCGGAGCGTGGGCCTCGGCCATCTTCCACCTGATGACCCATGCCTTCTTCAAGGCGCTGCTGTTCCTGGCCGCGGGGGTGGTGATCCAGCGTCTGCACGAGGAACACGACATCTTCCGCATGGGCGGATTGCGGCAGCGGCTGCCGTTGGTGTTCTGGGCCTTCCTGATCGGGGCGTCGTCGCTGGCCGCCCTGCCGCTGGTCACCGCCGGCTTCTACAGCAAGGACCTGATCCTGTGGCGGGCCTGGTCGGCCGGCCCCTTCGGCAGGGCGCTGTGGGCCGCCGGGATCCTCGGCACCTTCCTGACCGGCCTTTACATCTTCCGCGCGGTGTTCGTGGTGTTCCTGGGACCGGTCCGCACCCCGCCGCGGGGGGGGATCGGACCGGCGGTGGCGGTCCCGCTGGTGGTGCTGTCGGTCCTGGCCCTGATCGGCGGCTTCGTCGAAACGCCCGACTTCTTCGGCGGCGTGCCGGCGCTGACCGATTTCCTGGCGCCGGTCTTTCCCGGCCCGCCCCCGCCCGGCGATCCTGGCGGCGAGGCGGCAGCCAGCATATTCGCGGCGCTGGTCGCCCTGGCCGGGGTGTTCGCCGCCTATGTCGCCTATTGCCGCCGCCCCGCCATGGTCGCCACGATCCTCCGCCATCCGGCGGCCGAAGCGATGCGCCGCTGCTGGGCGGCCGGCTGGGGGTTCGACTGGCTTTACGACCGGCTGCTGGTCCGCCCGCTGGTGGCCACCGCCCGCGCCGGCCGCGCCGACGTGATCGATGCTGGATTCGACGCGCTGGCCGCCTTCTGCCGCCAGAGCCACGCCATGCTCAGCCGCTGGCAGACCGGACAGGTGCGCTGGTACGCCGCCTGGATCGGTGCCGGCACCATCCTGACCGTCGCAATTTCGGTGCTGGCATGATGCTGCCCTGGCTGATCCTCGTGCCCCTGATGGGCGGTGCCTTGGCCTGGGCGGTCCAGCGGGCCGGCGGCACCGCCGTGCGGGGAGTGGCGCTGGCCGCCCTAGCCGTCGACCTGGCTCTGGTGCTGGCCGTGTGGAGCAAGGCCCTTCCCGCTGCCGGCGGATGGCTGGCGGATTTCGCCCGGCCCTGGATCCCGTCGCTTGGCATCGGCCTGCATCTCGGCCTCGACGGCCTCAGCCTGGTGCTGATCCTGCTTACCCTGGTGCTGGGAATCCTGGCGGTCGGCGCCTCGTGGACCGAAATCGGCGACCGGGTCGGCTTCTTCCATTTCAACCTGCTGTGGACCCTGGGCGGCATCGTCGGGGTGTTCCTCGCCCTCGACCTCGTCCTGTTCTTCCTGCTGTGGGAATTGATGCTGGTCCCGATGTTTTTCCTGATCGCGCTTTGGGGCCACGAGGACCGGATGCGGGCGGCGATCAAGTTCTTCCTGTTCACCCAGGGCGGCGGCCTGCTGATGCTGGTGGCGATCCTCGCCCTGGGGGTCCTGGCCGCCCCCTCTGCCGGGCTGCGCCGCTTCGACTATTTCGCCCTGATCGGCCATGCGCCCGGCGGAGTGACGGGATGGCTGCTGATGCTGGGCTTCTTCCTCGCCTTCGCCGTCAAGCTACCGGCGGTGCCGCTTCATACCTGGCTGCCCGACGCCCACACCGAGGCGCCCACCGCCGGCAGCGTCGTCCTGGCCGGCCTGCTGCTGAAGACCGGCGCCTACGGCCTTCTGCGCTTCGCCGTGCCGCTGTTTCCCGCCCAGTCGCACGCCTTTGCGCCGGTGGCGATGGCCCTGGGGGTGGCCGGCATCCTTTATGGCGGCATGCTGGCCTTCGCCCAGGACGACGCCAAGCGCCTGGTCGCCTATACCAGCGTCAGCCATCTCGGTTTCGTGCTGCTCGGCATCTACGCCGACAACCGCCTGGCGCTCCAGGGCGTGGTCATGCAGATGCTGGCCCACGGTCTGTCCACCGGCGGCCTGTTCATGGTGGTCGGCGCCGTGCAGGAGCGCCTGCACACCCGCGACCTCGACCGTCTGGGCGGCCTGTGGGCGTCGATGCCGCGCCTGTCGGCCGCCGGGCTGGTCCTCGCCCTCGCCTCCCTCGGCTTGCCAGGGCTCGGCAATTTCGTCGGCGAGTTCCTGGTCCTGCTGGGAAGCTGGGCCGCGGCACCGGCCTTCGCCGCCATCGGCGCCCTGGGGTTGGTGGTCAGCGTCGTCTATGCCCTGACCCTGGTGCAGCGGACCTTCCACGGACCGGCCCGCGCCGCCGCCGCCGATTTTTCTTTCGGCCACCTGGCGGTAATGGCGGTGATGGTGGCCGGGCTGGTGTGGTTCGGGCTCTATCCGCAGCCCGTCTTCGACCTCGCCGGGCCCAGCCTCGGCGCCGTCGCCGGGACCGCCGCGCCATGACCGGCGGCGACCTGACGGCCCTCCTCCCCTTCCTGGTGATGGGCGTCGCCGTGCCGGCCGTCACCCTGGCGGCCGCCTTCCGCCGCCCGGCCCTGGCCGCCAGCCTCGCGGCGCTGGGAACGGTGCTGGCCTTCGCCGCCCTGTGGCCGGCGGCCGGCGTGGTACCGCGGCAGGTGACGCCGCTGCTGATGATCGATGGCTACGCCCTGTACTTCGCCGGCCTGATGCTGGCGGCCACCCTGGCCGTCCTGCTGCTGTCCCTTGGCTATCTCCACCGCCGGCCCGAGCCGCGGGAAGCGCATTCCCTGCTGCTTCTGCTGGCGGCCTTCGGAGCGATGGCGGTGGCGGCCAGCGACCATTTCGCCTCGTTCATCCTCGGCCTGGAGACCTTGAGCGTCGCCCTGCTCGGCTTGATCGCCTATGCCCACGGCCGCGAACGCCCCATCGAGGCGGGGCTCAAATACCTGATCCTGGCCGGATTTTCTTCGGCCATCCTGCTGTTCGGCATCGCGCTGCTCTACCTGAGGTGCGGCAGTCTCTCCTTCGCCGGAATTGCGTTTGCGCTGGGCCGGGCGGGGAGCGATCCGGCAATCCTGTTGGCCTTCGCCCTGGTGATCGCCGGGATCGGCTTCAAGCTGTCGCTGGTGCCCTTCCATATGTGGGCGCCCGACGTCTACCAGGGGGCTTCGGCCCCGGTGGCCGGATTCATCGCGGTGGTGTCCAAGGGGGCGGTGTTCGCGCTGCTGCTGCGCCTGGCCCACGACACGCCGCTGGCCTCCGGCCCCGGCGCAACGGTGATCCAGGCGATCGCCGTCGCCACCATCCTCGCCGGCAACCTGCTGGCGCTGTTGCAGGACAATTTCAAACGCCTGCTGGCCTATTCCTCCATCGCCCATTTCGGCTACCTGCTGCTCGCCGTGCTGGCCGGCGGCGTTCTGGGGGCCGAGGCGGCGGCCTATTACCTTGCCGCCTATGCGGTCATGACCCTGGGCGCCTTTGGCGTCATCACCCAGCTTTCGGCCGGTCAGGCCGGCGACGATATCGAACAGTTGAGCGCCTATCGCGGGCTGATGTGGCGGCGTCCCTGGCTGGCCGCCGTGCTGGTCCTGATGCTGTTCGCCCTGGCCGGCATGCCGCTGACCATGGGATTCTTCGCCAAGCTCACCGTGCTGATGGCCGGCATCCACGGCGGCTGGTGGCCCGCCGTCGGCGCCCTGGTGGCCGGCAGCGTCATCGGCCTATTCTACTACCTGCGGGTCATCGCCCTGATGGCGGCGGGCCGGCCGGTGGAAGCGGTGCCGGAACCGACCCGCTGGGCCGGCGCCCTGGTCCTGGCGATGCTGACCGGCGTGCTGGTCTGGCTGGGAATGGCGCCGGCGCCCTTGATGGCGTTGATCCGGCGAGCGACTCTTGGAGGCTGAGCCGATGGCGGCAGATCGGCGAGGAGTCCGGCGGCGGACAGTGCTGGCCGCGGCGCTGGCCGCGGTTCTGCCGGGCTGCGGCGCGTGGAGTCCGGTGCCGCCCTATGCGGGGAGCGCGCCGCAGGATGCCTCCCTCGTCGTCGTCGCCCGGTCCTGGCATACCGAAATCGGCTTGGCGGCCGCCGACATCCATGGCCCGCTGGCCACGCTGCTGCCCGCCTTCCCTGACGCGCGCCAACTGGTCTTCGGCTGGGGAGAGCGCGACTATTACATGGCGGCCCATCCCGGATCGGGGGACATGCTGGGCGCCATCCTCCCCAGCGACGCGGTGATGCTGGTCATCCCCATCGCCGCCTCGCCCGCCGGGACCTTTCCGGGGGCGGAGATCGTCTCTCTCGGCGTTTCCCGGCCGGGACTCGACCGCCTCGGCGTCTATCTGTGGGGCTACCTGGCAAAAGGCCCGGACGGACGGGCGGTTCCCCTGGGGCCGGGGCCCTATCCCGGCAGCGTCTTCTACGCGTCCGGCACCAGCTACGACCTGACGCGGACCTGCAACACCTTTACCGCCGGCGGGCTGCATGCCGCCGGCCTGCCGGTGGATGCCGGCGGGGTCGTCCTGGCCCGACAGGTTACCGACCAGCTTCGCGGCTTGGGCCCCGATGCGCGAGCGAGCCAGTCGGCG
>JAKAFA010000202.1 GCA_021818185.1 Pseudomonadota bacterium | reverse complement strand
CAGCAAGTCCTCCTGCTGTTCCGCCCAGGCGATGAAGGCGCCGCCGGCCACCGCCTCGATGCGGCGGACGCCGGCCGCCACCGCGCTTTCCGCCACGATCTTGAGCGCGCCGATGTCGCCGGTGCGGCGCACATGGGTGCCGCCGCACAATTCCACCGAAAAATGCGGCCCGGTGTCCTCACCACCCATCGACACCACCCGCACCTCGTCGCCGTATTTCTCGCCGAACAGCGCCATGGCGCCGGCCTCGATGGCGGTGTCGGGGGTCATGATCTGGGTGCCGACCTCGCGGTTGCGGCGGATCTGGCGGTTGACCTCGCGCTCGACCGTGCGGGTTTCCTCCGCCGAAAGCGGCTTGGGGTGGCTGATGTCGAAGCGCAGCCGGTCGGGACCGACCAGCGAGCCCTTCTGGGTGACGTGCTCGCCCAGCGTGCGGCGCAGCGCCGCATGCAGCAAGTGGGTGGCGGAATGGTGGGCGCGGATGGCGTCGCGCCGCTCGGCATCCACCTCCAGGCGCACTTCCTCGCCGACTGCGATGGGCCCGCCTTCGACGGTGCCGACATGCACCATCAGGTCGCCCAGCTTCTTCAGGGTGTCCCGCACCACCAGACGGGCCTTGCCGCCGGCCACCGCCACGGTGCCGGTGTCGCCTTCCTGGCCGCCGGATTCGCCGTAGAACGGCGTCTGGTTGACCACCAGCATCACCTCGTGGCCGGGATGGACGGCTTCCACCGTCTGGCCGTTCTCCACCAGGGCGACGATCTTGCCCTCGGCCTCGACGGTGTCGTAGCCCAGGAACTCGGTGGCGCCGACCTTTTCGCGGATCTCGAACCACAGCGCCTCGGTGGCGGCCTCGCCCGAGCCGGACCATGCCTTGCGGGCCTCGGCGCGCTGGCGCGCCATGGCGGCGTTGAAGCCATCGGTATCCACGTCGATCCGGCGGGCCTTCAGGGCGTCCTGGGTCAGGTCGAGGGGGAAGCCGTAGGTGTCGTAGAGGCGGAAGGCGGTCTCGCCGGGGAAGGGCGTGCCGGAGGGCAGGCGGGCCACTTCCTCGTCCAGCAGCTTCAGGCCCTTGTCCAGGGTGGCCTTGAAGCGGGTCTCCTCCAGCCGCAGGGTCTCGGTGATCAGCGCCTGGGCGCGCAGCAGCTCGGGATAGGCCTGGCCCATCTCGGCGGCCAGGGCGGGGACCAGTTTCCACATCAGCGGCTCGGTGCAGCCCATCAGGTGGGCATGGCGCATGGCGCGGCGCATGATGCGGCGCAGCACGTAGCCGCGGCCCTCGTTGGAGGGCAGCACGCCGTCGGCGATCAGGAAGCAGCTGGAGCGCAGATGGTCTGCGACGACGCGGTGCGACACCTTGTGTGCGCCGTCGGGATCGGTGCCCGACCCCGCGGCCGAGGCTTCGATCAGGGTGCGCATCAGGTCGATGTCGTAATTGTCGTGCTTGCCCTGCATCACCGCGGCCAGGCGTTCCAGGCCCATGCCGGTGTCGATGGAGGGCTTGGGCAGGGGCAGGCGGGTCGCTTTGTCCACCTGCTCGAACTGCATGAACACCAGGTTCCAGATCTCGATGAACCGGTCGCCGTCCTGGTCGGGGCTGCCGGGCGGGCCGCCGGGGATGTGGTCGCCGTGGTCGTAGAAGATCTCGGAACACGGGCCGCAGGGACCGGTATCGCCCATCGCCCAGAAATTATCGGACGTGGCGATGCGCACGATCTTCGATTCGGGCAGGCCGGCGATCTTCTTCCAGAAATTAAAGGCGTCGTCGTCGTCGTGGTAGACGGTGACCATCAGCCGGTCCTTGGACAACCCGAATTCGCGGGTGACCAGGGTCCAGGCCAGTTCGATGGCGCGTTCCTTGAAATAATCGCCGAACGAGAAATTGCCCAGCATCTCGAAGAAGGTGTGGTGCCGCGCCGTGTAGCCGACGTTGTCGAGATCGTTGTGCTTGCCGCCGGCCCGCACGCATTTCTGCGAGGTGGCCGCCCGCACGTAGTCGCGCTTCTCGACGCCGGTAAAAACATTCTTGAACTGCACCATGCCGGCGTTGGTGAACATCAACGTCGGATCGTTGCGGGGAACGAGCGGGCTCGAAGGCGCAATCTCATGGCCTTCCTTGCGGAAGTATTCGAGGAAGGCGCGGCGGATGTCGTTGGCGGTCTGCATGGCCTCTACGTGACTAGGCGTGGGGGGCGGCTCAACACGGCGCCGCGCCCGGGTGGGGCGTCGTTTCAGGAAACCGCTTTTTAACCCGCCCGTCACGGGGTGTCCAGGAGGGAGCGGCAGCCGGGCGGACGAATGCGGGGGAGAGGGGGCGCAGCCTATATCCCCACCTGGTTGCCCAGGCGGCGCAATTCCACGAACAGCGGGCCAAAGATCTTTTCGGGCTCGACCTGCCAGCGGTCGATGAACCCGGCGCGGAGGGCCGCGTCGAAGCGTTCGGGGCGCATTTCGGCGAACAGCGCCTCGAACAGCCTGACCATGTGGATTTCGGTGAAGCCGCGGGTGAGTTTGTCCTCCGCCTTCTTCGGCACGAAGGCGTTGGACCCCAGCGACACCGACGACGGGTTGGAATTCATCAGGATCAGGAACCAGTCGCAGCGCGGCTCGAAACGGCGGAAGCTGCGGGCCAGGGCAACCAGCACCTGCTCCACCACCAGGGTGGCTTCCGGCGAGGCGTAGCACGCCTCCCAATCCACCAGCCCATCCGGCCCGCGGTGACGGTTCACCGCGGCGGTGGCTCGCCATTTCAGGGCTTCGTAGTCCTCCTCGCCCAGGATCATCCGCATGGCGGCGAAGAATTGCGGCAGATGCTTGCGCTCGATGCCGCTGGCGGGCTGGCCGAACAGGTGGGCGAAGCGCGCGGTGATCAGCCGGCCGAGATGGTCGATGCGCTGGCGGGCGGTGGCCAGCAGGTCGAAGGTGGTGACGCAGGCGGTCTCGGCGTGGACGTAGCTGGCGGCCAGCGGGCCCCCGGCCCCCATCACCGCGTTGCCGATGCGGCGGATCTCGGCCAGCGACACCCAGCCGTCGACCGCCGCCTCCTCCATCAGGTCGATGAAGGCTCGCAGAGCGGTGTTGGCGGTCTTGCGGCAGCGCAGGCCTGCTTCGGCCGGCGGCGCCGCGTCGTCCTCGCGGGGGGGAGGCAGGGGACCGTTCTGCGCGCCCATGAGCGAGCCTCCGCAGAGAGCTTTATTGCGACAAAGTAGCACAATCGGCGAAAAGAACCTACGGTCTTGTGCGCATCTCTGCCCGCCGTGGCCCGCCGACGGCGGCGGCGACGAAGGCTTCGACCCGCGGCAGCACCTGGGAGCGCCACGGCTCGCCGTGGAACAGCCCGAAATGACCGGCGGCCGGCACGTCCACATGCGCGCGCCGGCCGGCGGCCAGGCGAGGGCACAGGGTATGGGCGGCGCGGGTCTGGCCGGCACCCGAGGAATCGTCGCACCCGCCTTCGACGGTCATCAAAGCGATATCCTCGATGGCGGCGGGCTCGACGGGCTGCGAGCGCCACATCATCCGCCCGCGGGCCAGCCGCGCCTCGCGGAACACGGTGCGGACATTGTCCTCGGCGAATTCGGCCGGCAGGTCCATCAGGGTGGAATAAAGCCGCAGGAACGGGTGTCCGACGGGGTCTTCGCCGTCGTCGTCCAGGGATTTGCGGGCCAATTCGCCGCCGGTGGCCAATTGGCGGGCCAGATAGCGGGCCAGGGCCTGGCCGTGCACCGCACCCAGATAGACCCGGCGGCCGGCACCCTCCCGGCCCGGCGGGACCGGGGTGGCCAGGATCCGTTCGAACCAGCCCGGCGGCAGACCGGCAGCGGCCCGGCCGATCTGGGTCGGGCTGATGCGGGGATCGATGAAGCCGCCCATCAGCACCAGCGCCCGCGGGCGGGCCGGATCGCGGTCGGCGGCCTGCACGGCGGCTGCGGCCAGCAGGGCGGTGGGGGCCTGGCTGACCCCCAGCAGCGTCACGTCGGGACCCAGCAGGCGGGAGGCCTCGATCACCGCCGCCACGTTCTCGTCAAGGGCGAACGCCCCGGCGTCGCGCGGCACTTCGGCCGCATCCTTCCATTCCAGCAGGAACACGTCGTGGCGGGCCAGCAGGCCCACCACGGTGTCGCGCATCAGCCAGCCGAAATGGCCCGACAGCGGCGCCACCACCAGGATCGCCGGCTGCGCCGCGCCGCCCGCCTTGCGCAGGTGGTGCAGCAGCCAGAACGGCCGGTCCGCGACCACGCAATCCTCCACCGCGACCCGGCGGCCCCGGGCCCGCACGCTGGATATGTCAAGGCTGGGCGGACGCATATGGGGGAGGTAGGCGCGTTCCGCACGGCGTCAAGGGGCCTTGAACCTCTGGCCGGGGGTTCCCTAATGATTAACTGGCGCCACCTGCCTTCTGGCGGCGACCACAACCGGGGAGGACGGAATGATCGTCAAGACCATCCTAAAAGGTAAAGCGCGCGGGCCGGGCGTGGTGACCATCTCGCCGGAGGACAGCGTAGTCGAGGCGGCGCGCGTGCTGGCCGCCCATCGTATCGGCGCCCTGGTGGCGCTGGAGGAGAACGGCCGGGTGGCCGGCATCCTGTCCGAACGCGATATCGTGCGCGGCTTCGCCGACCGGCCCGATATGTGCGGCGGCCTCAAGGTGCGCGACCTGATGACCGCCGACGTGGTGGTCTGCCACGAAGACGATAGTCTCGACGCTCTCGGCCAGGTGATGACCACCCAGCGCATCCGCCACCTGCCGGTGGTGGGCGACGGGGGGCGGCTGGTCGGTATCGTGACCATCGGCGACGTGGTCAAGAGCCGCCTGGAACAGGCCGACCTGGAGGTGGACAACCTGCGCCATTACGTGGTGGCGGCGCGGTAACGAACCTTCGCCGGCGGGCGGTGCCGCCCTTGGACGGCCCGCCGGTTGAATGGTTGCCGGAACCGATGAATCGTGACCCGCCGATCGCCGGGACGCGGTGCGATCAGCTGCATCCCTTGGGACGCGGCAGGCCGGCGATCTTGTTGCCTTGCTTGATGAGGCCGTAGGGGAACAGGGCGTAAAGATATTGCTGGCTGCTGCGGTCGGCGCCGTATTTTTCCTTCATCAGCTTCATGAAGACGCGCGGCTCCGCCGAAACGCCGTATTCCTCGTAATAGGCGCGGGCTTCGCGGATGACGTCCCAGTGTTCGTCGCTCAAGGCGAGGTTTTCCCGCTCGGCGATGGCACGGGCAACGTCCTCGTTCCATTCCCGGCTGTCCTCCAGCCATCCTGCTTCGCTGACGGCGTAGGTTCGGCCGGCGGCGGCGATCTCGGGCATCCTGTCCTCCCTTTATATGAGCGTTACCTCATAATGGGGGTGCTGGAGCCGGAGATCAATATAAATTGGATGTGTTCTAAAGTATGGCTGCCCGCGGCGAGCCCCGCTCAGGCGCCCATCAGGCTGTCGGCGGCGGCACGGGCCTGGTCGGTAATGGTTTCGCCGGCCAGCATACGGGCGATTTCCTCGCGCCGCGCCGCCTTGTCCAGCACCTCGACGGTGGTGGCCAGGGCGCCGCCGGCGGTTTCGCGCTTGGCGACGCGGTATTGGTGTGGACCACGGGCCGCCACCTGCGGCGAATGGGTGACCACCAGGACCTGCAATGCCTCGCCCAGACGGGCCAGCCGGTCGCCCACCGCCGCCGCCACGGCGCCGCCGATGCCGGCATCCACCTCGTCGAACACCAGGGTGCCGGCCGACGCGGTGCGGGCCAGGATCACCTTCAGGGCCAGCATGAAACGCGCCAGTTCGCCGCCCGAGGCGATCTTGTCCAATGGTCCCGGCGGGGCGCCGGGATTGGTGGCGACCAGGAAGGCGACTGTATCCAGCCCGTCCGGACCCCAGGCGGTCTCGGCGGCCTCCCCCACGTGGGTAAGGAAGCGGGCCTTGTCCAACTTCAGCGGCGGCAGTTCGGCGGCGATGGCGCCGTCCAGGCGGGCCGCCGCCGCGCGGCGGCCGCGCGACAGGGCGCGGGCGGCCTCGACATAGGCGGCGCGGGCCGCCTGTTCGGCGCGGGCCAACTGCGCCAGACCGTCGCCACCGCCTTCCAGCCGGGCCAGCCGGCCGGCGATCTGGGCCTTGAGCCGCGCCAGCCCGTCGCAATCGGTGGCATGCTTGCGGGCCGCGGCCCGCAGGGCGAACAGGCGTTCCTCGACCTGCTCCAGGGCGCGGGGGTCCAGGGTGACGTCGGCCGAGGCGCGTTCCAGCAGGCCGGTGGCCTCGGCGGCTTCCACCGCCGCACGGTCGAGGGCGGCGATGGTGGCGTCCAGGCGACCGCCGGCCCGGTCGGCCACCCGTTCCAGGTGGCGCCGGGCATTATGCAGCGATGCTTCGACTTCGCCGTTGCGGGTCAACGCCCCCAGGGCGGCATTCATCGCCTCGACCAGCTTCTCGGCATGCATCATCAGGCCGCGCCGCTCGGCCAGGGCCGCCTCTTCCCCCGGCTTGGGGTCGAGGGCGGCCAGATCGTCATGGGCGGCGCGCAATTCGTCTTCCTCGGCCCGCGCCCGCAGAAGATCGGCTTCGGCCGCGTCCCGTGCCGCCGCCGCCTGCCGCCATTCCTGCCAGGCTTGGCGGACCGCTGCCGCCTGCGCCGCCAGGCCGCCGAAGGAATCCAGCACGCCGCGGTGGGTGGCGGCATCCAGCAGCCGGTGGCTTTCGAACTGGCCGTGGATTTCCACCAACTCGTCGCCGAGCCGGCGCAGCAGGCCGACCGAGGCTGCCTGATCGTTGATGAAGGCACGCGATCGGCCATCGGCGCTCACCGTGCGGCGCAGCAGCACCAGGTCGCCGTCGCAGGCGATGCCCTGCCCGTCAAGCAAGGCGCGCGCCGGGTGGTCGGCCGGCACCTCAAAGGCGGCGGTGACCGCCGCCTGGGCGGCGCCGTGGCGCACCAGGCCGGATTC
>JAKAFA010000201.1 GCA_021818185.1 Pseudomonadota bacterium | reverse complement strand
CGCGCCTCGCGCCGCCGCTTCGCCGCGGGCACCGTGATCTTCAACGAAGGCGATTGCGGCGACCAGGCCTATGTGATCGAAACCGGACGGGTCGGCATCTACAAAGAGATCGACGGCCGGCCGGTCACCCTGGGCATCCTGGGGACCAACGGCATCTTCGGCGAGATGGCGCTGATCGACGACGAGCCGCGCATGGCCTCGGCGGCGGCGGAAGAGGACACCATCTGCCTGGTCCTGCCCAGGGATGCCCTGAAAGGCCAGATCGCCCGCAGCCCCGATTTGGTGGTGCTGGTGCTGGAGACCCTGCTGTCCAATATCCGCAAGATGGGCCGCGAACTGGTCGAGGCCCGCAACGCCCTGCACGGCCAATACATGGATTGATCGGGGGGATTGATCGGGGGGGATTGATCGGGGGGGATTGATCGGGGAGATCAGTCGGGAGCCAGCCCCCCCAGCGCGCAGATCAGCGCCCAGCTTTCGGCGTCGATGGGCATCACCGACAGGCGGGACTGGCGGATCAGCGGCAGGCCGGCCAGCCGCGGATCGTTCTTGATGGCCGCCAGGGTAACCGGCCGGAGCAGCGGACGCACCGCCGCCACATCCACCGCCACCCAGCGCGAGGCCGGATCGGTCGGATCGGGATAGGCCGCCCGTTCCACCCGGACGATGCCGACCACCCGCTTTTCCTGGACCGAGTGATAGAAGAACGCGGTCTCGCCCGGCCGCATGGCCTTCAGGTTGTTGGCGGCCTGATGGTTGCGCACCCCGGTCCACGGCTCGGTGCCGACCCGCACCTGATCGTCCCACGACCAGGCGCCCGGCTCGGACTTGACCAGCCAGTGGGCCATCACACCGCCCGCTTCCAGGGCAGCACCGTCACGCTTTCGAACAGACCGGCACGGGCATAGGGGTCGCTGGCCAGGAACGCGTCCAGCTCGGCCCGGGTGGCGAAATCCAGCACCAGCACGCTGCCCACCATGCCCTGGCCGTCCTCGGTCAACACCGGCCCGGCCATCACCACCTGGGCGGCATGGGCCTTGAGGTAGTCGAGATGGGCCGCCCGGTTGTCGAGCCGCACCTGCCGGGCCTGGGCCTTGTCCTTGCAGTGGACGACGAACATCGGTGTTGCTCCTTTCTTGCGCCTGCGGATGATATCCGGCCGCCACACTACCGGCCGCCGCCCCGCTTGGGTAGGGGCGGCACGCCGTCCCGCTCCGCTGTGGTCAGATGCCTTCCGTGCGGAACGGCCGGGCCAGCAGGGCGTTGACCGCGTCGTCCACCGCCGCGCCGTGGTTGAGGATGGCATCCACCGCGGCGCAGATCGGCATCTCGATGCCCAGGGAAGCAGCCTCGCGCACCACCACGCCGGCGGTCCACACCCCCTCGGTGACGCTGTGGCGGCCGGCCAGCACCTCGGCCAGGCTGCGCCCGCCGCCCAGCGCCAGGCCCAGCGAGTAGTTGCGCGACTGGGACGAGGCGGCGGTCAGGATCAGGTCGCCGAGCCCCGACAGCCCCATCAGCGTCTCGGCCTTTCCACCCTTGGCGATGGCGAAGCGCATCAGTTCAGCCAGGCCGCGGGTGATCAGGGCGGCGCGGGCGTTGTCGCCGAGGCTGCGGCCCTCGACGATGCCGCAGCCGATGGCCAGCACGTTCTTGACCGCCCCCCCCACCTGGGCGCCCACCAGATCGTCGGACAGGTAGGGCCGGAAGGTCGGGGTGCCGATGGCCTCCACCAGGCTCGCCCCCAGCGCGGCGTCGGCGCAGGCCAGGGTCACCGCGGCGGGCAGGCCGCGCGCCACCTCGATGGCGAAGGTCGGCCCCGACAACACCGCCACGGGGGCGGTCGGCAGGGCCTGGGCCACCACCTCGGCCATCAGCGCGCCGGTCGCCACCTCGATTCCCTTGGCGCAGACCACCGCGGCGGTCCCCGGCCGCCAGGCCGACGCCAGCCGGGTACAGATGGCCCGCAAATGCTGGGCGGGCGTGACCAGCAGCACGGCGTCGGCCGCCGCCGCCTCGCCCAGGTCGGCGGTAGGCCGCACCCCCGCATCGAGAGCCACGCCGGGCAGGTAGCGGGCATTCTCGCCCGTCGCGGCGATGGCAGCGGCCACCTCGGGCTCGTGCGCCCATAGCACCACCTGCCGACCGGCCCGGCGGGCCGTCGCCGCCAATGCCGTTCCCCAAGCCCCCGCGCCGACGACGCCGATGGTATGCATGTGCGCGCTGCCCCATATCCGGTTCTGCCCCAGCTTATGCCCGCAGGCGGCAGCGGCGGCAAGCGGCGAGACCTTTCGCACCACGGCCGGCGCGGTTATGTTCGCACAACCAGGGACCGGAGGTTGGGCCATGCTCACGGCTTTTACCATTTTCGTGCTGGCGGTCGTCCTGTTGGGAATCCTGTCGGTCGCCCTGGCGGTCAAGGCAGTGCCCCAGGGGCATGAATTCACCGTCGAACGGTTCGGCCGCTATGTCCGCACCTTGACGCCGGGCCTGCACCTGATCATGCCGCTGGCCGAGCGGGTGGGGCGCGACATCAACATGATGGAGCAGGTCCTCGACGTTCCCGGCCAGGAGATCATCACCCGCGACAACGCCATGGTACGGGTGGACGGCATCGTGTTCTACCAAGTGCTGGACGCGGCGCGGGCCGCCTACGAGGTGGCCAACCTCCAGCTTGCCATCCTCAACCTGACCATGACCAACATCCGCACGGTAATGGGCGGCATGGACCTGGACGAGTTGCTGTCCCAGCGCGACCGCATCAACGAGAAGCTGCTGACCGTGGTGGACGAGGCGACCAATCCCTGGGGCGTCAAGTGCACCCGCATCGAGATCAAGGACATCGCCCCGCCCCGCGACCTGGTGGACGCCATGGCGCGCCAGATGAAGGCCGAACGCGACAAACGGGCCGCCATCCTGGAGGCCGAAGGGATGAAGCAGGCCCAAGTGCTGCGGGCCGAAGGCGCGAAGCAGGCGGTGATCCTGGAGGCCGAGGCGCGGCGCGAGGCCGCCTTCCGCGCCGCCGAGGCCCGCGAGCGCCAGGCGGCGGCCGAAGCCCAGGCGGTGGCGGTGGTTTCCGAGGCGGTGGCCAAGGGCGAGGCCGCGGCGGTCAATTACTTCGTCGCCCAACGCTATATCGAAGCCTTGCAGGCGGTGGCATCCGCCCCCAATCAAAAATTGCTGATGCTGCCGGTGGATGCCGCCGGGGTGATCGGCGCGGTGGCCGGCATCGCCGAGATCGCCCGCGACGCCTTCGCCGGCCGCCCAGCCGGGCCGCGCCCCCCGCACGGCAGCGTGCCGCCGGCCGGCGGCGCCTAGGGAGATCGCCGTGGCCCCGAATTTCTGGCACTGGCTGAGCCTGGGCGTGGTGCTGATCCTGGTCGAGGTGATCGCGCCGGGGGTCTTCCTGCTGTGGATCGGCCTTGCCGCACTGGGCACCGGGCTGGCGGCCTTCCTGCTGCCCGGCCTGGGCTGGGAGGCGCAGGCCCTGATCTTCGCTGTCCTGTCGGTGGCCAGCGCCGCCCTCGGCCGCCTGGTCTACCGCCGGCTGGCCCTGGCGGCCGGCGACCCGCTCCTCAACCGGCGCGGCCAGGGGCTGGTGGGCAGCGTCCATTCCCTTTCCACCGCCATCGTCGGCGGCAGAGGCCGCCTGAAGGTCGGCGACGCCAGCTGGCTGGTGGCCGGCCCCGACCTGCCCGCCGGCACCCGCGTTCGGGTGGTGGCCGCCAAGGGCACCCTGCTGGAAGTCGAACCCGAAGAATGACCGCCGATCCCCGTCCCCGCCTGCGCCTGTTCGTCACCGCCGACCTGCGGCCCGACGCCGCCATCGCCCTGCCGCGTGAGCAAGCCCATTACCTGGGGGCGGTGATGCGCGCCGCCCCCGGCGAGGCGGTGCTGCTGTTCAACGGCCGCAACGGCGAATGGCTGGGCCGTATCGATTCGCTGGGCAAAGCCGGCGCCACCCTGGTCCTGGAATGCCGGACCCGGACGCAGGCGCCCGAACCCGATCTGTGGCTGCTGGCCGCCCCCATCAAGAAGGAACGCATCGATCTGGTGGCGGAGAAGGCGGCGGAACTGGGCGCCGCCGCCCTGTGGCCGGTGTTCACCCGCCGCACAATGGCCTCGCGCGTCAACGCCGAGCGGCTGGCGGCCCATCTGGCCGAGGCGGCCGAGCAATGCGAACGGCTGACGGTGCCCGCGCTGAAGCCGGCGATGCCGCTGGACAAGGCGCTGGCCGACTGGCCGCCGGGGCGCATCCTGCTGTTCCTGGACGAAAGCGGCGAAGGGCGGCCGCTGGCCGAGGCGCTGGCCGCCATCCCGCCCGCCGCCCCCCTGGCCATCCTGACCGGCCCCGAAGGCGGCTTCGCCCCCGAGGAACGCCGGATGCTCGCCGCCCAGCCCTTCACCCGCGCGGTCGGCCTGGGTCCGCGCATCCTGCGCGCCGAAACCGCCGCCATCGCCGCGCTGGCCATCGTCCAGGCGCTGTGGGGCGATGGGGGCAAGGCGGTGCGCGCCGGCTGAGGGATGGCCTCCGCCGGTCGGCGCTTCAGATGGCGCTGTAGCCGATGCGGACCCCCCCCCAGTGCCGCCCCTTGACCATGACCGGCGCCGAAACGTCCATCATGATCACCGTCTTGCCGCCGCCCATGTCGCGCAGATAGGTCTGGACCAGGTGCGGCTGGCAATTGTGGGCGGCCGCTATGCCGGTGCGATCGTTGAAGATGCGCCGGTTGCGGCAGTTGGCCACGTTCCAGGCCGGATCGTTCCCCTGGGGCTTGGAATACTTGACGTTGTGCGTCGGCAGGTAGCCGTTGCGGTCCACGGCGACGCAGAACGCGACGGCGGAATCGGAATCCAGCACCGGCTCCTGGATCGCCGGAAACAGGCGGTCGGCCAGGGCGGTGAACTTGGCGGTGAATTGCTGCGGGTTGCTGCCGGGTACCGGCTCGTAGGCCTCGTCAAACAGGTCTTCCAGGGAAATCTGCCCCCCGTCCACCGCCTGCTCCAGCGCCTGGCGAACACGCCGGGCGGCGTCCTTGGCCATGGCGATGAACTGTTCGTTGTGTGCCGCCTCGCCGAACAGGTAGTCGCGCAGGATCGGGCGGGTGGTGTCATCCAGACTGAAGCGGATGCGAATGCCCCGGTCGCTGCACCGCTCGACCGTGCCGGCGAAGAATCCGCAATCGGCGATGTCGATCTGGATCTGCTCATCCGGCGAGAACGCGGCCCGGGTCTCGACCGAGGCGCCGTCCATCGACAACTCGCTGACCACCCCATCGATCGGCTGGCCGGCGGACCCGAACAGCACCGCTTTCTCGCGGGTGGCGGCGGAACGCCCCTGCGAATGCCGGTGGATGGCGGCGTTGGCGAAGATGACGTCGAAACGCTTGACCATGTCGTGCAACAGATCCGCCCCGCTCTGCGACGTCTTCTCGACCTGCTCCGTCGTCCGGGCGACGGTGTCCACATGGGCCTCCATGTTCTTCATCCGCTCGGTGATCTGCGCCGTCTCGTCGGCAGCGACCTGGGCGGCGGCGCTGATTTCGGAGGTGGCAGCCTGCTGCTGCTCGACGGCGGAGGCGACGGTCGACGCGATGGCGTTGATCTCGTGGATGGTGCCGGCGATCCGGCCGAGGACGGCGACGGTGTTGCCGGTCACCCGCTCGGAGTTGACCATCTCGACCGCCACGCGGTCGGCGGCTTCGGCGGTCTGCTTCGCCAAACCTTTGACCTCGGCGGCGACCACGGCGAACCCCTTGCCCATGGCGCCGGCGCGCGCCGCCTCGATGGTGGCGTTCAGGGCAAGCAGATTGGTCTGGGCCGCCACCGCCTTGATCATGTCCAGGATCGACGAGATGGTCTGGGAGGCCGCCGTCAACTGCCCCATCATCTCGGTGGTTTCGCCGGCTTGCTCCACGGCGTCGCGGGTGATGCCGATGGTCCTGGCCATCTGCTGGGCGATCTCGCGGGTGGAGGAGGCCAGCTCCTCGGTGGCGGCGGCGACGGTCTGCACATTCTGCGACGACCGCGCCAGCGCCTCGGTGGTGGCCGTCGTCGCCGATTCCATCGCCGCCAGGGCATCGGTCATCGACCGGGTGCCCTCCTGCAAGGTCGAGGCCCGATGCGAAACCTCCGACACCGTTCCGGCCACCTCGCCCTGGACCACGTCGGAAAGCAGCAGGACCTCCCGAATCGACTTCAGCTTTTGATTGCGGTCCGCCCGCAGCGCCGCGCTGCCGCGCATGCCGATGGCGGCGACCTTCAGCCCGTCGATGGCGCGTGCGATGATGCCGATCTCGTCCCCCTGCCCGGTCCTGGGGATGACAGCGCCGTCATCGCCGCGCGACAGGCTCTCCAGGGCGCCGACCAGATCGGTGATGGGAGCGAGGAGGCGCGCCCGCGTGAACCACACGAAGAACACCAGCAGGCTCACCAGCAGAAGCGCATACAAGCCGCTGGAGAGGTAGAGAATGGTCCGGATCTGGGACAATCCCGCCGCCAGGTCGCCGCCGCCCCGGGCCAGCTCCTGAGTCCGCATGACCAGCAGGAGCGTCGCCGATACCCCGCCGACGGTGAGTCCCGCCAGGAGCGTCGGGATCATCCAACTGAGCGTCGATATCCTGATGTCGTTGACGGATTTCATGACCGCGTCCCCCTTTTGGTCTTCGGCCCCCGGTCCCACCCGGCTGGGGCCACCTCTTCCTGGTAGAATATATTGAACTGATTAGGGCGGCTGATACATCCCCATATGGGATGATCTTGCCCTTTTAGGCTCCGGATTTGCGTTTGGCCGGCTTATGAGGCCAAAGTTTCTTGTTGCTCTAATATTACGCACAATCAATTCATTGCCGGAGGACCCTGGCGGTCACCCGGAATCCGGCAGAGCGGGCGGCCGGCCGCGCGGTAGCGGCTGGACCTACGACCACCGGCCGATCTACAGCGGTTCTCATTTTGGCGTTTGAGTTGCAAAAAAGGGCTTTGCAAAGAGAACGAAAAGTGATTCAAGCTCTATGTGGACCGGCTTGAGACCTACATAACGGCGCTGCGCGAGCGGTGCGAATCCC
>JAKAFA010000200.1 GCA_021818185.1 Pseudomonadota bacterium | reverse complement strand
TGGCCGTGGGCGGCGGCTGCGAGATTCTCCTCCATTGCGACTACATCCAGGCCCACGCCGAAGCAGCCATCGGTCTGGTGGAGCGCAACGTCGGGCTGATTCCGGCCTGGGGCGGCTGCCGGCGGCTGCTGGCCCTGGCGGCGGCCGATCCCGCTCTGCCCAAGGGACCCATGCCGTTCGTCCTGGCGGCGTTCGAGCCCATCGCCGGCGCCGCCGTCTCGGCTTCGGCCCTGCTGGCCCGCGACCTGCGCTACCTGCGCCCGGCCGATGGCATCACCATGAACCGCAACCGTCTGCTGGCCGACGCCAAGGCTGCGGCGCTCCGCCTGGCGGAGTCCGGCTACCGGCCGCCGCAATCCGCCGAACTGCGCCTGCCCGGCCCCTCGGGCCGGCATACCCTGATGAACCGGGTGGAGGGCATGGCGGCACTCGGCCAGTTGCGCGGGCACGATCTGGCGGTCGCCGGGGTGCTGGCCGGCGTGCTGAGCGGCGGGCCGTCCGCCGATCCGCTGCGCCCGCAGCCCGAGGAAGCGGTGCTCGACCTGGAACGCCAGGGATTCATGGAACTGGTGGGCACCAAACCCACCGCCCTGCGCATTGCCCATATGCTGAGAACCGGCAAGCCCCTGCGGAATTAGGCCAAGGCCAGACCATCCCATCGCCCCGCGGCGGCATTACCGGCCGACCTGTCCTGAATAAAAAGCGTCAATCGGGAGGATTGTCATGCATGGACTGATGATGGATATGCCGCTGCTGCTGCCCAGCGTGCTTCACTACGCGGCCAAGTTCCATGGATCGACTGAAATCGTCTCGCGCGCCGAGGAAGGTGGAATCCACCGCTACACCTATGCCGAGGCCGCTTCCCGCACCGCCCGCCTGGCCAACGCGCTGGTGGCCCTGGGCCTGGAGCCGGGCGACCGCGTGGGAACCCTGGCCTGGAACGGCTATCGCCATTTCGAGCTCTATTTCGCGGTGCCCGGCGCGGGTTTCGTCTGCCACACCATCAACCCGCGCCTGTTCCCCGATCAGATCAGCTTCATCATCAACGATGCCGAGGACCGTTTCGTCTTCGTCGACCTCAGCTTCGTCAAGCTCCTGGAAGGCATTGCCCCCACCCTCGCCAAGGTGAAGGGTTATGTGATCATGACCGACCGGGAGCATATGCCCGGCACCACCCTGCCCAACGTCCTTTGCTACGAAGAACTGATCGCCGCCCGGCCCGACCACTTCCCCTGGCCGGACCTCGACGAGCGCACGGCATCGGGGATGTGCTACACCTCGGGCACCACCGGCGCCCCCAAGGGCGTCCTTTATTCGCACCGCTCCACCCTGCTGCACTCGATGGCCTGCATCCGGGCCGACGTGTTCGGCCTGTCGGCGCGCGACGCCATCATGCCGGTGGTGCCGATGTTCCACGTCAATTCCTGGGGCCTGCCCTACGCCGCGGCCATGACCGGCGCCAAGCTGGTGCTGCCCGGCGGCAAGCTGGACGGGGCCAGCCTGACCGAATTGATCACCACCGAGGGCGTGACCGCCGCCGCCGGCGTGCCGACCGTGTGGCAGGCCCTGCTCAACCACGCCGACGCGGCCGACACCGGCCTCGCCCCCCTGGAGCGGGTAGCCATCGGCGGCTCGGCCCTGTCGGCCAGCCTGATCGGCCGCTTCGCCGCCCGCGGCGTCCGCACCATCCACGCATGGGGAATGACGGAAACCAGCCCGGTGGCCGCGTCGTGCGTCCTGGCCCGCCGCCACGATTCCCTGACGGCCGACGAAAAGCTCGCCATCCAGCTCAAGCAGGGCTTCGCGGTCTATGGCGCCGACCTGCGGATCGTCGACCATGCCGGCCGGGAACTGCCGTGGGACGGCAAGACCCATGGCGTGCTGGAGGTTCGCGGGCCGTGGATCTGCTCGGGCTATTTCAACAGCGACGACCGCTCGGCTTTCTCGGATGACGGGTGGTTCGCCACCGGCGACGTATGCACCATGACGCCCGACGGCTACATGGAGATCGTCGACCGCACCAAGGATGTCATCAAATCGGGCGGCGAGTGGATCAGTTCCATCGCCCTGGAAAATATCGCCATCGGTCACCCGGCGATCCGGGAGGCGGCCGCCATTGGCCGGCCCGACGACAAATGGGGCGAGCGGCCGCGGCTGGTGCTTGCCCTGAAGCCCGGCTGCGAACTGACCGCCGCGGAGATGCGCGCGTTCCTGGAGCCCCGGATCGCCAAATGGTGGATGCCCGACGACATCGTCATCGTGGACGAACTGCCGCACACCGCCACGGGCAAGCTGCTCAAGGTGGAACTGCGCCGCCTTTATGGCAGGCGCGAGGTTGAAGGCAGCCTGAAACTGTAAACTGGAGAAGGAAATGAAAGTTCTGGTCGCCGTCAAGCGGGTGGTGGACTACAACGTCAAGATCCGCGTCAAATCCGACAACACCGGCGTGGAAACCGCCAACGTCAAGTTCGCCATGAACCCCTTCGACGAAATCGCCGTCGAAGAGGCGGTCCGACTCAAGGAGGCAGGCACGGCCACCGAGGTGATAGTCGTCTCGGTCGGGCCGGCGGCGGCGGCCGAAACGCTGCGGGCGGCGTTGGCCATGGGCGCCGACCGCGCCATCCTGGTGCAGGCCGAGGACGAGGTGCAACCGCTTTCCGTCGCCCAGATCCTGCGGGCCCTGGCCGAGCGGGAGCAACCCCGGTTGGTCCTGCTGGGCAAGCAAGCCATCGACGACGATTCCAACCAGACCGGACAGATGCTGGCGGCGCTGCTGGGCTGGGCGCAGGGCACCTTCGTTTCGCGGGCCGAGCCGGGCGACGAGACAGTGGCGGTCACCCGCGAGGTGGATGGCGGCCTGGAGACGCTGACGCTGCGCCTGCCCGCCGTCCTGACCACCGATCTGCGCCTCAACGAGCCGCGCTATGCCAGCCTGCCCAACATCATGAAGGCGAAGAAGAAGCCGCTCGACACCACCACCGCGGCGGCGCTGGGCGTCGACACGCGCCCGCGGCTGCTGACCTTGCGGGTCGAGGAGCCCCCCCGGCGCCAAGCCGGCATCAAGGTGCCGGATGTCGCCACGCTGCTCGACAAGTTGAAGACCGAAGCCAAGGTGATCTGACGATGACCACGCTGATTCTCGCCGACCACGACGGCAACGCGCTGAGCCCCTCCACCCTCAACACGGTGGCCGCCGCCGGGCGGATTGCCGGCGAGGTCCACGTCCTGGTCGCCGGCTGCGGCGTCGCCGCCATTGCCGCCGCCGCCGCCCGCATCACCGGAATCGCCAAGGTCCTGGTGGCCGACGCCCCTCTTTACGCCCATCCCCTGGCCGAGCCGCTGGCCGCCCTGATCGTCGCCCAGGCGGCGGAGTACAGCCATATCCTGCTGTCGGCGACCACGACCGGCAAGAATGTGGCGCCCCGCGTCGCGGCACTGCTCAACGTCGCCCAGGTCTCCGAGATTATCGCCGTGCTATCGCCCGACACCTTCGTCCGGCCGATCTATGCCGGCAACGCGCTGGCGACGGTGCAATCCCTCGATGCCGTCAAGGTGGCCACGGTGCGGGCCACCGGCTTCGAACCGGCCGCGGCCGAGGGCGGCTCCGCCCGCCTGGAGAAAATCGCGCCCGCCGCCGACCCTGGCCTCTCCTCCTTCGCCGGCCAGCAGTTGAGCAAGTCGGAGCGGCCGAACCTGACCAGCGCCCGCATCGTCGTATCGGGGGGGCGAGGCATGCAATCGGGCGACAATTTCTGCCTGCTGGAAGCGGTGGCCGACAAGCTGGGCGCCGCAATCGGCGCCTCGCGCGCCGCCGTCGATGCCGGCTTCGCGCCCAACGACCTGCAAGTCGGCCAGACCGGCAAGATCGTCGCCCCCGACCTCTACATCGCGGTCGGCATCTCGGGCGCCATCCAGCATCTGGCCGGCATGAAGGACAGCAAGGTCATCGTCGCCATCAACAAGGACGAGGAAGCCCCCATCTTCCAGGTCGCCGATTACGGCCTGGTGGCCGACCTGTTCGCCGCCCTGCCGGATCTGTCGGCGCGGCTCGACCAGCCCGCGCAGACATAACCGCCCCCCTACCCGGTTGCCCGACTGCGTCCGCAGGATTGCAGTCCAACTCTCCCCGGGGTGCCCCGCACCCCGGGGATCTTTCTTCTCCCCCGTGGCTGGCTGATTGCCAAGGCCAGCCGTTAGGGGCAAAGTCGCGGGCGCCGCCCCACCCGATGGAGTTGGGCGGCGGCGTTCCACAAGCCCCGGAGCCGCTGTTGATCACCGAACTCACCGATTACCGCAACGGCATCTACACGCTGGATGCCGAGTACATCCGGCCGCTGGTGGCCGCCATCCACCTGGTGGTGGACCAGGGCCGGGTGGCGATCGTCGACACCGCCTCCAACCACGCCCTCGGCCGGACGCAGAATGCCCTCGCCGCCCTGGGCCTCGGCCCCGAGGCCGTCGATTACGTGGTGCTCACCCATGTCCACCTCGACCATGCCGGCGGCGCCGGGGCGATGATGGCTGCCTTTCCCGAGGCGCGGCTGGTGGTTCATCCGCGTGGCGCCCGCCACATGGCCGAGCCCGCCAAACTGTTCGCCGCGGTCGAAGAGGTCTATGGCGCCGAGCGGGCCCGCAGCCTCTACGGCGAGCTGGTACCGGTACCCGCCGCCCGCATCCTCGCCGCCGAAGACCGGCAGACGCTGCCCCTAGGCGGGCGGGTGCTGGAGGTGCTGCACACGCCCGGCCACGCCAAGCATCACCTCTGCCTGTTCGACCATGCCAGCCGGTCGGCGTTCACCGGCGACGCGCTGGGCATCTCCTACCGCGAATTCGATGCCGAAGGCCGGCCGTTCCTGTTCCCGACCACCTCGCCGTCGCAATTCGATCCCGACGACATGCGGGCGTCGGCCGATCGCGTGCTGTCCCTGGCGCCCGACGCCCTCTATCTCACCCATTTCGGCCGGGTCGTGCCGGCCGAGGCGGTGGTCGCCCGTTTCCGCCGCCTGCTCGCCGGCCATCGGGACGCGGCCTGCGCCGAGGAGAACACGCCGGCCGAAGGGCGCGAATCCCGCATCCGCACGCGCCTGGCCGGCTTGATGCTGGAGGAGGTCCGCGCGCACGGCTGTGGGCTGCCCGAGCCCGAGGTGCTGGATCTGCTCCGGCTCGACCTCGACCTCAACACCCAGGGGCTGGCCCATTGGATCGGCCAGCGCGCAGCGGCGCCGCGATAGGTTGCCGCGGCTCAGGCGCCACGGCGGGCTTCGTCCACCCCTCGTCGTTCCACTCGGGGCCGCCCTCCGGGCGCCGTTTACCCGCAAGCGGGCAGCACCGGGGTTTCCAGCCACGGGATCAGCGCGCAGCGCCGCGACAGATCCGTCACCCGCTCGATGAACGGAAGCTCGCACTGCCCGCGCCGGGCCAGCCGCGGGTCCCGGGTCCCGCTGGCGGCCAAGCTCTGGTTGATCACCCAGGCGTAAGGGGCGATGCCGGCGCGCTCCAGATCGTCTTGCAGCCGTTCGGCCTCGTGGACCGGCGTGGCCTCGGCCAGGGTGACCACCAGGATGCGGGTGTAGTCGGAATCACGCAGGCGCGGCAGCAGATGGCGGACCGCCTCGGGCATGTCGGCCTGGGTGCGCAGCACCTCGCGGTGATAGGCCTCGGCGGCGTCGAGCAGCAGGATGGTATGGCCGGTCGGCGCGGTGTCGAGCACGACGAACCCGTCGGTGCCGGCATCGACGGTGCGGGCGAAGGCGCGGAAGACGGCGATCTCCTCGGTACAGGGCGAGCGCAGGTCTTCCTCCAGCATGGCGCGCCCGGCGGCGTCGAGACCGCCGCCCGCCTTGGCGAGCACCGCGTCGCGGTAGCGCGCCACCTCGTCGGCCGGATCGATGCGGCCGATGGTCAGGCCGGCGACCGGCTCCTCGACCGCCGCCTGGACATGGGCGGCGGGGTCGGTGGTGGACAGCAGCACCTTGTGGCCGCGCCGGGCCAGGGCGGTGGCGATTGCCGCGGCAACGGTGGTCTTGCCGACGCCGCCCTTGCCCATGGTCATCACCACCCCATGCCCCGAGCGCGCCAGATCATCGATCAGCGGCGCCAGCCCGTCGGGCGGCAGGCCGGCCGGCGGTGCGGCGGGGATGGCGTGGACGGGGGGGATGGCGGGGGCAACGCTCATCCCGCGCAACGCGGCAAGGCCGACCGTGCCTTCGGGCAGGAACGGCGTCTCGCTGCGCGTCAGGCCGGCGAGCCCGCGGGGCATGGCGGCGATGGCC
This sequence comes from Pseudomonadota bacterium, assembly GCA_021818185.1. Taxonomy (GTDB): domain Bacteria; phylum Pseudomonadota; class Alphaproteobacteria; order Rhodospirillales; family Magnetospirillaceae; genus JAKAFA01. The sequence continues at coordinate 815 of JAKAFA010000200.1, read as the reverse complement.
GCACCGCCGCGCCGGGCCATGGCATCGGCCACGGCATCGCCGGGAGCCGCGGGCTCGAATACCCCGTTGAGGGCAAGTCGCAGGTTGGCGATCCCCAGTTCCGCCAACTCGCCGCGAGTGCGCTCCGCCTCGCGCAGGGCCGAGGTTTCCGCCCGGCTGACCAGAACCACGGTGGTCCGCGCCGGGTCGGCCAGTTCGGCGACGGTGGCGGCATAGAGGGCCTTCTGCTTCTCCAAACCGGCTAGCGGTCCCAGGCACGAGGCGCCACCGGTCGAGGAGGCGATGAACTCGGTCCAGGCCGAGGGCAGGGTCAGCAGCCGCAGGGTATGGCCGGTGGGAGCGGTGTCGAAGACGATATGGTCGAATCCGGCCGTCGCCTCGGGAGCGCCGAGCAGCTTGGCGAACTCGTCGAAGGCGGCGATCTCCACCGTGCAGGCCCCGGAGAATTGCTCCTCCATCGAGGCGATGGCGGCGGCCGGCAGAATGCCGCGGTAGGGCCCCACCATGCGCTCGCGATAATCGCGCGCCGCCGCCTCGGGATCGATGTTGAGGGCGAACAGGCCGGGCGCCCCGGCCACCGCAATCGGGGTGCCGGCAAGCCTGGTGCCCAGCACCTCGTCGAGGTTGGAGGCCGGGTCGGTACTGACGATCAGCACCCGTTTGCCTGCATCGGCCAGCGCCAGCCCGGTGGCGCAGGACAGCGAGGTCTTGCCCACCCCGCCCTTGCCGGTGAAAAAGATGTGGCGGGTGGCGGTCGCGGGCAGGGGCATGGAGATCTCCTCAGCAGCAGCCGGATTTGGGCGAACAACAGTTGG
>JAKAFA010000199.1 GCA_021818185.1 Pseudomonadota bacterium | reverse complement strand
TTCGAGGGCGTTCCCTTCGCGACCCTGTTCGACGAGCATCCGGCCCACCGGCCCGACCAGCGGGCGCCTATCCGCCAGTTGGGCCGTCTGCCCGACTGGGCGCAGCTGGAGGGATGACCGCCAGGCAGCCGGACGGGCCGCCGCCCTTAGGGTGCCGCGCCGCCGGCCCGCACCGCGCGGCACAGCCGGCGGGTCATGCCCCGCATTTCGTAACGGCAGGCCAGCCGCAACACCCCGTTGGCGGCGGCCCCGTCCCGGCGGGCCAGCCACAGGCGGGCCAGATGGTGCAGGCGCCACCAGAGCAGGTGGGGCAGCGGCACGGCGCCGCGCAATGCCGCGTATTCGGCCAGAAACGCCCGCTCCAGGCATCCGCGGCGCCACATCAGCAGGGGAGCGGCATGGGTATAGGCCAGGAGGCGCAAGCCGTTGAGGAAGTATCCCAGGTCGCCGATGGCCGCGGCGCGGAACCGCGCCTCACTGTCCATGCCAATCGTCACCTCGCCGGCCAGCAGCAGGTTCTCGGGCTTGAAATCGCCATGCAGCACGGCGGAGGCGACCGGAACCGATGCCAGGATCTCTGCCGTGCGCCGCAGGACATCCAGAGCCGGGTCGAGGGGGCCCGGCGGCCGGCCGGCGGCGATCCCGTCCAGGTCGGCCAGCATCTCGGGCAGCGGCATGGGTCGGGGCGGCAGATCCTCGCTGCCGTGCAGGATCGCCAACCAGCGCGCCGCCTTGCGCACGGCACAGGCCGCCGCCGCCCCGCCACACCGGCACAACAGCCGGCTGAGCGGCTGGCCGTCCAGCCATTCCATCACGAAAGCACGACGGCCTTCCAGATAGGCCAGGGCGTGCAGCGCCCGGTATTCGGCCTGGGCATGGAAGCGGGACTCCACCGCCCGCAGGGCCTCGAACTGCTCCCGCGCCGAGAAATCCCGTTCGTCCAGCACCACCTTCAGCGCGACCCGCCGCCCGCCCGCCGGCGAGACCGCACGGCATACGATGGATTGATGCGAGACGTAGACCACTTGGTCGACCGCGAAATCCGCCCCGGCCAGGGAGAAATGAAAGGGGGCGACATGGGGCGGAAGGATCGCCCGGGCGGGCGGGATCTCGATATCCGGCCGCGGACCGGGCGCCAGACGGTGGGGAGCGTGGGGGAGAAGGGGGAGATGGGCGCCGGGCGGGGACATGCCGTTCCACGAAAGGTGAAGTTCCTATGAATTTCCATTATTTCACAATTTCCATCGTATTACCGATACACATGATGAAATATTTTCGGCATACGCTAATATAGCAATCTTGTATCCGATAGCCGTATATTTACGCAACTCTACAGCATGATTTATGTCCCGTTGACCACCATGCCCCACTGAATGGTAACAGTGTCGCCGTTCTGCCGCAAAATCGGCCGGGACAGGATCGGGACGGTGGAAAGGACAGCCGATGGAGACAGCGTCGTGGGTTGAGCGGCGGGATTCGGGCGCGGCGGATGCCCCCCCTTCCGCCGGCCGGCTTCCCGGCGTGGTGTTCACCATGCGCTACGGCGACGACGTGGGGCTGGTGTGGCGCACCGTCGCCCAGCACCGCGACCTGACGGCGCGGAGCCTGCAAGGCGTGGCGCGCAGCATCCTCGCCTATCCCGAACTGACCGGCAATCCGGCGTACCTGCCGCACTGGGCCCGGCCGGCCCAGGCGGATTTCTACGACTATTCCCCGGCCAACCGGCCACGTCTGGCGGAATTCATCCGCCGCCACCGCATCGCGGTGGTGGTGTTCATGGCGGCGCCGGCCACCACTGTCGACCTGGACTTCCTGCGGGGATTGGGGCTTCGGACCATCAATACGGAAAACGGCTCGCAGCCGCCCGGCCTGACCCAGCCCTTCGTCAAGCGGGCGGCCAAGATGCTGGTGCGCCGGGTACTGGGCCGGCAGCTCCACGACTTGCACGTCGCCCATTCCCGCGGCCAATGCGACTTCCTGCGCAGTTTTGCCCAGGTCCCGCAACGGCGGCTGCGTCTGGTGGCCGAGGGGATCGATACCGGCCATTTCCTTCCCGGCGACCGGGCGGAAGCCTGCGCCCGGCTGGACCTGGACCCCGGCATAAGCTGGATCATGGCGGCGGCCCAGGCTCGGCCGGAAAAGCGCGTCGATCAGGTGATCCGCGCCATCGACGCCGCCAGGCGCCGCCGTCCCGGCCTGCCCGTCGGTTTCATCTTCGTCGGCGGCGGGCAGATGCTGGCCGACTGGCGCAACTTGGCCGCCGGGTTACCCAATGCCGCCGACTACCGCTTCGTCGGCGCCCAGTCCGACCTCCGGCCCTACTACCGGGCGGCCTCGCTGTTCGTCCACGGCTCCCTGCGCGAGACCTTCGGCTTCGTGCTGGCCGAGGCGATGGCCTCCGGCCTGCCGGCGGTCGCCACCCGCACCCACGGCTCGGCCGACATCGTGGCCGATGGCCACACCGGGCGGTTGGTGGGGACGGACGATTGGGACGGCTTCACCGCCGCCGTCGTGGATTACCTCGACCATCCGGACCTGCGCGCCCGCCACGGCCAGGCCGGCCGTCACCGGTGCGAGCAGTTGTTCGCCATCGGGCGCCAGGCCGAGGCTTTCGCCGGGCTGATCCGGCCGTTGGTGCCGGAGGAGCAGGCTGGGAAACAGCGGCGGGGCGTTGCACGCCACCCTGGGGCGAACCCATGATGGAAGATCTTTTGAGCCGCGCCATTCACCGGCTGCGCCGCACCCTGCGCCGCGAGGCTTTCCGCCGCGCCACCGCCCATGCCCTGGACACCGCGCCCCTGGCCATGTCCGGCTCGTCGCCGCTGTTCCTCAGCATGGTCCGGCATGGCGACGTCGTGCCCTATCTGCTGGCGATCAAGTCGCTATACGCCGCGATCGGCGTCGGACGGGTGGCGGTCATCGACGACGGCAGCCTGACCGGCGACGACCGGAGGATTTTGCACCGTCACCTGCCGGGGATCGCCATCTTCGACATCGCCGCCATCGACACCGGCCGCTGTCCGCGCGGCGGCACCTGGGAGCGGCTGGTCCAGATCGTCGATCTGACCGCCGAGACCTATGTCATCCAGGCCGACGCCGACACCCTGGTCACCGGTCCCGTCCCCGAGGTGGTCCAGTGCTGGCGGGAAAACCGCTCCTTCCTCCTGGGCACGGCGGTGGGACGCAAGGTCGAGCCGGCGGCGGCGACCGCCCGCATGGTCCAGGGCTGGATCGCCCAGGCCGGCCTTGCCGGAATGAAGATCGGAACCCTGGCGGAAGCGGCGCTCGACCAACTGCCCGACGCCGCCCGCCGGTCCTACGTCCACGCCTCGTCGGGCTTCGCCGGCTTCGCCCAGGGCCGTTTCGGCCGGACCGAACTCGAGCGTTTCTCCCTGTGGATGCAGGACCGCTTCCCGACCCGTTGGGCCGATTGGGGCAGCGAGCAAATCGCTTCGAATTACCTGCTGGCCAACGATCCGGGGGCGGTGGTCCTGCCCTTCGAGCGCTATTGCTGTTTCGAACCGCCGCTGCCCGACGGCACGCCCGCGCTGTACCATTTCATCGGCACCCACCGCTACGAGGGCGGCGTCTACCGCCGGCGGGCCCGCGAATTCCTGGCGGGCTACGCCACCCGCACCCAGGCGGGTTGACGCGCCCATGCACGACGTCCGCTCCTCCATCCTGTATTCGTTTCTCGACCGCTATCTGAACCTGGCGATCGGCATCGCCTCGACCGTCATCCTGGCGCGGCTGCTGACGCCGGGCGAAACCGGGCTGTTCTCCATCGCCTACGGCCTGGTGAACATCGCGCAGGAATTGCGGAACTTCGGGACCGGCCCCTACATCCTGCAAGAGCGGGAGCTGACCGACCGCAAGATTGCCTCGGCGCTCGGCCTCAGCCTGTCCATCGCCACGGCGATGGGGGCCGGATTCTACCTTGCCGCCGAGTCCATCGCGGCGTTCTACGCCAATCCCGCCCTGGCCGCCATCATCCGCGTGCTCTGCTTCAACTTCATCGTGGTGGCCTTTGCCGCGATCTCGGGGGCGCAGTTGCTGCGCGATATGCGGTTCCGGGAAAGCATGTTCATTTCGGTGGCGACCATCCTGGTGCGGGCCACCACCTCCATCGCCCTGGCCGCCCGCGGATATGGCGCCATCAGCCTGGCCTGGGGCACCCTGGCCGGCATGGTGGTGACTGCGGCGGGCAATGGCCTGGTTCTGGGGCCCCGCGGCCTGATCCGCCCCCGCTTCCGCGACTGGCGGACGCTGATCCATTTCGGCCTGCTGTCCAGCGGCGGCGGTCTGCTGTCCTCGCTGGCCGACCGCGCCCCCGACCTGGTCATCGGCCGGCTGGTCAGCCTGGAAGGCGCCGGCCTGTTCAGCCGCGGCAACGGGCTGATCACCCTGTTCCGCACCGCGCTGACCAGCGCTGTCGACGGCGTGATCGGCAGCAGCCTCGCCATGCTGCACCGCGACCGCCAGGACGTGCGCGAGCCGTTGCTGCGGGTCTTCGGCACCCTGTCGGCGGTGGGCTGGCCGGCGCTGTGCGTACTTGGCCTGCTGGCCCAGCCCATCATCGTCCTGATGTTCGGCCGCAACTGGATCGGTGCCGTGGGCGTGGCCAAGATCCTGTGCGCCGGGGCGGCGCTGTCGCTGATCGGCAACGTCTGCCGGATCTACCTGGTCTCGACCGGGGCGATGCGCGCCAATTTCCTGATCCAGGCGATTTCGGTGCCGGTGTTCGTCGCGGGCATCGCCGCCGGTTCGCTGGTCAGCCTGGAGGCGGCGGCGGCGGGCGCGGCCGCCACCGGGGGAATGATCACCCTGTTCTCGCTGGAAGTCCTGCGCCGGCGCATCGGCCTTGGCTGGGCGTCCATCGGCCGTGCGCTGCTGCCCAGCCTCGCCATCACCGCCGCCACCGCTTTGCCGCCCTTGGCGGTGATCGCCACGGTCGGCGTGACCGGCGAAGTCCTGTGGCCGCCCACCCTGATGGCGGTTTTTGGCGCAGCCCTCGCCTGGCTGGCGGCCATCCATCTGCTGCGCCATCCATTGCGCCGGGAAGTGGCCCTGGCCGGGGCCTGGCTGACACGCCGGCTGGCCCGCGCCGCCAGGTAGGGGGGCCGCCAGACAGGGAGGAATGGGCCTTGCGGACATTGCTGCACGTCTTCCCCTCGTTCGCGGTGGGTGGGGCGCAGATGCGCTTCGCCCGACTGGCCAATCATTTCGGCCCCCGCTACCGCCATCTGGTGGTGTCGCTGGATGGTGCCGCCGATTGCCTGGGCCGCCTGGGCCCCGACGTGCCGGTGCGCCTGCTGGACCTTCCGGCCTGCGGGAAGGGGCTGGCGGGCCGGCTGCGGGCCTACCGCCGCATGCTGGCCGACCTGCGCCCCGATCTGCTGGTCACCTCCAACTGGGGAGCCATCGAATGGGCGATGGCCAACGCCGACGGCCGGGTCCCCCACCTGCACATGGAGGACGGATTCGGCCCCGACGAGTCCGGAACCCAGTTGCGGCGCCGAGTGTGGGCGCGGCGCCTGCTGTTGCGCCGCGCCACGCTGATCCTGCCGTCGCAGGTGCTGATGCGGATCGCCGCCGAGGCCTGGGGCCTGCCGCCGCGCCGCCTGCTGTACGTGCCCAACGGCATCGATTGCCGGCGCTTCGCGGCGGCTCCCGATCCCGATTTCGCCGCCCGGCTGGGTCTGCCGGCCGACGGCCCGCCCATCGTCGGCACGGTAGCCGCCCTGCGCCCGGAAAAGAACATCGGCCGCCTGCTGGAGGCGCTGTCCTTCGTGCTGCGCCAGCGTCCGGTGCGGCTGGCAATCGTCGGCGACGGTCCCCAGCGTCCCGCCCTGGAGCGCCGCGCCGCCGAGTTGGGGGTCGAGCGGCAGGTGGTGTTCACCGGTGCCTGCCCGACGCCGGAACGGCTGCTGCCGTCCTTTGCCGCCTTCGCCCTGTCCTCCGACACCGAACAGATGCCCCTCTCCCTGCTGGAGGCCATGGCCGCCGGCCGACCGGTGGCGGCGACCGCGGTGGGCGATACCGCCGACATGGTGGCCGTCCTCAACCGGCCGTTCGTGGTGGGAAAGCATCCGGTCGAACTGGCCGAGGCCATCCTTGCCCTGCTGGCCGATCCCGACCGGGCGGCCTCCATCGGCGCTGCCAACGCCCGCCGCGCCCGCGAAGTCTATCCCAGCCGGCGCATGGTCGAGGCCTATGGCCGGCTGTTCGACGGAAACTTACCCTAGGGATCTGCCGGATTTCTGCTTTCCCGGTCTTGCCCGAGCCTCCCCGTCAATTCCGCTTTTTAGGGTTCCGATAGGACTTGAATCCAGATACCTTAGGCAAAGGGGGGCGGTCAGTCGTCTATATTTAAAAACCGGACGCGACCAGCCGATATAACTAAAAGTATTCTATGGAGGGGGCATGCACACTGCATTGTCTCAGGGAGGGGCGTTCGGCATCCGCGCCCGCATTCTCATTATTTTCTGCGTCAGCACGGCGATCATGCTGGCGGCAGCGGCAAACGGGTTCTGGAACTCCTATGTCAGCATCCGCACCTTCGACCGGGTGGTGATGGCCAGCCAATCCAGCGCCATCCACGCCGAGGCGATGGAGGCCGACTTCAAGAAGCAGGTGCAGGAGTGGAAAGACCTTCTGCTGAGGGGAAAAGACCCTGAGGCGTTCAGCAAATATTGGGGAAACTTCCAGCGCCGTGAATCCGAAGTCCGCGGTGAAGGCCAGCGGCTCAAGGCGGAAATCACCGACCCAGAATCGGAACGGCTGCTGGAACAATTCCTATCTGCCCACCAGAGTATGGGCGAATCCTATCGCAAGGGGGTGCAGCAGCTCAAAGGCAGCAATTTCGAAGGCGCGGCCGGCGACAAGGCCGTTGCCGGCATAGACCGCGCCCCCACCCAATTGCTGACGGCGGTACGCAAGCGGCTGGTGGAGTTGGCGGCGGCCCAGGCCCGGGACGCCGCCGACCGGGCCTATGGCGCCATCCGAACAACCTTCCTGCTTCTGGGGGGAGTGACGGTGGCGGCTTTCGCCGTCTTCTTCATCGCCATCAGCCGCGGTATTTCGCAGCCCCTGATCGGTGTCGTCGGGGTCCTCAACAGCCTTGCCGGCGGT
>JAKAFA010000198.1 GCA_021818185.1 Pseudomonadota bacterium | reverse complement strand
TCTCGCCGGAGGCGGAGAACGACCTTCTGCAGCTTTACCTTTACATCGCCGAGCATTCCGGCGACGCCCGAGCCCTGGCCTACGTCGAGCGGCTGGAGCGGTACTGCAAAGGCTTCGCGGACTTCCCCGAGCGCGGCACATGCCGCGACGATCTGTTCCCCGGCCTGCGGGTGATCGGCTTCGAGCGGCGCGTCTCCATCGCCTTTCATGTCACGGTCGACACGGTGATGCGCCGACCGATCGTCAACAACAACGAACGCGGCGATCTGGTCTACGAGCCGTTCTGCGGCAGCGGCACCACCCTGATTGCCGCCGAGACGGTGGGACGGGGATGCCTCGCCATGGAATTGGACCCGGCCTATTGCGACGTCATCCTCCGCCGGTGGCAGGACTTCACTGGCCAGATTGCCGTGCTGGACGGCGTTGGCCGGTCGTTCGAGGCACTGATGGCGGAGCGGCAGTCGTGAGGCAATCGCGCCGCATGTCGCTAATCGAATCCCTGGCCAACGTGCTGGTTGGCTATGGGATTGATGTTCCCGCCCTCGATCTGGCCTTGCTGGTGCTGTCCGAGGTGGAGCGACGCCTTCAGGCGGAAGGGGTGGGCGCGATCCCCTTGCCGGAATCGCCACTGCGAAGAGGACTCGCCGATGAAATGGCGGCTGCGGGTCGTCAGGCGGGGGTGCCAGGCGTCAAAAGATATGTTAATCTATCCATGTTCTACCGTGAAGAAAGCATGAACCCGCCGCCCGACCGCCCAAAATCGAATTCGGATAATAATAATGAGAGGCCGCAGTACTTTCGATATCCAGATCCGGCACGGCGACCGCTGGGTGACCGAAAGCCGTATGGAGGGCGAGGAAGAGGCCAAGGCCCTGGCCCTGAAGCATCTCAAATCCGCCAAATGCCAGGGGGCGCGCGTCCTGCGCTGCTGGCTGCGGACCGACGGCACGGAAGACGAAACCGAAATTTTTTCCAAGATCCAGCAGGTCCGCGAGGAATCCTCCTCGCATATCGATTTCATCGAATCGGCGGGCGAGCTTTGCGAAGATCTTCAGGATTATTTTAAGCCGGGCAGCCGGCTGGTGCTGGGACGGCTGTTCCGCAGCTACCTCGACAAGGCGGTCCTCACCCCGAGCGAGTTGCTGCACAACGGCCGCGAGCTCAAGCGCCTGCGCGACAAGGACGCCCTGATGCCGTCGGCGGTCGACCGGATCGCCTCGCTCCAGGCGCGTAGCGCCGGGGTGGATGTCGCGGCGCGCAAGGGGCAATTGTTCAAGGCGGTCGAAGATCTGATCGCCCGGGCGCGTAAGACCGAAAGCGTCGCGCTGCCGAAGCAGACCATGTCGGTGGCCGAGCTGTTCGCGGCGCTGCCGCCAGGGGCCGCCCCTTGGGAACGCGAGTATCTGGCCTGCACCGCGCTGGCCCGCGACCTCCAGGAGGTCCGCAGCTTCTCGGCCAAGCTGGAACGGCTGTGCCGGCTGGCCCTCGACGTCGCGGACCCCGGCCAGATCGCCCTGATGGACAGCCTGATCGCCGAACTGCTGGAGACCTCGGCGATCCAGGACGTGCTGGGCTGGCAGCCCGGGCTGGGCCACGCCATCTGTAGCCTCCTCGACCTGGCCGACGGCACCATGGCCACCACCAAGAGCGATGCGCCCGAGGCCGCCCAGCTGCTCAACCGGCTGTTCGCCGAGCAGCGCCTGCCGGCCTGCCGCCTGGGGCTGATCGACCGCGCCCACCGCCAGATCGCTGCGGCCAGCCCGCTGTACCGCAGCGACGAGAAGCAGGAATACGACACCTTCAAGAAGGTGGTGCAGCGGATGCTGACCCCCGCCGGCCTGCTCGGCAACGCCGCCACCGCCGCGGCGCTGACCACCCGCTGCCTGCACATGATCAAGGACAGCGGCCGCAAGGGGGCGGTGGCGGCGGTGTTCCGCGCCATGCCGGACCGCGCCTACGGCATTCTCTACCTTTGCGGCCTGGCCGATGGCGAATTCGCCGACGAGGCCGCCGGCAAGCTGGCCGAAGCCTACCCGCCGGGTATCGGCGGCCAGCACATCACCAACATCGTCCACCGCACCCTGTCGCCCAAGGACCGGATGGTGCGGGCCACCGCCGCCTATCGCGCCGTGGCGGCCGCGCCGTTTCCCGGCGCGGTCAAGCAGCCGCTGCTCGACCATATCGACCGCCTGCTCGACGAATACCTGGTCGAGGAAAAGGTCATCGAGAAGCTCGACAACCCGGAGGGCAGGCTCCGCGACCGGGCGTTGCGCCTGGTGCAGTTCTGCGCCTCCGGCGTGCTGCCCGAGGGCAAGGCCTTGAGCCGCGCCCGGCAGAGGATCAGGGACCTGCTGCGCCAGCCCAACTTCGACGCGCATTTCGTCGAAGGGATCGGCGACCCGGCCAAGGCCCGGCAGGCGTTGCGCGATTTTCACCAATTGTTGGTCAACAAGGCCGGCTTCAGCGTTTGACCCTTGCCTCCACGGCTGGAAGGAACCGGGGCGATGGACGTGTTTCGCAACCTCAAGATGCGGGGCAAGGTGCTGGCCGCCGTGGCGCCCGTGGTCGCCACCCTGGTGGCGGCGATGGCCTTCGCCTCCCAGCGAATGCTGGCCGTCGCCGCCGCCGCGCCGGACGCTGCGCCGCAGGTGCAGGCCGCCCTGGCCGGGTCCTGGCTGATTTGCGGCCTCGGCCTGACGCTGTCGCTCGTCATCGCCAACCGGATGGTCGGTCGCCACGTCATCGCCGTGATGGGCGATCTGCAACGCGGCATCCTTGACGTCGCCGAGGGCCGGCTTGACCGCGCCATCCCCTATTTCGACCGGTCGGATGAGGCCGGCGAGATGGGACGCGCCTTGCACACCCTGCAATCCGCCTCACGCCGCCAGGTGCTGCAATCGGAAATCAAGGACCTGCTGGCCGCCACCATCGGGCATTTGCAGGCCGCCGACGATTTCGCCGGCTTCGCCACGGCGTTGATGGACCATCTGTCCCGCTCCATCCCCCTGCTGTACGGCGCCTTCTATGTCGCCGAGCCGGACGGCAAGGCGTTCATCCGGGTCGGCGGCCACGCCATCGAAGCGCCGCAGGAAGCGCGCCGCTTCGCCAGGGGTGAGGGCTTGGTCGGACAGGCCGCCGTCGATCTGCGCCCCGCCGTCCTGGCGGTGGGGCCCGAGGACCGCCTGCGCGTCGTCGCCGGGCCGGGCGAGATCCTGCCCCGCAACCTGATGATCGTGCCGGTGGTCGATCAGGGCGCCGCCCTGGCGATCCTGGAACTGGCGCCGGTCGGGCCGCTCGACGACCGCCAGGCCGCCCTGCTCGATGCGCTGCTGCCCACCGTGGCGCTCAACGTCAAGATCCAGGCCGCCAACCAGCGGACCCGCACCCTGCTGATGGAATCCCAGGTTCAGGCCGCCACGCTGGCCGCCTCGGAACGCCAGATCGCCGCCCGCAAGCAGGAGCTGGAGGCGATCAACGAACAGATGGCGGAACAGGGCCGGCGGGTCGAGGAACAGGCGATGGAACTGGCCGAGGCGGAAGAGCGCTCGCGCCTGATCCTGGGATCGGTCAGCGAAGGCATCTGCGGCCTCGATGCCCAGGGCCGCATCACCTTCGTCAATGCCGCCGGCGCCCGCATGCTGGGCTATGCGCCCGAAGAATTGGTCGGCCTGCCGATGCATGCCCGCCTTCACCACGCCGGGGCGGACGGCGGGGCGTCCGACGGCGACCATTGCCCGATGTGCCGGGTGGCCGGCGCCGACGGAATACGCAGCGGCGCCGACGAGCTGCTTTGGCGCAAGGACGGCGGCAGCTTCCCGGCCGAATACTCCACCACCTCGGTTCTCAAGCACGGCGTGCCGGTCGGCGCGGTGGTGTCGTTCCGCGACATCAGCGAGCGCAAGCGCACCGAGGCGGCGATGGAGGAGGAACGCCGGCGGCTGCGGCAAATCCTGGAAACCGCGCCGGTCGGGGTCGCCGTTTCCAGCGACAACGTCGTCCAGTTCGCCAATCCCCGCATCACCGAGCTGATCGACCTCAGGGTCGGCAACCCCACCCCGCAGATCTACGTCAACCCCAAGGACCGCGACATCCTGATCGAGCGGCTGGGCCGGCAGGACATCGTCCGCGACTACGAACTCCAGATGTACGGGCCGAACAAGGAGGTCCGCGACATCCTGGCCACCTACATGAAGACCAGCCACAACGGCAAGCCGGGAATCCTGGTGTGGCTGGCCGACATCACCCACCGCAAGCAGGCGGAGGCCGCCATGGCGGCGGAGCGCCAGCGGCTGCAAGGCATCCTCGACACCGCGCCGGTCGGGGTGGTGATCACCAGCGACAGTGTCGTGCGCTTTGCCAATCCGCGGATCGCCGAACTGATCGACCTGAGGGTGGGCAACCCGTCGCCGCAGACCTACGTCAACCCCGAGGATCGCGACCGCCTCGTCCAACGGCTGGCCGCGGACGGCATCGTCCGCGACTACGAAGTCCCGATGTACGGACCCAACAAGGAAGTCCGCAACATCATGGGGACCTACCTGAAGACCGAGCACGACGGCCGGCCGGGCATCCTGGCCTGGCTGACCGACATCACCCACCTGAAGCAGGCCGAGGAGGAGATCCGCAAGGCCAAGGAGGCGGCGGAGGCCGCCGCCCGAACCAAGGCCGACTTCCTGGCCAATATGAGCCACGAGATCCGCACGCCGATGAACGCCATCATCGGCATGAGCCATCTGGCGCTGAAGACCGAGCTCAATTCGCGCCAGAAGGATTACCTGAAGAAGATCCAGCAATCCGGCCAGCATCTGCTGGGGATCATCAACGACATCCTGGACTTCTCGAAGATCGAGGCCGGCAAGCTGTCGATGGAGAAGACCGATGTCCATCTCGACGAGATGCTGGACAACGTCGCGAACCTGATCTCGGAGAAGGCCGCCGCCAAAGGCCTGGAACTGGTCATCGATATCGCGGCCGACGTGCCCAACGACCTGGTGGGGGACCCGCTGCGCCTGGGGCAGATCCTCATCAACTACGCCAACAACGCCGTCAAGTTCACGGAAACCGGCGAAATCGACGTGCGGGTCCGCCTGGCCGCCGACCACGGCGACGAGGTGACGGTGCGCTTCGAGGTGTGCGATACCGGCATCGGCCTGACCGCCGAACAGAAGGCCCGCCTGTTCCAGAGCTTCCAGCAGGCCGACACCTCGACCACCCGCAAATACGGCGGCACCGGACTGGGACTGGCCATCTCGAAGAAGCTGGCGGAAATGATGGGCGGCGAGGTCGGCGTCGACAGCGCGCCGGGCAAGGGCTCGGTCTTCTGGTTCTCGGCCCGCCTGGGCCGAGGCCGGCCGCGCCGGGCCCTGGTGCCGGCGCCCGACCTGCACGGCCGCCGGATGCTGGTGGTGGACGACAACGAGAACGCCCGCGCCGTCCTGGTGGAGATGCTGGGCTCCATGCAGTTCGAGGTGGAGGCGGTCGCCTCGGGCGCGGACTCGGTCACGGCGGTGCGCGATGCGGCGGCGGCCGGCAAGCCCTTCGCCATTGTCTTCCTCGACTGGCAGATGCCGGGCATGGACGGGCTGGAAGCCGGGCGCCAGATCAAGGGGCTGGGGCTGGACGCCACCCCCCACCTGATCATGGTCAGCGCCTATGGGCGCGAGGAAATGCAGAAGGGGGCCGAGGCGGGGGGCTTCGACGACGTCCTGATCAAGCCGGTCAGCCCGCCGATGATGTTCGACGTGGTGATGCGCACGCTGGGCGCCGACCTGGACGGCGGCGAGGCCGACGAGGACAAGTCCTCGGCCCCCGAGGCGGCCCTGGCGACGTTCAAAGGCCTGCGGGCGCTGCTGGTCGAGGACAACGAGTTCAATCAGCAGGTCGCCAGCGAAATGCTGGCCGATCTCGGCATGACGGTCGAAGTGGCGGAGAACGGCAAGGTGGCGGTCGACAAGGTGGCGGCCGGCCGCTACGCCATCGTGCTGATGGACATGCAGATGCCGGTGATGGACGGCGTCACCGCCGCCGCCGAGATCCGCAAGCGCGGCCATGCCGAGTTGCCGATCGTCGCCATGACGGCCAACGCCATGCAATCCGACCGCGACAAGTGCCTGGCCGCCGGGATGAACGACCACCTGGCCAAGCCGATCGATCCCGACTCCCTGGCCGCCGCCCTGCTGAAATGGACCCGGCCGGCCGCCGGGCCGCCACCCCGGCCGGCCGCAGCGGCCGGCCGCCCCGAGCTTCCCGAGATCGACGAGGACATCTTCGATTTCGAACCCATGGGCTCGATCTTCAAATGGAACATGGCCAGGATGAAGCCGATGCTGGTCGGCTTCCTTCAGGACGCCGCCGCGAAGGCCGGCGCCCTGGAGGTGGCGGTCGGCGGCGGCGATCATACCCAGGTGCGCCAGATCGCCCACAGCCTGAAGGGCACGGCCAATACGGCCGGCGCCATGCGCCTCGGCCGCATGGCCGCCGATATCGAGGCGGCGGCGATCGCCGACCAGGCCAAGGCCATCCGGCGGCTGCTGCCGCTGGTGGCGCCGACGCTGACCGAACTTCAGTCGGCCCTCACCCCGTTCCTCTCCCAAACAGGTGCCGCATGACGTTCGACCCGCGCAAACTGAAGGTCCTGCTGATCGACGACGAACCGTTCATCCGCACGACCTTGTCGCAGATCCTGCTCAATATCGGCATCAAGAACGTCTACCAGTGCGATTCGGTGAATGCCGGCCTGGATGAAACCGTCCGCGTGCGGCCCGACCTGGTGTTCTGCGACATCCACATGCCCGGCGAGGACGGTTTCGTCTACGTCTCGGAGGTCCGCAACGACGCCATCGCCGCCGTCGCCGCCACCCCGGTGGTCATGCTCACCTCCGACGCCGCGCACGAGGCGGTGCGGACCGCCAAGGAGATGAGGGTCAACGGCTACCTCGTCAAGCCGGTCTCCCACGCCGCCGTCAAGAAGGCCATCGAGCGGGCGCTGAAGGTGGCCTTGGAATAGCTTCCTCCCACGCTCCGGCACCGCGGCGGGCTTTCTGTGTATCCGCCGGAATCTCGGCACAGGTCTGTAGCGGGACGTAATCCGACTGCGGAAAGAACCCTGAACCCAGCCGCGGATCATTCGTCAGGAGTTGACCCCGAC
>JAKAFA010000004.1 GCA_021818185.1 Pseudomonadota bacterium | reverse complement strand
CACCTCGGCGGTTTCGCCGACGGTCTCGCCCCGACGACGGCGGCGGCCGCCGCGGCGGCCACGGCGGCGCTTGCGCTGCTGGCCATCGGCGTCGCCTTCACCGTCCAGTTCGCCTTCGCCTTCGCCTTCGCCCTCGCCTTCCGCTTCGGCTTCCGCGCCGCCGTCCTCGGCGCCTTCCTCCTCGGCGGCCTGTTCGCTGGCTTCGCCGGCTTCCTCGCCTTCGACTTCCTCGGCTTCGGCGCCGGCGGCGAATTCACCCGGCGCGCCCGGCTCGCCCCGCCGCTTGCGGCGGCGGCGGCGGCGGCGGCGGCGGCCGTCCGACGATTCCTCGCCGTTGGCGGCGCCCCGTCCTTCGGCCTCGGCCTTCTCCTCGCCTTCGGCCTCGATTTCGGCCTCTTCGGGTTCCTCGTCCTCTTCGACGACGGCCGGCGCCGCCGGAGCGGCGATCTGTCGCACCTCTTCGGGGCGGAATTCAGCCTTGATCCGGTCCATGCGGAAGGCCGGCGGGATCAGGGTGTCGTCGCCGGCCAGCAGCACCCGGAACTGATAGCGCAGTTCGATGGCGGCCAGGGCATCGCGCTTCTGGTTGAGGATATAGAGCGCGATGGCCGGCGACACGGTGACGGTGATTTCCGCCGACCGCCGCCGGATGCCCTCTTCCTCGATGGCGCGCAGCACGTGGACGGCAGCCGATTCCACCGAGCGGACCAGCCCGGTGCCGGCGCAATGCGGGCAGGGGGTGAAGGTGGTTTCCTGCAAGGAGGGGCGCAGGCGCTGGCGCGACAGTTCCAGCAGGCCGAAGGGGCTGATGCGCCCGACCTGGATGCGGGCGCGGTCGTGTTTCAGCGCTTCCTTCAGCCGGCGTTCCACCGCATGGTTGTTGCGGTTCTCCTCCATGTCGATGAAGTCGATGACGATCAGGCCGGCCAGGTCGCGCAGCCGAAGCTGGCGGGCGATTTCCTCCGCCGCTTCCAGATTGGTCTTGAGCGCCGTCTCCTCGATATGGCGCTCCTTGGTGGCGCGGCCTGAATTGACGTCGATAGCGACCAACGCCTCGGTCTGGCTGATGACGATATAGCCGCCGGAGCGCAGTTGGACCACTGGGCTATGCATGGCGTCCAGCTGGCTTTCCACCTGGTAGCGGTGGAACATCGGCATGGACGGGTCCTTGTACGGCTGGACTTTTTTGGCATGGCTGGGGGTCAGCATGCGCATATAGTCCTTGGCCAGGCGGTAGCCTTCCTCGCCGTCGACCAGCACTTCCTCGATGTCGCGGCTATACAGGTCGCGGATCGACCGCTTGATCAGGCTGGCTTCCTCGTAGACCAGGGCCGGCGCCTTCGAGTTCAGCGTCAGTTCGCGCACATTGTCCCAGGCGCGCAGCAGATACTCGTAGTCGCGGCGGATTTCCGCCTTCGAGCGCTCCGAGCCGGCGGTGCGCACGATCACCGCCATGCCTTCCGGGATATCCAGCTCCTGGGCGATGGCCTTGAGCCGCTTGCGGTCGACGGCGTTGACGATCTTGCGCGACACCCCGCCGCCGCGGGCGGTGTTGGGCATCAGTACGCAGTAGCGGCCGGCCAGCGACAGGTAGGTGGTCAGCGCGGCGCCCTTGTTGCCGCGCTCCTCCTTGACGACCTGTACCAGCATGATCTGGCGGCGCTTGATGACTTCCTGGATCTTGTAATTGCGCAGCAGGCGGGCGCGCCGGCGCTCCATTTCCTGTTCCGAGGCCTCGTCGCCGCCTACGGTTTCCACATGGGCGGGGCGTGGCGCCTCGCCGGGCGCGGCGCCCCCGGTTTCGCCGTTGCCATTCTCGCCGTTGCCATTCTCGCCGCTGCCGTTCTCGCGGGCGGCGCCTTCACCTCCGCCGTTCTCGCCACCGTTCTCCTCGGCGGCTCCGGCGTCGGCCAGGGGGGCCTCGC
Organism: Pseudomonadota bacterium; assembly: GCA_021818185.1. Taxonomy (GTDB): domain Bacteria; phylum Pseudomonadota; class Alphaproteobacteria; order Rhodospirillales; family Magnetospirillaceae; genus JAKAFA01. Next base: position 32,981 of record JAKAFA010000004.1, on the reverse strand, counting down.
CCTCATGGGCGGCGACGGGAGTGCCGATCTCGTCGGCGGTGTCGGCCGTCTCGCGGAAATGCTCGGCGTTCTGCGCCGCCAGCAGGGCCTGGCGGTCGGCCACCGGGATCTGGAAATAATCGGGGTGGATCTCGCTGAACGCCAGGAAGCCGTGGCGGTTGCCGCCGTATTCGACGAAGGCGGCCTGGAGGGAGGGTTCGACCCTTACCACCTTGGCGAGGTAAATGTTTCCTTTGAGCTGTTTCTTGGTGCTGGTCTCGACGTCAAGTTCTTCCAGGCGGGTTCCATTGACCACGACCACCCGGGTCTCCTCCGGGTGCGTGGCATCGATCAGCATACGCGTTACCATTAACTGGATATCTCCGTGGCGCCGCCCGCGACGCCTGACGGGTCGCAGGGCGGGAATTGCATAGGACGAAGCCGACGGCGCCTGCGGGCGATACCCTGGTCGGGACGCTTGCGGTCTGGACGATGGGACTCGGCACTGCCATGGCGGGGCTTCGGAAAGGGGCTGACGGTTGCCGGAGAACAGGGGTCCGGCGCCTTGCCCCGGCGCACCGATGTGCTGCGCGGGGATGACGCCATCGCCCGGGTGCGGGCGCTCCGCTCTCCGAACTCTGACCCGTCACCATAACGGTAGCCGAAAGTTTCGACAACGATCTTATTGGCCGGGTGCGGATTATCCGGAAGCTGCGTGCACCGCCCGGGTGTCGATCCCGGAAGAGTCAGCGGAATCAATGCCTTTCGAGTTGAAGTTCAAAGACAGGCTGCGCTATAGGTGTTAACCCTCGCTTCAGGTCTTTGGCGCGAAAATGGGGCGCATGATTCGAACTCTGGCCGGTATCCTCCTCCTGCTTGCCGCCGCCGTGCTGGCGCCCGCGGGCGCCCTGGCGCGCACCGAGGTGTCGGCGCTGCGTCTGGGTTTGCACCCCGACGGGATCACGCGTCTGGCGCTCGATACCTCGTCGGAACTGGCGCTGCATGCCCGCCTGCTGGCCGACCCCGACCGGGTGGTGCTGAGCGGCGAGGGCGTGGACTGGCGCGCGCCGCTGCTGGTGCCCAGGCCGGTGGGGGTGGTGGCCGGCCTGCGCTGGGAGCCGGAACACGGCGGCCGTCTGGTGATCCGCCTGCGCCGCCCGGCGGTGGTCAACGCCACCTTCGCCATGAGCCCGCGGGAGGGCAGCGGCTGGCGGTTCGTCCTCGACCTCAGGGAAGTGAGCCAGGAAGAATTCCTGGCCGGCGTGTCGCGCCCCGCCCGCCGCATGGCGCGGCGGGGCGCCCCGCCGCCGCCCCGTCCGGCGGTCGCGGCATCGGCGCCGGCCCCGGCGCCGTCCCCCGCACCGGCGCCTCCGGCCACGCCGACGGCGGGCATCGTGGTGATGTCGCCGCTGGCCGCCTCTGCGCCGCCGACCGGGCCGCCGACCGGGCCATCCGCCGCCACCCCGGCCCCTCCGCCCGAGTCGCCGCCGATGGTGGTGGATTCCCCAACCCGCTCCGAGGTCCGCCCGCCGCCGCCGCCCCGGCCCGAGCAGGCGATGGGCGCGGCGGAAGGCGGCCAGCCGGCCGGTTGGAGCGGCGGGCCGATGCTGTCAGCACCGATGCCGCCGCCGCCCGAGCGGCCGGTGGCGGCCATTCCGGCGGTGGCGCCGGCCCCGCCGCCGGCCCAGGCCCTGCCGGTGACCCCCGTCGCCGCGCCGGTGATGGCGCCGCTGCCCACCCCCAGGCGGGCGCATGGCGACGGCAAGCCGGTCATCGTCATCGATCCCGGCCACGGCGGCGTCGATCCGGGCGCCACCGGGGTGTCGGGCATCTACGAGAAATACATCACCCTGGCGCTGGCGCGGGAACTGAAGGCGCAGTTGGAACGGACCGGACGGTTCCACGTCCATCTGACCCGCGACCGCGACGTCTTCATTCCCCTGCGCGAGCGCGTCGCCATCGCGCGGCGTTACGGCGCCGACCTGTTCATTTCGCTGCACGCCAACGTGGTCAACGACCCGCAAATCCGCGGCCTGTCCATCTACACCCTGTCGCAGACCGCCTCGGACACCGAGGCGCAGGCGTTGGCCGACAAGGAAAACAAGGCGGATCTGATCTCCGGCGTCGATCTCAGCCATGAGAGTGCCGACGTCGCCAACATCCTGATCGACCTGGCCCAGCGGGAGACGATGAACCGATCGGCCGCCTTCGCCTCCGACATCGTGGCCGCCTTGCGTCACGAAACCGTGCTGCTGACCAATACCCACCGTTTCGCCGGCTTTGCCGTGCTGAAGGGGCCCGACGTGCCGGCGGTGCTGATCGAGACCGGCTACCTGTCCAACGAGGCCGAGGAGCGCGATCTGCGCACGCCGGCCTACCGGGCCCGGCTGGCCCGTGCCATCACCCACGCGGTTGTCCGCTTCTTCCAGCAGGAACGAAAGGCGAGGCATCCTTGACCGGCGGCCCGGCCTCGGCACCCTTGACGGGAACTTCGGCCGGGAGTAGGACCGGCCGGACGGATTGCGCCGCCGGGGGCCGCCCGTTCCAACGATCACAGGTTCTTCCGTGCTCCGTTTTCTTGCCGTTTTCCTGAGCGTCATGTTCCTGATGGCCGCTACGGTGGCCGGCGGAGCTTTGTATGTGTTCTGGCATTATGGCCGGGGGCTGCCCGATTACCACCAGCTGGCCCATTACGAGCCGCCGGTGACCACCCGGGTCTATGGTGGCGACGGCCGGCTGGTGGCGGAATACGCCAAGGAAAACCGGATGTTCGTCCCGCTGGCGGCTATTCCCGAGCGGGTCAAGCAATCGTTCCTGGCAGCCGAGGACAAGGATTTCTACCAGCATGCCGGCGTCGACCCCGTCGGCATCCTGCGCGCCGTCCTGATCAACCTGCGCAACAAGGGCCTGGGCAACGATCGCCGGCCGGTGGGGGCATCGACCATCACGCAGCAGGTGGCCAAGAACTTCCTGCTGACCAACGAAGTCTCGTTGTCGCGCAAGATCAAGGAGGCCATCCTCGCCTTCCGCATCGAGCGGGCCTTCACCAAGGACCACATCCTCGAACTCTATCTCAACGAGATCTATCTCGGCATGGGCTCGTACGGGGTGGCGGCGGCGGCCCAGACTTATTTCGACAAGAGCCTGGACGACCTGACCATCGCCGAGGCCGCCTTCCTGGCGGCCCTGCCCAAGGGGCCCAACAACTACAACCCGCGAATCCATCCCCAGGCTGCCAAGGACCGGCGCGACTGGGTGATCGGCCGCCTGCTGGACGACGGCAAGATCACCCGGGCCGAATACGAGCAGGCCATCGCCGAGCCGCTGGTGCTGCGCAAGCGCGATGCGGCCCAGATGATCGTCGGCGCCGATTACTTCGCCGAGGACATCCGCCGCGAACTGGCCGCGCGCTACGGCGAGGCGGCGCTGTACAAGGGCGGCTTGGTGGTGCGTTCGACGGTCGACGCCAAGCTCCAGGCCCTGGCCTCGCGGGTGCTGCGCAACGGGCTGATGGCCTACGATATCCGTCATGGCTGGCGCGGACCGGTGGCCCATATCGACCCCGGCGCCGGCTGGGCGCAGCGGCTGGCCGCCGTGCCGGCGCCGGCCGGGGCCGAGCCTTGGCAGACCGCCGTCGTCCTGTCGGTCAGCGAGCGCGACACCTCCATCGGCTTCGCCAACGGCGCGACCGGCATCATTCCCTGGGCCGAAATGAAATGGGCGCGACCCTGGCTGATCCACCAGCAGGTGGGCGCCGCGCCGCGCCGGCCCTCCGACGTGGTGCATCCGGGAGACGTGGTCCTGGTCGAGCCGGTGACCCGTGGCGAGGACAACCGTCCCTATCCGCCGGGCACCTATGTGCTGCGCCAGATCCCCAAGGTCGAGGGGGCCCTGGTGGCCATGGACCCCCATACGGGCCGCGTGCTGGCCATGGTCGGCGGCTGGTCCTATTCCAAGAGCCAGTTCAACCGCGCCACCCAGGCGGAACGGCAGCCGGGCTCGTCCTTCAAGCCCTTCGTCTACATCACCGCCCTGGAACGCGGCTACACGCCGTCCTCGCTGGTGCTTGATGCCCCCATCGCCCTGCCGCAGGGCCCCGGTCTGCCGCTGTGGCGGCCGAAGAACTACGAAAACGACTTCCTCGGTCCGGCCACGCTGAGGGTCGGCATCGAAAAGTCGCGCAACCTGATGACCGTGCGGCTGGCCCAGGCCATCGGCATGCCGGCCATCTCCAAGACCGCCGCGGCGTTCGGCATCTACGACCGCCTGCCCAACCAGCTGGCCTATGCCCTGGGGGCCGGCGACACCACGGTGCTGAAGATGACCGCCGCCTACGCCATGCTGGTCAACGGCGGCAAGAAGATCACCCCGACCCTGATCGACCGCATCCAGGATCGCCAGGGCCACACCATCTACACCCACGACAAGCGGTTCTGCGACGGCTGCTGGCAGGTGCAGTACACCGGCCAGGACATGCCGCGCCTGCCGGACATCCGCGAGCAGCTGGTGGACCCGGTGTCCGCCTACCAGATGGTCCACATCCTGGAAGGCGTGGTCCAGCGCGGCACCGGCCGGATCGTCTCATCGGTGGGCAAGCCGCTGGCCGGCAAGACCGGCACCTCCAACGACAGCTTCGACACCTGGTTCGTCGGCTTCTCCCCCGACCTGGCGGTCGGGGTGTTCGTCGGGTTCGACGAGCCGCAGACCCTGGGCAAGCACGAAACCGGCGCCCGGGTCGCCGCGCCGGTGTTCCGCGACTTCATGGCCGAGGCGCTGAAGGACAAGCCGGCCACGCCGTTCCGCGTGCCCCCGGGCGTGCGCATGGTGCGGGTGGACCTGATCACCGGCAAGCCGGTGATGGGCAGCGATCCCAGGGCGATCTGGGAGGCGTTCAAGGCCGACGACCGCCTGCCGGCCGATGACGAGGACGTGTTGCAGGGCAATCCCGCCGATCCGGGCTACAGCTTCACCCCGCTGAACGCCGGCCCCGCCACCGATGCCGCCGGTCCCGCCGGACCGGCGCCGGCCGCTCCCGGCTCCGGCACGCCGGCCCCCGCCGCCGTGCCCGCCGCCGCGCCGGCTCCGGCGCCTGCGCCGGGCGGCCTGTACTGACGCCGGCCAATGAGCGAGTTCGAAGGGATGCGTTGATCCGGCCGCCGGCTTGACCTAAAAAGGCCGACTGCATCGGAAGAGGAAAGGGACGCCATGCGCGCCGAAATCGAAGCGCTGGCCGAGGCCATCCGCGGTTCGCTCCAACTGCTCAAGCGCCACCTGGATTGGGACGAGGCGCTGCGGCGGCTGGACGAGCTCAACGCCCTGTCGGAAAATCCCGACCTGTGGAACGACGCCGTCGCGGCACAGAAGCTGATGCGCGAGCGCACCCAGCTGGACGCCGCCGTGCAGGGCGCCCGCGCGGTCGATCGGGAACTGGGCGAATTGCTGGAGCTGATCGAACTGGCCGACGCCGAAGGCGATGCCAGCGTGGCGGCCGACGCCGACGCGCAACTGGCCGCGTTGAGAGACCGGGCCGGCAAGATGGAGCTGGAGACCTTGCTGTCGGGCGAGGCCGACGGCAACGACTGCTACCTCGAAGTCAATTCCGGCGCCGGCGGCACCGAATCCCAGGATTGGGCGGAAATGCTGCTGCGCATGTACAGCCGCTGGGCGGAACAGCACGGCTACAAGGTCGAATTCCTGGAAGAGAGCGCGGGCGAGGGCGCCGGTATCAAGTCGGCCACCATCCGGGTGGTGGGGCATAATGCCTATGGTTGGCTGAAGACCGAAAGCGGCGTGCACCGGCTGGTCCGCATTTCGCCCTTCGACAGCCAGGCCCGGCGCCATACCAGCTTCTCTTCGGTCTGGGTCTATCCGGTGGTGGACGACACCATCGACATCCAGATCAACGAGAGCGATTGCCGCATCGACACCTATCGCGCCTCGGGGGCCGGTGGCCAGCACATCAACAAGACGGATTCGGCGGTCCGCATCACCCACCAGCCCACCGGCATCGTGGTGGCCTGCCAGACCGAGCGGTCGCAGCACCAGAACCGGGCGCGGGCCTGGGAGATGCTGCGCGCCCGCATGTACGAGGCCGAGTTGCAGAAGCGCGAGGCCGCCGCCCAGGCGCTGGAAGCCACCAAGACCGATATCGGCTGGGGCCACCAGATCCGCTCCTACGTGTTGCAACCCTACCAGATGGTCAAAGACCTCCGGACCAACGTCGAGACCTCGGACACCCAGGGGGTGCTGGACGGCGATCTCGACCAGTTCATGGCCGCGTCGCTGGCCGCCCGCATCAAGGGCCAGGACGGAGCGGCCTAGCCGTGCGCGCCGCTTTCCTCGCCCTCCTGCTGGCCGTCGCCCTCGTCCTGGCGCCGCAGGCCTTCGCCAGGATGGGCAGCGGCCACAGCTACGGCAGCCGCGCCTCGCGCACCTACGACCGGCCGATGGAACGCAGCTACACCCCGCGGCCGGTGCAGCCGCCGCCGTCCTACGGCTCGCGGCCGGCCGCTCCGACGGGGGGCGGCTTCTTCGGCCACAACCCGTTCCTGGGCGGCTTTCTCGGCGGCCTGCTGGGGGTCGGCCTGCTCGGCCGGTCGGGGCTGGGCGGCGTGTTCGGCCTGATCCTGCAACTCGCCCTGCTGTTCTTCGCGGTGCGCTGGCTGCTGCGCCTGGTGCGCGGCCTGGGCGCGGCGCCGGCCGGGGCACCGCCGCCGGCCGCCGCCCGCCCGGTGCGGGCCGCCAAGGAATTCGAGCCTACCGACACCGACAAGCAGGCTTTCGGCCAGATCCTGGTCGCGATGCAGCAGGCGTGGAGCGCCGGCGACCTGAACGCCATGCGCCGGCTGGCGACGCCGGAGGTGGTGTCGCTGCTGGCCGACGACCTGGCGGACAATGCCAGCCGCGGCGTGCGCAACATCGTCGATCAGGTACAATTGCTGCGCGGCGAGGTGAGCGAGGCCTGGCGCGAAGGCGGGAAGGAATTCGCCACCGCCACCTTGACCTTCCTCGCCCGCGACTTCAGCCTCGGCCCGGACGGTACCATGGTGGTGGACGGCAATCCCCATGTGCCGGTGCAATCCTCCGAGGCCTGGACCTTCGTCCGCGCCGCCGGGGGCGGGGGCCAATGGCTGCTGTCGGCGGTGGAACGCTGACCGGCGCTCCACCGCGCGCTCCGGCTCCCGTCACGCTTTCGGCCGGCTGACCCGGTCCAGCAGATAGACGATCGAGCGATAGGGCAGGCCGGCATGGGCGGCCAGCCCGATCTCGCAGGTGCGGTTCGAGGAATAGCCGGCCTCGCATTCCGCCGGCACGCCGGCCGGCAGGCGGCGCAGGGCATAGGTGTTCAGTTCCGGCGTGGTGAAGCCCTTGTCGCCGGCGAAGCCGCAACATCCCACGCCATCGGGCACCACCGCCTCGGTGGCGCAGGCCCGCGCCAGCGCAACCATCTTGTCGGCCAGGCCCATGCGCCGGGCCGAGCAATTGATATGGACCAGCACCGGCCGGGCCTGGGGGGTGACCTCCAGACGGGGCAGGACGGCATCGTGCAGGAACTCGATGGAGTCCAGCACCTCCAGCCGGCCGGCCAGGACCCGCTTGAGCCGCTGGGTGCAGGCCGAAGCGTCCATGACCACCGGCAGCCGTCCGCCCTCGCTGGCCGCCAGCAGGGCGGCGGCCATCTCTTCGGACTTGGCATCGGCCAGATCGGCCAGCCCCTTGCTTTCGAAGGCCTGGCCGCAGCACAACCGGTCCAGGTTGCCCGGCCACACCACCTGGAAGCCGGCCTTGGCCAGCAGTCCGGCGAAGCGCTCGGGCAGCGTGCCGGGTTCCGGGTCGTCGGCGGCCGGGCCGAAGCTGCGGTTGGCACAACTGGGCACATAGACCACCGCCGGCCCCGCTCCCGCGCCGGATTCCGCCGACGGCAGGCGGGCGGGCAGGGGCAGGGGCGGGCGCCCGAAGGTGGGCAAGGCCCCGCCCGCCACCCGGCGGGCCAGGGCGGCGGCGGCCAGCCCGCCGCGGCCGGCAGCCAGCGCGGCGCCGTAATGGGTGGCGGCGAAGCGGCCGAGCATGCGGCCGACCGGACCCATCCGCCGGCCGCGCAGCGCCTTGGTCAGCAATCCGGTTTCGACTCCCACCGGGCAGGCGGTGGCGCACAGGCCGCAGGCGGCACAGGTCTCCAGTCCCTGATAGGCATAGGCGTCTTCCAGCGCCGCGGCATCCTCGCCGGCGGCCCGGCGGCGGGCGATCTCGCGCCAGCCGGTGATGCGCTGGCGGGGGCTCAGGGTCATGCCGTGGGACGGACACATGCGCTCGCAGAAGCCGCATTCCATGCAGGTGTCGACCAGCGGGTCGGCGGGCGGCAGCGGCTTCAGATTCTGTAGATGGGCACGCGGATTGTCATCGAGCACCACGCCGGGATTGAGCAGGTTGTCGGGGTCCAGCAGCCGCTTGACGGCGCGCATCAGGTCGGTGGCGGCGCGGCCCCATTCCAGCTCGACGAACGGCGCCATGTTGCGCCCCGTGCCGTGCTCGGCCTTGAGCGAGCCGTCGTAACGCTCGACGATCAGGCGGCAGACCTCGTCCATCAGCGCGGCGTAACGGGTCACTTCGGCCTCGTTGCCGAAATCCTGGGTGAAGACGAAGTGCAGGTTGCCGTCCAGGGCGTGGCCGAAGAGGATCGCCTCGGCATAGCCGTGGCGGGCCAGGACCGCCTGGAGGTCCAGGGTGGCGGCGGCCAGGTGATCGGTGTGGACCGCCACGTCCTCGATGATCACCGTGGTGCCCGGTTTGCGCACCGCGCCCACCGCCGGCAACAGGCCCTTGCGCACCTTCCACAGCTTGCCGAACTCGGCGGGGTCGGCGGTGAAGTCCGGCGGCGCCAGAGGGCGGCTGTCGGCCAGGGCGGCGACGATTGCCGCGATGTTGGCGGCCAGGGCGCCGGCATCGGCGGCGCGGCTTTCCACCAGCAGGGCGGCGGCGCCCGCGGGCAGGTTGGCGAGGGAATCCGGCATGCCAGGCATGCCGGCCACCGAGCGCAGGGCGGCCCGGTCCATCAGCTCGACGGCGGCGACCGGGGCCTGCTTCAGCCGGGCCGTGACGCGGCAGGCCTCGCCGATATCGGCGAACAGCAGCAGCGCGCTGGCCTTGTGGGCGTGCTCGGCCACCGTGCGGTAGGTGATTTCGGCGATGAATCCCAGCGTGCCCTCGGACCCGATCATCAGGTGCTGGAGGATGTCCACCGGATCGTCGAAATCGATCAGGGCGTTGATGGCATAGCCGGTGGTGTTCTTGATGGCGAACTTGGCGCGGATGCGCTGAGCCAGGGCGGCATCGGTGCGGGCGGCGCGGCCCAGCTCGGCCAGCCCCTCCAGCAGGGTCCGATGGCTGGCGCGGAAGGCGGCGACGCTGGCGGCATCGCCGGTATCCACCAGCGTGCCATCGGCCAGGATCAGCCGCATGGAGGCCAGGGTCTGGTAGCTGTTGTCGGAGGTGCCGCAGCACATGCCCGACGAGTTGTTGGCGGCGATGCCGCCGATCTTGGCCGAATCGATGGAGGCCGGATCGGGGCCGATCTTGCGGGCGAAGGCGGCGAGCCGGCGGTTGGCCTCGGCGCCAATCACGCCCGGCTGCAGGCGGATGGTGGCTCCGCCGTTCTCGACGACGATGCGGTCCCAGGCATCGCCCAGCACCAGCAGCACCGAATCGGTGACCGCCTGGCCGGACAGGCTGGTGCCGGCGGCGCGGAAGGTCACCGGGGCGCCATGGCGGCGGCAGGCGGCAAGAACCTGGCGGACTTCCTCCTCGCTTTCGGCCTTGACCACCAGGCGCGGCACCAGGCGGTAGAAGCTGGCGTCGGTGCCCCAGGCCAGGCGGCGCAGCGGGTCGCGGATCAGCCGTTCGGCCGGCAGCACTCCGATCAGGTCGCGGCTTAGCGCGTCGGTGTCGGCAAGGTGGGTCGTCATGCGAGGGTCACTCCGGCCTGCTTGGTCAGGGCCTCCAGCCGTTCGCGGGCCGCCAGCAATTCGGTCAGGCGGTGATGCGCGCCGGTCAGTCGGCTGGTGAAATCGTCCAGTCCCGCGGCGGCGCCGTCGATCTCGCGGCTGAGGGCCGCCGAGCGGTCGTTGATGGCGCCGGCATCGCGGCTGATGCTGTCCATGCGGCCGGCGATGCGCGCCAGGGCGGCGCGCACATGGGCCAGGGTATCGCCGATGGCCGCCGTTTCCTGCTCCAGCGTGCCGGCCCGCGCCGCGCTGGCGTCGCCCTGTTCGATCAGGCGCTGGGCGGTGCCGGTGAGTTCCCCCAGGGTGCGGCGGATCTCGGCGGCGGCGGAGCCGGCCTGGCGCGACAGGCCCTTGACCTCGGCGGCCACCACCGCGAACCCCTTGCCGTGCTCGCCGGCCCGAGCCGCTTCGATGGTGGCGTTCAAGGCCAGCAGGTTGGTTTGGCGGGAAATGCGGTCGATGCCTTCCGCCACCGTCACCACGTCGGCCAGCGCCTGTTGCAGGGCCAGCAGCAGGTCGCGGCCATCGGTGACCATGTGGGCCAAGGCGTCGATGCCGGCCAGGGAATCCACCACCCGTCCGTGGGACCGTTCGGCCTCGTCCGAGGCGGCACGCGCCCCGTCCAGGGTCTCGCCCACATCGGCGACGATGCGGCCGTTGCTGGACGATAGGTCGCGCATTCCCTGCCGCAGTTCGGCCAGCAACGCCGATTGCTCGGCCAGCTTGCGGCCGACCGCGTCGATGTCGGTGGCCACCTCGACCATCTTGGTCCCCAGATCGGCGGTTTCCCGGGCGAAGGAATCGACGATGGCCTTTTCCTCCAGGCGGCTGCGCAGCAGGGCGGTGATGGTGAAACAGACGATGCGGGCCAGGGGGCGCACCTGGGCCAGCGGACCGGCGATGCCGAAATTGATCAGGCGGCGGCCTTCCACGTCGACCGCCATGTTGATGCCTTCGCGCATGGCGCCGCCGGACCGCGCCGCCTCGTCGGGCGCGACGGCGTATTCGTCCATTTCACCGCTCATGATGCGGGCGCCGATGGCGTGGGGGGTGCCGATGCGCTCGCGCGCGCTGGACGCGACGATGCGCCCGCCTTCGCCCATGAAGGAGCAGGTATAGCCCAGCTCACCGGCGAAGATGTCGCAGAGTTCCTGCCCGAAACGGGGATCGAATGTCAGTGCCATTGCACCCCCTTCAGCGGGTGAGGACCAGGACCACCAATTCCTTCGGGCCGTGGACGCCATAGGCCAGGGTCTGCTCGATGTCGGCGGTCTTCGACGGGCCGGAGATCAGCAGCGCGTTGGTCGGCATGGCCGCCGCCCAGTTGGCCGCCGCCACCAGTCCGGCCAAGGTGTCGGTGATGGCGGCCTCGTCCACCAGGGCGACGTGGATGGGAGGCAGCAGGCTCATCAGGCGCGGCTCGTCGGGGGTGGGCCACAGGACAAGGCTGCCGGTCTCGGCGATGCCGCCCAGGGTGGTGGTCACCGCGGCGTCGATGCCGGCCACCAACCGGTCCTTCAACGCCTCGACCGGCTGATCATAGGCGACCAGATGCGGCGCGTCGGGGCGGGACGGCCAATCGGCGGCCAGCGCCTTGCCCGCCCAGGTGGCCGGTGCGGCCAGGACGGTCCGCACCCCCTTGGCGGCCAGCAGCGGAGCCAGATGGGCCGGCCATGCGGCGGCGGGGACGGCGTGCACCTCGGCATGGACCGCTTCCAGCATGGCGGTGAAGCGGGCGAGGCGTTCGGCCGGGGGGATGGCGGGCGGCGCCCAGTCGGGACGGGCGGGCGGGATGGAGGGACGGGCGGCCCGCAGGCGGGCCAGGATGCGTGCGCGGGCGTCACTCACGGTCGAAGCCTCCCCGGGCGGCCAGTTCATGCAGGGTGCGGGCGGCGAAGCGCGGCTTGGTGCGGAAGCGGGTCCATTGCCGCAGCATCGGCACCGAGGCGGGGATCAGGTTACCCAGGCGGGCCAGCAGGCGCGATACCAGGGCGTACAGCGCCGGATGGCCGTAGACCAGCCGCCAGCCGGCCCAGCCCAGATCGGCGGCCAGGCCGGCCTGGCTGCCGCCGCCTTTCACCGCCGGCGTGGCCGAAGGGCGCACCGCCTCCTGACGCAGGCGGACCAGGATGTCGGCCAGCGGGATCTGCACCGGGCACACCTCGGAACAGGCGCCGCACAGCGAGGAAGCGAAGGGTTGGTCGCCGGCGCAATCCAGGCCCTCCAACTGGGGGCTGAGGATCTTGCCGATCGGGCCGGGATAGACGAAGCGGTAGGTATGGCCGCCGACCCGGGCATAGACCGGGCAGTGGTTCATGCAGGCGCCGCAGCGGATGCAGCGCAGGGTGTCGCGCAGCTCGGCATCGTCATAGACCCGTGACCGCCCGCCATCGTACAGCACCAGATGGACTTCGCGCGGGCCGTCCTTCTCGTCCGGCTTGCGCGGGCCGCTGATCATGTTGACATAGGTAGTGATGGCCTGGCCGGTGGCGGAGCGGGGCAGCAGCGCCAGCAGCGGCGGCACGTCGTCGAGCCGCTCCACCACCTTCTCGATGCCGGTCACCGCGATGTGCAGCGGCGGCAGGGTGGTGGACAGCCGGCCGTTGCCCTCGTTCTCGATCAACACCAGGGTGCCGGTCTCGGCCACCGCGAAATTGACGCCGGAAATGCCGGCCTCGGCCGCGGCGAAGCGTTGGCGGAGCGCGCGGCGGGCCGCCGCGGTCAGGGAGTCGACGTCCTCGGTATAGGGCTGGCCGGGAATGTTTTCGGCGAACAGCTGGGCGATCTCGGCCTTGTTCTTGTGGATGCAGGGCATCACGATATGGGACGGCGCCTCGCCGGCCAACTGGATGATGTACTCGCCGAGGTCGGATTCCACCGCGGTGACGCCGTGGGCCTCCAGGTGATGGTTGAGGCCAATCTCCTCGCTGACCATCGATTTGCCCTTGATCACCCGCGTGGCGCCCGCCTCCCGCAGGATGGCGAGCACGATGGCGTTGGCCTCGGCGGCGGTCTCCGCCCAGTGGACCCGGATGCCGTTGGCGGTGCAGCGATCCTCCAGCCGTTCCAGCAATTCGGGCAGGCGGGCCAGCGCGTTGGCCCGCGCTGCGGCGCCGCGGGCCCGCAGCGCCGTCCAGGCGTCGCGGTCGGCGAATTGCGCCGCCCGCTTGGTCATCAGGCCGTCCATGGCCCGGCGGAAATTGGCGCGCAGGGTGGGATTGGCCAGGGCGGCCGGGGCGCGGGCGGTGAAATCCCCGCGCGGTTTGTGCGCGGAATTAATCCCGTGCGTCTGTCCCGCAGAATTATGGGCGTCCATGGCTGCGCTCCCACAGGAATTCGGCGATGTGGCTGCCCGTCAGGTCGCGGCGGGCTTTGGCGGCGGCGCCGGTGATGTTCATCAGGCAACCGCAATCGCCCGACACCACATGGCGGGCGCCGGTGGATTCCAGCGCGGCCACCTTGTCGCTCACCATGGCGGCCGACACTTCGGGCTGCTTGACGGAAAAGGTGCCGCCGAAGCCGCAGCATTCCGTCTCCCGCGGGTTTTCCACCAGAGTGACGTTGGTCAGCGAGCGTAGCAGGCGCTTGGGCTCGTCCACCACGCCCATCTCGCGCTGGGCGGAACACGAGCCATGCCAGGTGACGGTCACCGGCTCGCCTTTGTCCTCCAGCTTGAGGTCGAGGACATGGACCAGGAACCAGGTCAGCTCATAGACCCGGGCGGCGAAGGCCCCGACCTGCGGCGCTTCGGGGCGGCCGGCGAACAGCTGCGGGTAATGGACGCGCATCATGCCGGCGCATGAGCCCGAGGGCACGACGATGGGCCAGTCCTGGGGAAAGGCCTCCATCTGGCGGAGCGCGATGGCGCGCGCCTCGTCCATGTAGCCGTTGTTGCGGGCGGGCTGGCCGCAGCAGGTCTGGGCCGGCGGGAACACCACCCTGAGGCCGGCGCGCCGCAGCAACTCCATCCCCGCCAGTCCGGCCTGGGGATAGAAAAGATCGATCAGGCAGGTTCCGAAGAAATAGACGGTATCGGGCCGGTGCGGCGGCAGCGAATGGGTCATCCCATGTCCTTTCGGGTCGCATCCTCGGTCGTGCGGCCGTCTGCGCGGCCGTTTCCTCTCTATGGGTAGCCGAGCTTACCGATCTGGTAAAGTGGTAAAATTTCTTTTCCAGGCGCGGCCGGAGCGGGTGCGATGCCCAAGCCCCCCTGCCAAACGTCATTTTCTGATTTGCAAATTCGGGCTAAGCGCGTTATCCACTTTGGCAGACCGGTCCAAAAAACTTACCAAGGCCGGATCATTGGCAAGGACGGGAGGAACGCCCATGCAACCCTGGACCCAGGTCTACGACCCGGCTGGTAATTTGTGGATTTCGTCGCTGTTCGCGGCGCTGCCTATCGCCTTCTTCTTCCTGGCGCTGACCGTGTTCCGCATGAAGGGGCACGTCGCCGGCATGCTGACGGTGGCCATCGCCCTGCTGGTGGCCGTGTTCTTCTATGGCATGCCCGGCCGCATGGCGCTGGCTGCGGCGGCCGACGGCTTCGCCATCGGGCTGTGGCCTATTGCCTGGATCATCGTCGCCGCCGTTTTCCTGTACCGCATTACGGTCAAGACCGGCCAATTCGACATCATCCGCGCCTCGGTGGTCTCGATCACCGAGGACCAGCGGCTCCAGATGCTGATGATCGGCTTCTCCTTCGGCGCCTTCCTGGAAGGCGCGGCGGGATTCGGCGCCCCGGTGGCGATTACCGGTGCGCTGCTGGTCGGGCTGGGGTTCAACCCCCTCTACGCCGCCGGCCTGTGCCTGATCGCCAACACCGCGCCGGTGGCGTTCGGCGCCATGGGCATTCCCATCATCATGGCCGGCAAGGTGACCGGCATGGATGCCATGAAGATCGGCGCCATGGCCGGCCGCCAGCTGCCGCTGCTTTCCATGCTGGTGCCGTTCTGGATCATCATGATCATGGACGGCTGGAAAGGCATCCGCGAAACCTGGCCGGCGGTGTTCGTGGCCGGCGGCAGCTTTGCGGCGGGTCAGTTCCTGGCTTCGAACTTCATCGGTCCCGAGCTGCCGGACATCATCTCGTCGCTGGTCAGCCTGGTGTCCACCGCGCTGTTCCTCAAGGTCTGGCATCCCAAGCACATCTTCCGCTTCAAGGCCGAGACCGAGCAGGAGAAGCATTCCCACGAGTATACCGCCGGGCAGATCGTGAAGGCGTGGTCGCCCTTCCTGATCCTGACCGCCATGGTCACCCTGTGGAGCCTGCCGGCCTTCAAGGCGCTGTTCGCCGCCGGCGGGCCGCTGGCCGGCACCACCTTCAGTTTCGCCATTCCCGGCCTGGACAAGATGGTGCTGAAGGCCGCGCCCATCGTGGCCAAGCCCACCGCCATCGCCGCCGTCTACAGCCTGAACCTGATCTCGGCGACCGGCACCGCCATCATGGCGGCAGCGGTGCTGTCGATGCTGGTTCTGCGCATGGGGCCGGTCACCGGGCTGAAGACCCTGGGTGAAGTGGTGTGGGAACTGCGAAAGCCGATTTTCACCATCGGCGCGGTGGTGGCCTTCGCCTTCGTCGCCAATTTCTCGGGCCTGTCGACCACGCTGGCGCTGCTGCTGGCCGGAACCGGCGTGCTGTTCCCGTTCTTCTCGCCATTCCTCGGCTGGATCGGCGTGTTCCTGACCGGATCGGACACCTCGTCCAACGCCCTGTTCTGCGGCCTGCAAGCGACCACCGCCCATCAGATCGGGGCGCCCGCCACCCTGCTGGTGGCGGCCAACACCAGCGGCGGCGTCACCGGCAAGATGATTTCGCCGCAATCCATCGCGGTGGCCTGCGCCGCGGTCGGCCTGGTGGGGCACGAATCCCATATGTTCCGCTTCACCGTGAAGCACAGCCTGATGATGGTCGGCATCGTCGGCGTGATCACCATGCTCCAGGCCTATGTGCTGCGGTTCATGATCCCCTGAGCGGCCTTCCGGCCCGCGTCCGGCCCGGATGCCGTTGGCATCCGGGCCTTTTTTTGCCGGTGGGCGTCCGGTCGAGCCTTGCGCTCACACTAAATCGGTAGCGCCTTCGACCCCGGGCGCGGCCGGACAATACCTAATATGAATGCGACGCTACCTCCTACAGAAGGTGGGATGAGGGCGCCCCGTCGGATAAATAACTTCGTCAGAAGACGAACACATGCGAGCCGCTCCGCTTCGTCCGGGGCTGTTTCGAGAAGCTGCCCGAGGCTGCCTTCCAACCCACGGGGACTATCATGAACAATGTCGAAATGCTTCTGATCGATGCGAACAAGCTGTTCAGGGAAGGCTTGAAGAAGCTTCTGGACGGCTCAGCCTTCACCATTACCGACGAAGCGGACAGCATGGCCGAGGGCATGCAGAAACTGGAGCAGGGGCAACGTCCCAAGGTCTGCCTCGTGGAATTCGATGCCGGCGCCGACGATATTTCCGTGTTGCAGCAAATGCGGGAGAAATATGCGGAACTGAAGCTGGTGGTCCTGGCCGCCAGCACGCGCAACATCCACAACCTGGCCCGCTGCTTCGAGGCCGGCGCCGACGCCTACCTGCTCAAGAACATCTCGCCCGACGCCTTGAAGCAATCCCTGAAGCTGGTGCTGCTGGGCGAGAAGGTGTTTCCCACCCGCCTGGCCGCCATGCTGATTTCCGGCCAGGTCGACACCCAGCGCCCGGCGGCCGCCTCACCCGACCTGGAGGGCCTGTCGGAGCGGGAAATCCAGATCCTGCGCTGCCTGCTCAACGGCCACCCCAACAAGGTGATCGCCAAGAAGCTGAACATCACCGAGGCGACGGTGAAGGTCCATCTCAAGGGCGTGTTGAAGAAGATCAATGCCGCCAACCGCACTCAGGCGGCCATCTGGGCGCTGAACAACGGGCTGTCGGCGGAAAACGCTCCGATGACCCCGCGCCGCGGCGCCTTGCCGTCGGCCCAGCCGACGTCGGTGCCGGGCATGGAACAGGCCAATCCGAGCGTGTGAGGCGGCTTCGCGGTGGAGTCCCACGGCGGCCGGGCGATCCGGCCGCCGCTCGTGCGCGGCGGGGGCGGCGGTGCCGTTTCCGGTGCGGCGTCGGCCCCCTGCGGCGTCGACTCCGTGCGGCGTCGGCCCGGGCCGAGGGCGGGAGCGGGTCAGTGGGTCAGCCCGCTCTCGCCCTCCTCCATGCTTTTCTCGGGGCCGCGGCTGGCGACGGTCTGGCGGATCAGTTCGTTCTGGCGGGCGGCAAACACCGCGGCTTCGGTGCGGTTCTGGAACTTCAACGCCTTCAGGATGGCCCGGACCTTGGTCTTGACGTTGGCCTCGGTCAGGCCGAGGGAGCGGGCGATGGCGCGGTTGGTCTTGGCAAGGCGCACCTGATCCAGGATGTTCAGTTCGATGGGCGACAGCCGTTGCAGGGTGTCGCAACGCAGCCGGTCGGTGACGATGTCCATTACCGCCGCCGACGGCAGGATGGAATAGCCGGACTTGCTGAGTTGCAGGATGTCCCGCACCCGTTCGATGGTGGCGTCCGCGAAGATCACCCCATCGGCGAATTCGAGGAAGCCGATGGAATCCAGGAATTCCGGGCTGCGGATCAGCAGCACCACCTTGTTGCGGCCGCAGAATGCGGCCAGCTCGTCCATATGGTACTTGGCCAGCTGCTTCATCACCGGGTACGAGATGATGGTCACCTCCCCCGGGGCTTCGTCGGGATGCTCCACCAGCCGGCGGGGGTCGTCGAGGATGCGCATCTCCTTGCGCTCCTGCGGCTCAAACCGGCCGACGATCTCGCTGACCATATGGCTGTCTTCGACGGCGAGCGCCACGGGCGCCTGCGGCGGCGGCGCTGCGTTCAGGGTCGCTTCGGTCATGACGCCACCTTCATCAGTTGGGCCGGAGCGGGCGGTCGTCGTCCTCGTCGTCGTCCTCGTCGTCGTCCTCGTCGGAATCGTCATCTTCGCCTTCGAGTTCGGCGAGCAGTTCGCCCAGCAATCGGCGATAGACCGGATCGTGGCAGAAGCTGTGGGAGTCGAAGTCCAGTCCGCCCATCGGCCCCTCGACGGGCTCATCGACCGTATCGGAGCCCAAGGTGGCGGTGGGGGTGAGCGTAAGCGTTGTATCCCTTTTCCTATACGGCTTGCTTCGCAGCATTGTTTGCCCCTCCTGGCGGCTTTCCAGGTCAAGTCCAGCGGGTCGTTCTATCGACTTTTGGCGTGGCCGGCGCGCCTGGAAATACGAACGAAATCTATAGTGGCGGCATGACGAATGAAAGATGCCGCTGGCGAGGTATAGCCAAGGCATTACGCCGGACGGAGTCCCTCCGGGGCGGCCGGCGGCCCTTTCCACGCCCTCCGCCCCGTTGCCTCGCTATCCCGATTTGTCCAACACTGCCGCGCCGCCGGCTTCTATGATTCCGGGGCATGGGAGAACCATCCATGGTTGCCGGGCAAGGGACGGGCGCGTATCGCATGGCGGGCAGCAACGGCGGCGGCGCGACGGGGGGCGGGCTCGATTGGGGCGCGTTTTTGGCGGCGATCGATGCCGCGCCCGCCGCCATCGTCATCACCGATCCCCGGCTTGCCGGCAATCCGGTCCGCTTCGTCAACGCCGAGTTCACCGCCATCACCGGCTATTCCGCAGCGGAAGTGCTCGGCCGTTCCCTGTCGGTGCTCCAGGGGCCGAAAACCGACCCTGCCGCCGTCGCCAACTTGCGTGCCGCCGTGGCCGAGGGGCGGGCCGCCACGGTGGAGTTGGTGAACTACCGCAAGGATGGCGAGGAGTTTTGGATGCGGGTCTCGCTCCGCCCGGTCCGCGACGCCGACGATGCCCTGTGCGCCTTCGTCGGCATTCTGGCCGACATCTCCGAGATCCGCCGCTCCGAAGCCAATGTGCGGGAGACCGAGGAACGCCTGCGTGCCTTGGTCGAGGCTGTGCCGCTGCCCATGCTGACGGTGGGGATGGACGGCACCATCCTGCGGGCCAACGCCGCCGCCCATCAGGCGCTGGGTGTTCCCCCCGGCGACCTGGCCGGGCGGCCGACCCAGGACTTCCATTTCGCCGGCGACGAGGGGGCCGACCGGCTGTGCGCCGCGCTGCGCGGAATGGGCGAGCCGCAACGCGTGGAATTGCGGGTCCTGCGGGCCGACGGCCTGCCGCTGTGGGTGTTGGCCTCGGTGCGCCGCTTCACCGTGCAGGGAGGGACCCGCTCGCTGCTCACCTTCCAGGACGTCACCGACCTCAAGCGCAAGGAGGAGGCGCTGACCCAGGCCAACGAGGAGGCGGAGCGCTCGATCCGGGCCCGCATGCGCTTCCTGGCCGCCGCCAGCCACGATCTGCGGCAGCCGTTGCAGGCCCTGGCCCTGTTCACCTCGGCGCTGGACAACCACATTTCAACCCCGCAGGGGCGGACCATCGTGCAGTCGATGAAGACCAGCCTGCGCGGCATGGAGGAAATGTTCGACGCCCTGATGGATATGTCCAAGCTGGACGCCGGCGTGATGAAGGCCGAGCCGCAGTTGTTCCTGGTCAACGACGTGTTCGAGCGGCTCGAGGCCAATTACGGGCCGCAGGCGGCGGCGGCCGGATTGGAGTTGACGGTGCTGCCCTCGTCGCTGGCGGTGCGCAGCGATCCCCGCCTGCTGTCGCGCATCCTCGGCAATTTCCTGTCCAACGCCATCCGCTACACCCGCCAGGGGCGGATTCTGCTGGGGGCCAAGCTGAAGGGCGGCGCGGCGGTGTTGCGGGTCTGCGATACCGGGCCCGGCATCCCCGACGATCAGCGTCTGGCCATCTTCCGTGAATTCCATCAGGTCAGCCAGCCCTCCCTGAGCGGGCGGGGAACCGGCATGGGGTTGGGGCTGGCCATCGTGCAGCGGCTGGCCCGTCTGCTGGACCATCGCGTCGAGGTGCATTCCGTCCTGGGGCATGGCTCATGTTTCGGAGTCACGGTGCCGCTGGTCGAGGATTGGTTCCCGCTGCCCGATGGCGCCGCCGCCGAGAGCGACGAGGTGCGCGAGGTGCAGGGCGCCACCGTCGTCGTGCTGGACGACGACCCCGATATCCTGGACGGCCTGGAAATCCTGCTGGCCAATTGGGGCTGCCGGCCGGTGGTGGCCGAGAGCGCCGCGGCGGCGCTGGCGGCTTTGGCCGGACGACGGCTTCGTCCCGACGCGGTCATCGCGGATCTGCACCTCCACGCCGCCAATGCCGGAATCGACGCCATCAACGCCATCCGCGCCGCCGAAGGCCGGGCGGTTCCCGCCTTCCTGTTCACCGGCGACACCGAAGCGACCGGCGGCGCCAGCCACGTCTCCGGCTTCTCGGTGCTGCGCAAACCCCTCGACCCGGCCCGCCTGCGCAGCCTGCTGGCCGACGCCCTGGGCCGTTGAACCGTGGGCGGGAGGCCGGCTCAGCCGGCCGTCCGCGCCCAGGCCCGCAGCACCTCGGCCACGCTCCAGGCCTGCGCCGTGCAGCCGCGCGGGGCGTGGGGGGCGTCGCCATCGAACACCTCGGCGATGGTCCCCACGCAGAATTCCGCCAGATGCGGCACGAAGCCGCCTAGCAGGGCGCGTGCCCCCGCCGGATCGCCGGGATGGACCTTGAGCCAGGCGTCGATGAACGGGCCGATCAGCCACGCCCAGACCGTGCCGCGGTGGTAGGCGTGGTCGCGGGAATGCAGATCGCCGACATAGCCCGTGCGGTAATCGGGGGCGTCCGGCGACAGCGAGCGCAGGCCGTAGGGCGTCAGCAGGCGATTCTCGACCGCCTGCACCACCGCCGCCCATTTGTCTTCGGCCAGAACCGGATGGGGCAGCGACAGCGCCAGGATCTGGTTGCTGCGGCAGGCCGGATCGCCGCCCGATTCGCCGTCCACCAGGTCGAACAGGAAGCCGGTGGCCGGATTCCAGAAGCGGCGGTTGAAGGATTCGCGGCAGCGGGCGGCGTCGGCGGCGGCCTGGGCGGCACCGGCGGCGTCGCCGGCATCGGCCAGCCAGCGGGCGGTCAGGCACAGGGCATTATACCACAGGGCGTTGATCTCGACCGGCTTGCCGTGCCGCGGCGTGTCGGAATCCATCCAGGTCAGCATCATATGGTAGGGCAGGCCCATGCCGGCGCACACCAGGCCGTCGGTGGGGTCGACGCCGATGTTAAAGCGGGTGCCGCGGCGGTAATGCTCGACCACCTCGACGAGCTTGGGCCGGATCAGATCCAGGGTCTCGCGGTCGCCAGTGGCGGCGACGTAGCGGTCCACGGCGTGGAAGAACCATAGGGTGGCGTCGCAGGCGTGATAGACGCCTTCGGCTTCGCCATCGGGAATATTGTCGGGGATCAGTCCGTCGCGCACATACTGGGCGAAGGTGCGCAGGATCCATTTGGCTTCTTCGGGGCGGCCGGTCACCAGGGTCAGGCCTTCCAGGCTGATCATGGTGTCGCGGCCCCAGTCGTTGAACCACGGATAGCCGGCGATGACGCTGGCGATGTCGTCGCCGCGGGCGCGGGCCTGGGCGTGCAGGGCCGGCCGGCCCTGCGGGGTGAAGAGGAAGGCGTCGGCGGCCAGCACAAGTTGGGCGGCGGCGCCGTCGCGCAGGGCGGGATGAGCCCGCGCCACCAGGCGTCGGCGGCGCTCCCGCTCGGCGTCGAAGGCCTCGTCGGTGCCGAGGGCGCCGGCGACGATCCAGCTCTCGGTCGAGGCCACCAGGGCGGCCCGGTCACCGCCTCCGGTATCGTCCAGGTCGACTTCCAGCCGCCCCGGGCTCCACAAGGGGCCGCGCGACAGGTAGTCGCGGAAGGCTTCGACCGGATAGAACGCCTCGGCAAATTCGCCCTTGTGCAGGAGGACGCGGCTGTCGGGGCCGTCCAGCGCCAGGTGCAGCGGCGGATAGTCGCCCATGCGCACCTCCAGGCGGCCGGCCTCGGCCGCCACGGTCATCGGCTCGCGCATCGGCTGGTCCACTTGGCCGTCATGGCTGCGCATATGGAACCACGGGACCATCTCCAGCGTCGCTTTCCCGCCCCCGGCCAGGCGACGATAGTGCAGATGCACGGTGTTCTGGCGGTAGGGCAGGACCAGCCGGCGTTCGAGGACCAGTCCGCTTCGCTCGAACCGCCAGACCGGCAGACCGCTTTCCAGCCGGAACTCGGCCAGGGCGTCGAACAGGGCGAAACTCCGGCCGCCGGGCAGCCGCACGGTTTCGTCCAGGCGGTCCAGCATGACGGTGCGGCCGTGGGGCGCGCCCAGCGCCGCCACCAGGATGCCGTCATGGCGACGGCTGCATTTTCCATCCAGCGTGCCGGAGGCGTAGCCGCCCAGCCCGTTGGTTACCATCCATTCCCGGCCAGCGAGATCGTCCCCCCTGTCGGCGCGCAGGCAAAGCTCGAAGTCCATGTCCGTCTCCGCTACGGTCCCCATCGGCCGATGGTGCGCCGGGCCGCGGTGCTTGTCGAGGTGGAGGAGGGGCCGGCCGGCGGGATCAGTCGAAATCCTCGCACAGCCGCTGCCGTACCGCCTCGGGCAGCGCCGTCATATGGGGGTAGGCGGAATGGGTTATGGCGAGGATCGCCTGTGTGCCGGTGGCGCGGAACTCGGCGATCTGCCCGGGGGTGAAGGGGAAATGGAGGAAATGGACGCTCGACGTCTTGCCTTCGGCGGTGGTGCGGTCGATGTCGCCTTCGGGCACGGCCCGGACGGTCTCGCCGGCGAAGCGCAGCTCCACGCGATGCTCGATGCCGCCCAGTCCGGCCAGCAGGCGGGCGCGGCGGGCCTCGTCCTCAATCTCCAGCATCAGGGTGGCGACCAGTTCATCGCCCTTGGGCACCAGGGGATTGTAGGCGGCCAGTTCGCCCTCCAGTTGCTCTGGGCCGCCCTTTTCGATCCACAGCATTTCCTGGACCTGCACCCACATGGTCTGCCAGCATTCGAACATGACGGTGGCGAAGGGTCCGACCTCCAGGCGGCGGCGGCGTTTCAGCTCCATCACGGCGCGGCGGCGGTCGCGGCGGACTTCGCCCCATACGGACAGCGGCAGGATGTCGTCGGCGGTGATGGCATGCTTCATAGCGGCTCTCCCTCGGGCAGGCCGTAGGCGCGGGCCACGAGCTGGATGGGGTGCAGCGGCTCGGGCGCCGCGCCGGCCGGATTTTCGGCCTCCAGCCCCTGGGCGATGTGGGCGCCGGCCAACGGGCATTCGGAACATAGATGGGCGGCGCCGGCCTTGGCCACCTGGCGGACGGTCGGTTTGCCGACGCGCAGCGCCACCGGGAAATTCTCGGTGCGCACGCCCCAGGCGCCGCCATGGCCCGAGCAGCGCTCGACCACCGTGACGGCGGTGTCGGGCAGCAGCCGCAGCATCTCGGCGGCCTTGGGCCCCATGTTCTGGGCGCGGGCGTGGCAGGCCAAGTGGAGCGTCACCCCGCCGGGCAGCGGGCGCAGGCCGGGGGCCAGCCCCTCCTTGGCGGCAATGTCGACCACATATTCGCTGACGTCGTAGACTGCCGCCGCCAAGCGTGCGATGTCGGGATCGCCGGGCAGGATCAGCGGCCATTCGAATTTCATCATCAGGGCACAGGACGGTACCGGTGCCACCACGTCCCAGCCCTCGTCCACCAGCGGCAGCAATGCCGCGGCAATCGTCTTGGCCTTGGCCGCCACCCGGGCCAGATCGCCCTGCTCCAGTTGCGGCATGCCGCAGCAGCCGGGGTAGGCCAGCTTGGTGTCCACGCCGTTGTGGGCCAGCACCGCCCGCGCCGCCAGCCCGAGGGGCGGGGTGTTGTAATTGGCGAAACAGGTGGCGAACAGCACCGCCTTGCGGCCGAAGGCGGGGGCGGCGGCATTGACCACCGGGTCCGAAGCGGCAGCCTGCATCATCAGGGTGCGTCCGGCATAGCGGGGCAGTGCCGCGTCGCGGTGCACGCCGGCCACCGCTTCCAGCGCCGGGCGGGTCAGGCGGTTGCCGCGCCGGGTGGCCCAGTTGGCCAGGCCGGCCACCGGCCGCGCCAGGCTGCCGTTGCGGTCGGTCTCGGTCAACTGGCGCTCCATGAAGCCGCTTTCCCCGCGGGCGAGCCGGGCGGCGCGGGCGCGCACCATCAGATGGGGGAAGTCGATGGCGAAGGGATGGGGCGGCACATAGGGGCATTTGGTCATGAAGCACAGGTCGCACAGCGTACAGGCGTCCACCACCCGGTCCAGATCGGCGCCGGCCACTCCGGCCATTTCCGCCTCGCCCGCCTTGTCCACCAGATCGAAGAGGCGGGGAAAGGAATCGCACAGGTTGAAGCAGCGGCGGCAGCCGTGGCACAGGTCGAACACCCGCCGCATTTCGGCTTCCAGCTTGGCCGGATCGGTGAAATCCGGGCTCCGCCAGTCATAGGGATGGCGCGTCGGCGCGTCCAGGTTGCCTTCCCGCATGGGCCCCTCCTCCCCACATGATCCCCCGTGCCCGAAGCCGGGAGGGAAGATCCCTCCCGGCGGGCCCGGGCCGTTCAGCCGCCCATTCCGTCCAGCGCCCTCTGGAAGCGCCCGGCATGGGATTTTTCGGCTTTGGCGAGGGTTTCGAACCAGTCGGCGATCTCGTCGAAGCCTTCCTCGCGGGCGGTGCGCGCCATGCCGGGATACATGTCGGTGTACTCGTGGGTCTCGCCGGCCACCGCCGCCTTCAGGTTGGCGCCGGTATCGCCGATGGGCAGGCCGGTGGCGGGGTCGCCAGTGGCCTCCAGGAATTCCAGGTGGCCGAAGGCATGGCCAGTCTCGCCCTCGGCGGTCGAACGGAACAGCGCCGAGACGTCGTTATGGCCCTCGACGTCCGCCTTCTGGGCGAAATACAGGTAGCGCCGGTTGGCCTGGCTTTCACCGGCGAACGCAGCCTTGAGGTTGCCTTCGGTCTTGGAACCCTTGAGCGACATGATTCGTCCTCCGCTGATGTCGGGTCCGACAGCGGGGGGATCTCTGCCCATTCGCGCCGCCGGTCGTGCCGTTTGACATTTGCATCCGGCGGCCGGCGATCAATGGGTTTTAATTATTCTAATTCCAACGGCATAAGCGCCACCCTTATTGCGAAGGGACGGCGCGGGTCGGAACGGAGCAGGCGGGAGAGGGGGGGGGGCCGATCAGCGGCGGCGCGGCGGCGGCCGGCGGGCCGGGCCGGGGCCCATGGCGGCGCGTTCGTCCTTGTGGCGGAAATTGATGCGGGCCTTGGTCAGGTCGTAGGGGGTCATCTCGACGGTGACGCGGTCGCCCACCAGGATGCGGATGCGGTTCTTCTTCATCCGCCCGGCGGTATAGGCCATCACGTCGTGGCCGGTGTCCAGCTTGACGCGGAAACGGGCATCGGGCAGCACTTCGCTGACCACGCCCTCGAACTCGATCAGATCTTCTTTGGCCATCGGCCAACCTCCAAGACGAAAGGGGCAGCCGAAGCTGCCCCGCAGGATATGAAAAAAAGCCTCAGGCCGCGCGGAGGTTCACCGCGGCCAGCTTGCCGGAGCGGCCGCGCTCCAGCTCGTAGGACAGCCGCTGCCCCTCGCCGAGATTGCTCATGCCGGCCCGTTCGACCGCCGAGACATGTACGAACACGTCCGCCGAACCATCGTCGGGCTTGATGAAACCATAACCCTTGGTCGCGTTAAACCATTTCACCGTGCCAGTGGACATAGACCCTCCGCAAACTGGCGTTGCCCCCGCACGACAGGTGGAGGGCATCAAACTCAGGACTGGGAATATGCCAGGTGGTGCGCCGGATACGACGCCGCCGTGGGAAACGCCCAACGAATTCGACGCGACCTATATAGGGGGCGCGGCCGCGATGTTCAAGGTGCATGGCACGTCCAAGAGGATAGGCGTGGCAAGCGCAATGCGACTGGACTATTCTGCGCGTCGCTTGCCGACTCTGGGGGTATTCATGCGTGTCAACGAGCCGATCACCGATCGCGAAGTCGAAATGCCGGATGACGAGCTGCTGGTGTCACGCACAGATACCGGTGGGCGGATTACATTTGTCAATGCTGCTTTCGTCAAGATCTCGGGCTATACCGAAGCGGAACTGGTCGGGGCGCCCCACAACCTTATCCGGCATCCGCACATGCCGCCCGCCGCCTTTGCCGACCTGTGGGCAACCATCAAGGCGGGGCGTCCGTGGGAAGGGCTGGTGAAGAACCGCACCAAGACGGGGGACTTCTATTGGGTGCGGGCCAACGTCACCCCGATGATGGAGGGCGGGCGGATCACCGGCTATATCTCGATCCGCTCCAAGCCGTCGCGCGAGCAGGTGCGGGCGGCCGATCAGCTCTACGCGCGCATCCGGAAGGGCGAGGCCCATGACATCCGCATCGTGGAAGGGCTGGCAATTCCCACCGGCCTGGGCCATCGGGTGGCCGGCTGGGTGTCCGGCCTGTCGGGGCGCTTCGCCCTGGTCCTGGCGCTCGACGCGCTGACCGCGGCCGTGGCCGGCGGCCTGGGGCTGTCCGGGGCCGGCTGGCTGGCGGTGGCCGGCGTGGTGGCGGCCGGGGTGCTGGCGGCCGGCGGGGCCGGCCTGGCGCTGCTGGCCGCGGTGCAGCGGCCGTTGCGCCGGTTCGAAGCGCATTTCGATGCCATTGCGCGCAGCGACTTCACCTACGAGATCGAGGCGGCGGCCAGCAGCGAGTTCACCCGGCTGACCAACCTGCTGCGCGCCATGAAGGCCAAGCTGGCCTATGCCGCGCAAGAGCGCAGCGAACACGAGCGCAAGGCCCAGGCCGACCGGCGGCAGGCCTTGCAGCAGATGGCCGAGACGGTCGAACGCGAGGCGGGCGCGGCGGTGGCGGTGGTGGCGGCGCGCACCGGCGACATGGCCCGCGACGCCGAGGGCATGGCCGAAGCGGCCGGACGGGTCAGCGGCAGCTCCCAGGGGGTGGCCGCCGCGGCGGAACAGGCGCTGGCCAACGCCCAGGCGGTGGCCTCGGCCACCGAGGAACTGGCGGCGTCGATCCGCGAAATCTCGTCCCAGGTGGCCTATGCCGGCACCGTCACCTCCGAGGCGGTGACCGACGGCGAGGGGGCGCAGGCCACCATCCGCTCGCTGGCCGAGGAGGTCGGCCGCATCGGCGAGATCGCCAAGCTGATCAACGATATCGCCAGCCAGACCAACCTGCTGGCGCTGAACGCCACCATCGAGGCGGCGCGGGCCGGCGAGGCGGGCAAGGGCTTCGCCGTGGTGGCCAACGAGGTCAAGAACCTGGCCAACCAGACCGCCCGTTCCACCGAGGAGATCTCCCTGCAGATCGCCAAGATCACCGAACTGACCGGCGCGGCGGTCACCGCGGTGTCGGGCATCGGCGGTACCATCGGCCGCATCGACGAGGTGGCGTCGTCCATCGCCGCCGCCATGGAGGAGCAGAGCGCCGCCACCCAGGAAATCAGCCGCAACGTCATCGAAACCAGCAGCGCCGCGCAGGAGGTCGCCAAGCTGATCGCCGAGGTGTCGATGGATGCGGCCGAGGCCGGGCAACAGGCCGGCGGAGTGCGTTCCGCCTCGTTCCAGGTGGCCGAGAGCATCAGCGACCTGCGTCAGGTGCTGGTCCGGCTGGTGCGCACCAGCACCGAGGAAACCGACCGGCGCATGTTCGAGCGGGTCAAGGTGGATGCCGCCTGCGAAGTCCGGCTGGGCGACAACACCCTGGTGGGCCGGGTGGAAGACGTCTCGGAAGGCGGTGCCAATGTCGCGGGGGTTCCCAACGGCCAGCCGGGGCAGCACGGCACCCTGGCGGTGGCCGGGCGCACCGCCAGCTTCGAGACCCGCGCCGCCGAACATGGGCACATCCACGTTCAGTTCGACCAGGGCCCGCAGCAGGGACGGGAAGTGTTCACGGCCCTGACCGGGCGGCGTCAGGGGTAAAGCGGTACCGGTTCCGCAGTGCGGGCGGCGCAGATCCGCTCGATCACCGTGGGACAGCCGGGGCGGGGGTCCTGCCCCGCCTCGTAGGCCACCACCTGCAAGCAGCCGGCCACCGCCGCCAGCAATTCGCCGGGTTGCAGCAGATGGTCGGGGTTGCGCGGACGGGCGTGGCGCTGGTGGCCGGCGGCAAAAGTCTGGTAGAGCAGCAGGCCGCCGGGTGCCACCGCCTCCACCAGGGCCGGCAGCAGCGGCCGGTGCAGGTAATTGACCACCACCACCGCGTCGAATTGTCGCCCGGCCAGCGGCCAGGACGAACCGTCCTCCAGATCGGCGGCGATCAACTCCGCGCGGCCGGCCAGATCGGCGACCAGCGACAGGTCGCGGTCCAGACAGGTGACCGCCGCCCCGCCTTCCAGGAACAGCCGGGCGTGCCTACCGCCGCCGCAGGCCAGGTCGAGCACCCGGCCGCCGGCCGGGACCAGCGGGGCGAAACGACGAATCCACGGGCTGGCATCGCCGGCGCAGGACAGGGCGGGGGACGGCATCGGCGGCCTCACGTCCCGCCGGTGGGACGGCTGCCGCAGAGTATCACCAGCGCATCGGTCGTCATCGGGGGTCTTCCCGCAGCTTCGCTCCGCCATTGTCGCGCAGGGCCGGGCGGCTGTCTATGCGGAGCGGCATCCCAAAACGGGGATGATTATGCCCAGCGGTATGTGGTAATGCCTGAGAGTCTCGCGCAGGAGTATGCATATGTCCCTCATCGAGTGGCAGCCGCGCCTCAGTGTCGGCGTCGCCGAATTCGACGAAGACCATCAGACGCTGATCCGTCTGATCAACCAGCTGTGGGACGCCAATCAGGAGCGGCGGACCACGGTGCTGGGCGGCATTCTCGAGGAATTGGCGCGTTACGTCTCGTACCATTTCCGGCGCGAGGAGGACCTCTTCGCCAACTGGGGATTTCCGGGGGCCGCCGACCACCACCGCAGCCATCAGCGCCTGGAGGAGCAGGTGGCGGAACTGGGCGAACGCTACCGGCGCGAGCCGGTGATCGCCAATGACGTCTTCGAATTCCTGCGGGACTGGCTGATTCGCCACATCCTTGGCGACGACATGGTCTACGCCAGCTATTTCCGGGCCCTGGGCGTCACCAGCATGACGGTGCGGGCCGCGCCGGGCCAGCGGCCGGGAGGCGCGGCGCCGCTGGCCCTGCCGCTCTCCTGGACGGCGCTCGGCCTGGCGGGGGCCGGGGCGGCGATGCTCGGCGCCCTGTCCGGGGGGCCGTGGGCGGGCGTGGCCGGAGCGACGGCGTCGGCGCTGGGAATCGGCGGCCTGGTCTGGACGATGTGGCGCGGCGTGGCGGCGCCGGTCGCCGGGCTGAACGAGGCGATGCGACAGCTGGCGGTGCGCCGCTGGGATGCCGCCGCCGCCCTGCGTCCCGCCGGCCTGCTGGCCGGACCGGCCTTCTATGCCCGGGTCATCGGCGGCCTGTTGCAGGATCTGGTGGGAAAAAGCAGCCAGGGCGAGGAGATCCTGCGCGAGGCGGAGAAAGAGACCAAGCAGACCCTGCTGTCCATGTCGGACCAACTGGAACGGGCGATCGACGGCACGGTGACCGAGGTGAGCGGCCGCTCGGACCAACTCGGCGTCATCGCCCGCACCATGCTGGAACAGGCCACTTCGGTAAGCGAGCGCAACCGGGCGGTCGCCCAGGCGGCGGGCGGGGCCACCCGGAACGTCAATTCGGTCGCCGCGTCGGCCGGCGAACTGCTGGCCTCGCTGCGGCAGATGGCGGACGAGACCGCCGAGTCCCAGCGCATCGCCGAGCGGGCGGCGGCAGAGTCGCGCCAGACCACGACCATCGTCGCCGGCCTGTCCGAGGCGTCGCGGCAGATCGGCGACATCGTGGGGCTGATCGACACCATCGCCCGCCAGACCAATCTGCTGGCGCTGAACGCCACCATCGAGGCGGCGCGCGCCGGCGACGCGGGCAAGGGATTCGCCGTGGTGGCGGGCGAAGTCAAGGGGCTGGCCCAGCAGACCACCGACGCCACCAGCCGCATCCGCGGCCTGGTGGACAGCATTCAGGTGGCCGTCGCCCAGGCGGCCGAGGCCATCGGCCGGGTGGACGGCGTGGTCGAGCGCATCAATGCGATGTCGGCGGGCATGGCGGCGACCATTCGCCGCCAGGCGGAAAACGCCGGCACCATTTCCGACGAGGCGCGACAGGCGGCCAACGAGACCCGCACCGTCACCGCGACCATCGCCCAGATTTCGGAAACCGCCACCGAAGCCGAGCAATTGTCGTCGATCGTCATGCAGACGGTGGGCTCGGTGTCGGCCGAGGTCGACACCCTGCGCCATCGTCTGGTGGCGACCCTGCGCCAGTCCTTCGCCGGCAACCGCCGCCGCCATGAACGCATCAGCGTCAGCACCGGCGCCATCCTGTCCGCCGATGGCTCGCGGCAGGCCGGCCGCATCCGCGACATGTCGATATCGGGGGCGCTGGTCGAGGTGCAGACCGGCCTTGCCGTCGGGGCCGCGGTCCGCTTCGTCGCCGACGGCTTCGCGGACGAGATCCCGGCGCGGGTGGTCCGGGTCAGCGAAAAAGGCTGCCACCTGGAATTTCGGGCGGCCGAGGGCATGAACCGCGGGATCGCCGACTGGCTGAGCCTGATCTCGCCGGCGGATGAGGACCCGCCGCCACGGAATGCCCATCTGGGCGACAATGTCGAGTTGTTCTGACTCGCCGCGGCGGCCCGGCCGCCGGATGGCAACTATCCGCCATGCCTGGACGGAGCCATCGAGGAATTTCTTCTGATGGGAAAGGGGAGCGCCCCGGTATTGACCGGCCCACCCGCGGAATCGGCGTTAAGCACAGGCTGCGCCCGCCATACCCCCTACCCTTGCGGAACTTGCGGCCTGGACCTGTTTGATGATACCGCTTACGGCCGCAATGCTTATTGGTTAGTTGCCTTGGGCGGATGAGGATGTGATGAGCGACGGGGCTGCCGTTGTGGCGAGGCTTTGGGGAGACGAGGCTTGGAGGGCCCGCCTGGAGCTTCTCGACCGCTTGCACAACATGGTGCTTCTGGTCAAGAAGGATCGCATCGTGTTCGCCAATCAGTGTGCCCTGCGCTGGTTGCGGGTGGTGGACGCCGAGGGCTTCGTCGGCACGCCCTTCGAGGCCATCCTTCATGCCGATTACGTGGCGATTACCGAGATGGGCATGGATGCGCTGGTCGAGGACGGCATGGTGCCGCTCAAGCTGATCGGCAGCAATGGCGGCGAGCTTGACGTGGAATTGTGGGCCAGCCGCCTGGGGGTGCCCGGTCCGGACGTCTATTTGATCGAGGCGCGCGACGTCAGCGAACACCTGCGGACCGCCAAGGCCCTGCGCTCGCGCGAGCAGCGGCTGGAGGGCATCATCCGCACGGTCGCCGACGGCATCCTGACCGTGGACGACCAGGGGCGCGTGCAGACTTTCAATCCCGCCGCCGAACGCATCTTCGGCTTTACCGCCGAGGAAGTGATCGGCCAGAGCATCCGCACCCTGATTCCCGATCCGGTCGGCACCATCCAGGCGGCGGACAGCCTGGAATTCGAACGGGTGATCGCCAGCGGCGAGGTGATCGGCAAACGCAAGGACGGCGCCACCTTCCCGCTGGAAGTGGCGGTGCGCGAGATGAACCAGGGCGGCACCGTCGCCTTCACCAGCGTGGTCCGCGATATTTCCGCCCGCAAGCGGGCGGAAGCCCGGCTGCGCGATCTGGCCCACCACGACCACTTGACCGGCCTGCCCAACCGTTTCCTGTTCGCCGACCGGCTGGAGTTGGCCATCAGCCGGGCATTGCGCCACGGCACCCGCCTGGCTCTGGCCTTCATCGACCTCGACCATTTCAAGCCGATCAACGACCGGCTGGGCCATGCGGCCGGCGACCATGTGCTGCGCTGCATCGCCGGACGGTTGAGCGAGGCGGTGCGGCGTACCGACACCGTGGCCCGGCTGGCCGGCGACGAATTCGTTGCCATCCTGGAGGACGCCGGCAGCGACGAGGAGATCGCGCGGATCGTCGACAAGGTGCTGACCCGCATCTGCCAGCCCATTCCGGTGGCGGGCACCGAGGTTTCGGTCGGCGGCTGCATCGGCATCGCCCTGTTCCCCGATCACGGCGCCGGCGACGAGGAATTGCTGGCCGCCGCCGACAAGGCCATGTACCGTGCCAAAGCGTCCGGCCGAAACGCCTGGTGCTTCCATAATGCCGAGGTGTGCCGCGCCGACGGCGGCTGAGGCGGCGGACGGGACCCGGTGCGCGGGCAACGGGAACAGGGGAGGGGAGATGTCAGCCGACGCGTGGTGGGCCAAGGGCGTCCTGTTCGAGAACTGCAATTGCCAAGTGGTGTGCACCGGGCATTTCCATTTCACCCAGATGTGCACCCATGAGCGCTGCATCGGCTATTGGGGCATCCAGATCGACGAAGGCCGCTTCGCCGACACCGATCTGGGCGGGATGCGTGCGGTGGTGGTGTTCGACACGCCCCAGCACATGGCATCCGGCGACTGGGTCCTGACCACCTATGTGGACGAAGGCTGTTCACCGGCGCAACAGGCGGCGCTGGAGCGCATCCTGAGCGGCGAGGCGGGCGGGCCGTGGAAGATCCTGGCCCAGTTCGTACGCGAGCGGAAGCCGACCCGCCGCGACAAGGTCGAGTTCACCGTCGAGACCAAATCGCGGGCCGCCAAGGTGGGCGACGTCCTGCGCTCCACCCTGACCTGGATGAAGGGCCGCGACCGCGACAAGCCGGTCATGCTGGAGAACGTCTACAACCAGATCCATGCGCCGAGCCAAGTGCTGAGCATGGGCAGCACGACCTATCAGGACGGCGCCTTCCGCATCGACACCACCAACACCCACGCCC
The DNA here is from genome assembly GCA_021818185.1 of Pseudomonadota bacterium. Classification (GTDB taxonomy): domain Bacteria; phylum Pseudomonadota; class Alphaproteobacteria; order Rhodospirillales; family Magnetospirillaceae; genus JAKAFA01. The sequence continues at coordinate 218 of JAKAFA010000004.1, read as the reverse complement.
TGCACTCGCAATTCTCGTGGTCGGGGACGGCCTGAGGGCGCTGGCCGTCATCGCCGCCGGCTGGCTGGCTCCCGGCCTGGGGGCCATCTGCGGCCGGCCGGCCGGGGCCGCCTGGAGCGCCGCCGAGCTTGCCGCCACCTTCGGCATGTGGATGGTCATGCTGGGCGCCATGATGGGTCCGGTGGTGCTGCCCTGGCTGCTGGCCATCCGGCGCCAAG
>JAKAFA010000003.1 GCA_021818185.1 Pseudomonadota bacterium | reverse complement strand
TGGGCAGGGTGTAGAGGAAGGTGCCGTCGCCGCGGATCAGCACCGGGTCGGACAGGGTGGCGCCGTGGGTGTGGCTGTCGCCGCGCACCAGGTCGGGCCAGCGGATTTCGGCCTGCTCCAGCTTGAAACGCCAGTGGGCTCGCCGCCCCTCGGCTTCCAGCCGGGCACGGTCCTCGGCGGTGAGCGCCAGTGCGGCGCGGTCGTAGACCGGCGGCTTGCCGCGGGCCAGCAGCCGACGGCGCTTGAACTCCAGCTCCTCGGCCGTCTCGTAGCAGGGATAGAGCCGGCCGGCCGCCTTCAGGGTTGCGGCCGCCGCCTCGTAGCGGTCCAGGCGCCGCGACTGGAAGGCCTCGATATCCCAGGCCAGGCCCAGCCAGCGCAAATCCTCGGCGATGGCCGTGACATATTCCGGACGCGACCGCTCGATGTCGGTGTCGTCGTAACGCAACAGGAAACGCCCGCCCAGCGACCGGGCCAGCAGGGCATTGATCAGCGCCACCCGGGCGTTGCCGACGTGCAGAAGGCCGGTGGGGCTGGGGGCGAAACGGACGGTGGGGGTCATGTCGCCCTGGTTATCCGTTGAAGTGGACCGCGTTTTCACGCAACGGCTTGCGGCGCGCCCGCTTGTAGCACCGCCGCCGCACCCGGCACAAGCGGGGATCGGCAGGGCGGGGGCAACCGGTCGAACTCGGGTGAAGTTCGGATGGCCGGCCGACACCGCCATTGGTAAAGTCGGCCCGCCATCACCGGCCAAATCGGTGGGGGCGAATGGACGCACTGGGGACGAGAATGGCGATCGGCCTGGAGACTTTGCACCACACCGACCTTGTGCTGGTGGTCGATGACGAGATGTACTCGCGCCGGATCACCGAGCTTATCCTGGGCAAGGTCGGCGCGCCGCGGGTGGCCGCCGTGGAGAGCGTGGAAGAGGCGGAGAAAATCCTGAGCCGCCTGGACCGCGGTCCGCGCCTGGTCATCCTTGACGTGCGCATGCCGGTACGCGGCGGCCTGGACCTGCTGCGCGACATCCGCAGCGGCCGCATCGCGGGAGTGGCGCGCGAGGTTCCGGTCATCGTGCTGAGCGGCGTCGAGGACGAGGCGGTGGTGGCCGCCGCGGTGGCACTGGACGCCGATGCCTTTGTCCGCAAGCCGCTGGTGGCCGAAGGGCTGCGGGCCCGCCTGCCGCTGCTGCTGGCCGAGGGGCGTGGCGTGAAGGACGCCGAGTCCTATGCCCCGGCGCCGCCGCCACCCGCTGGCGGAACCGGGCCGGACACGCCGCCGCCGGGCGCCGTCCGCATCGCCCCCGGTGACTTGCAGCCCTTGCAGATCGTGATGGCGGACGTGCGTTCCCTGGCCGGAAGCCTGATCGTCGCCAGGGGCACCGTCGCCTCCGGCCGGCTGATCGGCCTGTTGCGCGACCTGGCCGAACAGGGGTTGCGGATGACCCCGATCTGGGTGCGGACGGCGATGGACGGCGGCGGCGAACGCCCTCCCGCCGGCTACACCGACCGGGTGAATCCGTTGGTGATCGGGTAACGCCGGTCACGGCCGAACGAGCGGCCGGTGATCTTGACCCCGGGCGGCGCCTGGCGCCGCTTGTATTCGGCGCGGTCCAGCATGCGCCAGACCCGGCGGACCGTCGCCTCGTCGTAACCCCGCTCCACCGTGTCTTCCACCGACAATTCCCCTTCGATCAGGCAGGACAGGATGCCGTCCAGCACCTCGTAGGGCGGCAGGGTGTCCTGGTCGGTCTGGTTGGGCTTGAGCTCGGCCGAGGGCGGCTTGGTGATCACCCGCTCCGGCATCACGGCGCCCGCCGGCCCCAGCCCGCCGGCCGGCCGATGGGCGTTGCGCCAGCGGCACAGCGCGAAAACCTGGGTCTTGTAGACGTCCTTCAGCACGGCGAAGCCGCCGCACATGTCGCCATAGAGGGTGGCGTAACCGGCGCTCATCTCGCTTTTGTTGCCGGTCGACAGGACCATGGGGCCGAACTTGTTGGACAGCGCCATCAGGGTCATGCCGCGAGCCCGCGACTGGAGGTTCTCTTCGGTGATATCGGCCTCGCGCCCGGCGAACGCCGGGGCCAGCATGCCGGCGAAGGCCGACATGGCCGGCTCGATGCCGATCGTATCCAGGCGGCACCCCAGCAGGGCGGCCACCCCGGCGGCATCCTCCAGACTTTCGGCGCTGGTATAGGGCGAGGGCATCATCACGCACCACACCTTGCCGGGTCCCAGGGCGTCGGCGGCCAGCGCGGCGGCCAGCGCCGAATCGATGCCGCCCGACAGGCCCAACACCACGCCGGGGAAACCGTTCTTGCCGACATAATCGCGCAGGCCCAGCATCAGCGCCTGGTAGATGGAGCCCTCGACCGGCCCCGCCGCCGGAGCGAGCGGCCCGGCCGCGGTCCAGCCGTCCTCCCCGCGCCGCCAGTGGGACAGGGCGACGTCCTCTTGCCAGGCCGGCAGGCGCAGCACGGCCTCGCCGCGGCGGTCGAGGATGAAGGAGGCGCCGTCGAATACCAGTTCGTCCTGCCCCCCCACCTGGTTGACGTAAAGCAGCGGCCGGCCGGTCTCGGCCACCCGGGCGCGCGCATGGACCAAGCGGGCGCCGGCCTTGTCCTCCTCGTAGGGCGAGCCGTTGGGCACCACCAGCATGTCGGCGCCGGCCGAAGCCAGGGTGTCGGCGACGTCGGAATGCCACATGTCTTCGCAAACCATCACGCCCAGGCGGAGGCCGCGGAAAGGGATGGGCGCCGGCGCCGGGCCGGGCGTGAAGACGCGGACCTCGTCGAACACCCCGTAATTGGGCAGGTGGTGCTTCAGCCGGGTCGCCGCCACCCGGCCGTGATCCAGCAGCAGCACGGCATTGCGGCAGACGCCGTCCACCCGCCACGGCGCACCAACCAGCAGCGCCGGCCCGCCATCGGCGGTGTCGGCCGCCAGGGATTCCACGGCGGCCTCCACCGCATCCAGAAAGGCGGCCTTCAGGACCAGATCTTCGGGCGGATAGCCCGAGACGGTCAGTTCGGGATAGACCGCCAGAGCGGCGCCGCCGGCAGCGGCCGTGGCCCGGGCTTGGCGAATCCGCCGCAGATTGCCGTCGAGGTCGCCGACGACGGGATTGATCTGGGCCAGGGCGATGACGAGGGACTCGATCATGGCCTTGGTGTTACGGCACCCCGGAAGGGCTGTCAATGCGCCGCCGGCGGGGCTATGGTGGAGACAGGAGCCGAGGCTTACCGCCCATGAGTGATTCGCCGCCCGAACCGGCCGCCGACGCCGCTTATGCCCCATGCGTGGCCATCGCCGGCGCCATGATCGGCCATTTCGCCACCCGCCTGGAAGTCGAGGCCGGCAAGGCCGGCGGCAGCCTGTCGGCCGGCGCGATCCGCGCCATCGCCGAACGCTTTCTGGCCGAGGAGCATGGCCGGTTCACCGCCACCTTCCAGCGGTCGTGGGACCATTGCTCTGCCCTGCGCGAGCAGCGGCAATGGGAGGGGGCACGACGCCGGCCCTTCGACCGCATCCTGACCAAAAGGTTCGCCCATCTGTTCCCGCCCCGCCACGACGGCGCCCACCACAGCGATGGGGGCCGCATGGCGGTCCTGTCGCGGCGCATGCTGCCGGGATTCCACTTGGCGGTGGACAAGATGATCGGCCCGGCCCTCTACCAGCAATGCCAGCGGAAAAGCCAGGCCATCCTGGACCGCCATCACCGTGAGAACGGCCGGATCGACTGGGATTCGGTGCATGCCGATGCCGAGGCGCGGGCGCTGGCCGACGATGTGCTGGCGGTGGTGGCCCATTCCTTCGCCGATTTCGACCATCGGCGCCGCTGGTTCATCGATCTGGTCAACAGCAACCTGGGTCCGCCGGCCGGCGGAAGCGCCGATGCCCTGTGGCAGTTGACCGACCACGGCTTCGCCGAATTGATGCTGGCGCTGTTCGCCGGCCTGCGGGCCGCCCATGCCGCCACGCCCGCGGCGGTGCATCAGCGTTACGGCGACGCCACCGCGGCGATGCTGGACGATTTTTTCCGCCGGCTGGACGGCCCGCCCCCCTCCACCAGCCGCAGCCGGTGGAGGCGTCGGACGTAACGGCCGCGACCTATTGCGCCGCGGCGTGCGCCCCTGCCCGCTTCTGCTGGCGGTCGGCCTTGAGCTGATCGGCGATCAGGAAGGCCAGCTCCAGCGCCTGGGTGGCGTTGAGGCGGGGGTCGCAATGGGTATCGTAACGGTCGGCCAGGCCATCCTCGGTGATGGCCATGGTGCCGCCCAGGCACTCGGTCACGTCCTGGCCGGTCATCTCGAAATGCACGCCGCCGGCATGGCTGCCTTCCGCCTTGTGGACGGCGAAGAAGGCCCGCGCCTCGGCCAGGATGCGGTCGAACGGCCGGGTCTTGTAGCCGGAAGCCGCCTTGACGGTATTGGCATGCATGGGATCGCAGCTCCACACCACCGAGCGCCCCTCGCGCTGAACGGTACGGATCAGGGCCGGCAATCTTTCCGACAAGATTTCCGCCCCCATGCGGGTGATGATGGTCATGCGGCCGGGGCGGTTCTCCGGATTGAGCAGATCGAGCAGACGCAGGATGTCGTCGCCGCTGGTACCGGGACCGGCCTTGAAGCCGATGGGATTCTTCACGCCGCGCAGGAATTCGACGTGAGCGCCATCGGGTTGGCGGGTGCGTTCGCCGATCCACAGCATATGGGCCGAACAATCATACCAGTCGCCCGAGGTGGAATCGACGCGGGTCAACGCCTGCTCGTAGGGCAGCAGCAGCGCCTCGTGCGAGGTGAAGAACTCGGTCTCGCGGATCTGCGGGGTGGTTTCCGAGGTCATGCCGCAGGCCCCCATGAAGGCCAGGGTCTCGGACAGGCGGTTGGCCAGGTCCTCGTACAGCTTGCCCTGGAGCGACCCGGCCAGGAACCCCAGCGTCCACTGGTGCACCTTATGCAGGTCGGCATAGCCGCCCTGGGCGAAGGCACGCAGCAGGTTCAGGGTGGCGGCCGACTGGTTGTAGGCCCGTACCATGCGGTCGGGATCGGGAATCCGGGCTTCGGCGGTGAAGTCGATGCCGTTGACGATGTCGCCACGGTAGCTGGGCAGCGTGACGCCCCCCACCGTCTCGGTGTCGGCCGAGCGCGGCTTGGCAAACTGGCCGGCCATGCGCCCGACCTTGACCACCGGCATGGCGGCGCCATAGGTCAGCACCACCGCCATCTGCAACATGACGCGGAACGTATCGCGGATGGTATCGGCGCGGAACTCGGCGAAGCTCTCGGCGCAATCGCCGCCCTGCAGGACGAAGGCCCGCCCCTCGGCCACCCGGGCCAGGGACGCTTCCAGGCGGCGCGCCTCGCCGGCGAACACCAGGGGAGGCGACGAGGCCAGCTGGCGTTCGGCTTCGGCCAGGCGGGCCTGGTCGGAATAGGTGGGAACCTGCTGGATCGGCTTGGCGCGCCAGCTGTTCGGTGACCAACTCTCGGGCATCTGCTCCTCGTCGTCCGCACCTCGTCCGCACAGCCCGCGGCCGAGGAAAGATAAGGTCTATACGACTCTCGCCCATATAATTCCAGCACGATGGGGACAAGAGGGGCCGTTTGCCTGATCGGCCGGCGAATCCGGGCGGCGCGTGAGCCGGCGCAGAATGGGGTTTATCCTCGCCCCCGTTTCGCCCTATCCTGTTTAGCCCCAAGAAAGGGGCCGCGGCACCGGGATTAAGGTCGGATGTACAGCGCCAAACTGCCAAGGTTCGCCGGCCGGCGGCACGAGATGGCCTTGGCGGGGAGCGGCCTGTGCGTCATCGCCATGATCGTCGGCCTGATCGGCTGGGCGGTCATCCAGGGGCGCGATTACGCCGAACGCACCGCCGACGTGGTGACCGCCAACCTGGCCAAGACGTTGGCCGACCACTTCACCGATACCGTCGAGAAGGCCGACCTCGGCTTGCAGGCCATCCTGGGCGAGATCGCGCGCCAGCAGAGCACCGGCCGGTTCGACGAAGGCGCCCTGCTGGCCATGATGGCGCGCCAGGACGGCCTGCATCCCGAACTGGTGGGCTTCCGCATCTGGGGGGCCGACGGCAACCTGCGCTACGCGCTGAAAAATGTCGCCCGCCACCGCTCCAGCATCGCCGGCCAAGAAGATTTCCGCCGGCTGCGGGACCATTCCGGGCTCGGCCTGGTCCTCAGCCCGCCGGTGTTCGGCGAGGTGGTGCAGAAATGGGTGATCCGGATCGGGCGGCGGATCGACAACCGCGACGGCTCGTTCGGGGGCGTGGTCTACGCCGCCATCGCCGCCGACCATTTCGCCGAAACCTTCGGGGCGCTGAACCTCGGCCGGGGCGGAACCGTCACCCTCTACCACGACAGCGGCAGGCTGGCCGCCCGTTTCCCGGCCCTCGCAGGCCAGCACGTCCCGCCGGACACCACCGCGGTCCCTCCACCCCTGCGACGCCTGATGGCCGGCGGCGATGCCGAAACCCATTGCCACTACACCTCGCCGATCGACGGCGTGGCGCGTACCGCCACCCTGCGGCGGATCGCCGGCATGCCGTATGTCATCCTGGTGGCCCTGGCCGAAAGCGACGTTCTTGCCCAGTGGCGGCACGACAGCCGGGTGGCCGGGCTGTTCGGCGCGGCGCTGGTGGTCCTGGTCCTGGCAGCCATGGCGGTGCTCCACCGCCGCATGGTGGCCTGGCGGCAGGCCATCGACCGCCTGGCCGCCAGTGAAGAGCGCTACCGCGGCCTGGTGCAGTCCCAGAACGACCTCGTCATCCGCTTCGACCCGCAGGGCCGCCTGCTGTTCGTCAACGATGCCTTTGCCAAGGCGATGGGGCGAAGCAGCGAGGAGATGCAGGGCGAGTTCTGGCAGCCCCTGGTCCATCCCGAAGACCTTACCGCGACCTTGCAGGCCATCACCCTCGCCACCAACAGCCCCGACTACCGGGCGACGGTGGAAAATCGGGTCGGGCTGCCCAGTGGATGGCGCTGGGTGGCGTGGGAAGGCTGCTCCATCCGCAACGCGGACGGCGAGACCGCCGAATTCCAGGCGGTCGGACGCGACACCACCGACTGGGTCGAGCAGCGCCGGCGCCTGACCGAAACGGTGCGGGAACTGGACGCCTCGAACAAGGACCTGGAACAGTTCGCCTACGTCGCCTCGCACGATCTGCGCGAACCGTTGCGCATGGTGACCATGTATGTCGACCTGCTGGCCCGGCGCTACGGCGACAAGCTCGATTCCGACGCCCGCGAATTCATCGGCTATGCCCGCGACGGGGCGCTGCGCATGAATACGCTGATCCTCGACCTGCTGGACTATGCCAGGATCGGCAGGGTGGGCGGACGCGAGGCGGTCGAACTGGGACGGGCGGCGCTGCATGCCGTCGATGTCCTGGCCCTGGCCATCTGCGAAACCCACGGCGAGGTGACGGTGGGCGACACGCTGCCGCGGGTCCACGGCAATTTCGAGGATCTGGTCCGCCTGTTCCAGAACCTGATCGCCAACGCCCTCAAATACCGCAGCCCCGACCGGCCGCCGCGGGTGCGGGTGACCGCCGTCCATGAGGGCGACGACATGGTGGTGCGGGTGGCGGACAACGGCATCGGCATCGCGCCGGAATACCGCGAGCGAATCTTCGGGGTTTTCCAGCGCCTGCACGGGCCCGGCACCTACGAGGGCACCGGCATCGGCCTGGCCAGCGCCAAGAAGATCGTCGAGCAGCATGGCGGCCGCATCTGGGTGGAAAGCACCCTCGGCGAGGGCTCGACCTTCTGCTTCACCCTGCCGGGTCAATCGAGCGGATGACCGTTCGGGCTCAGCCCACGATCCCGTCGGGCAACAGCTTTCGGTTGAACAGGCTGATGAGGTCTTCGGCCGAGACCGGACGCGAGACCAGATAGCCCTGGATCTCGTCGCAGCCGCAATCCCTGAGGAAAGCGGCCTGGGCGGGCGTTTCCACCCCTTCGGCCACCGCCTTGAGCTTCAGATTGTGGGCGAGGTTGACGATGGTGTTGACGATTTCGGCGCCATCGCCGTCCTCGGTGATGTCGCCGACGAAGGACCGGTCGATCTTCAGCGCGTCGATGGGCATGCGCTTCAGGTAGCTGAGAGACGAATAGCCGGTGCCGAAATCGTCGATGGAAATCCGCACCCCCAGGGCGCGCATTTCCCGCAGGACCTGGGCAACGTCATCGACATGCTGCATCAGCACGGATTCGGTGAGTTCCAGCTCCAGATGGCGCGGATCCAATCCGCTGGCCGCCAGCGCGCGGCCCACCATGGCCGGAACGTTGTCCTCGCGGAATTGCAGGGCCGAGACGTTGACCGCAATGCCGACCGGCGGCAACCCCAGGTCGTGCCAGCCTTTGCATTGCCGGCAGGCCGCCTCCATCACCCAGGCGCCGATCTCGGCGATCAGCCCCATGTTCTCGGCCAGGGGAATGAAATCGGCCGGCGACACCAGCCCCAGATCCGGGTGGTGCCAGCGCAGCAACGCCTCGACCCCCGACATACGGCCGCTGGCCAGGTCCACCTTGACCTGATAGGCCAGGACGAACTCGCCGCGCGTCAGGGCGTGGCGCAGGCTGGCTTCCATGGCCAGGCGCTCGAACGAGCGGGCATTCATCGCCGGCGTGTAGAGCTGGTAGCTGTTGCGGCCCAGGTCCTTGGCCCGGTACATGGCGGTATCGGCGTTCTTGAGCAGGGTTTCGACGCCGGCACCGTCCTCGGGATAGACGGCGATGCCGACCGAGGTGGTGACGTAAAGTTCGTGCGCGTCCACCGTGAAGGGCATCCGGACCACCGAGATTACCCGCTCGGCCATCTTGGGCAGATCCTCGACCCGCTCCAGGTCGGGCAACAGGATGACGAACTCGTCGCCGCCCAGACGGGCCACCGTATCGCCCTCCCGCAGGCAGGTCTCCAGACGGCGCGCCGTTTCCTGCAGCACCTTGTCGCCGATTCCGTGGCCGAGGGTGTCGTTGATCCGCTTGAACAGATCGAGGTCGAGGAACATCACGGCCAGCCGGCCGCCATGGCGGTGGGCATGGGCGATCGCCACATGCAGGCGATCCTGGAACAGGCGGCGGTTGGGCAGGCCGGTGAGCACGTCGAGATAGGCCAGATTCTTGATGCGCTCTTCCGTCCTCTTGCGCTCGGTGATGTCGGCGAAGACGGCGGCATACTGGCTGACCGCACCGTGGTCGTCGCGGATGACGTTGATGCTCAGCCACTCGGCGTAGATTTCCCCGTTCTTGCGCCGGTTCCAGATCTCGCCCTGCCACACCCCGTCGCTATTCAACGCCCCCCACATCGCCGCGTAGAACTGGGCGTCGTGGCGGCCGGATTTCAGGAGGCTCGGCCGCCTGCCGATCACCTCGTCGGCGGCATACCCGGTCAGTTGGGTGAAGGCGGGATTGACGAACTCGATCTCGCCCCGGGCATTGACGATCATCACGCCATCCAGCGAGGCCTCGATCACCTTGCGGGCCAGGTGCAGGTCCTGGCGCGAGCGCAGCAGTGCCTCGTCGCGCTCGCGCAGCGCCGCGTCCAGGCGATGGACGTATTCGTATTGCAGCGTGGACAGGATGTCGGCAAAGGACAGCAGCGCCTTGAGATGGCCGTCCTCGGCCGAGGTCACGCCGATATGGCGGATTTGGCGTTCCTCCAGCAGGTTGCGCGCCGCCAGCAGGCTGTCGTCCTCGCGCACGCTGAGCAGCGGCCGGCTGGCGGCCTCGCCGGCCGTCAGGTCGGTACGACCGGCCACCATGAAGCGAATCACGTCCCGCTCGGTGATGATGCCGGGTTCCTCACCGCCCAGGACGACCGCGGCGTCGGCCCCGGCGGCGTTGAGACCGGCCACCGCGTCGCGCAACGAGTCGCGGGCGTCGATGGTCACCATCGGCCGGATCGTCGCCGAACGGACATCACGCAACATCAGGAAATGCTCGACACCGTGGCGCAGGATCACGTCGCTCTGGCTGACCATGCCGATCGGTCGGCCGATGGGATCCACCACCACGAAATGGCGCACGCCCTCCAGCTTGAAGCGCAGGCCGGCATCGCCGATGCTCGTCTTGCCGTCCAGGGTCTTGACCGGGGCGCTCATCACCGTCGCGATCGGCGTGGACAAGGCGGCCGGGTCGGTCAGATCAAGGCGCAGGGCGTCGCGTTCGGTCCAGATGCCGACCGGGCGGTCGCCCTCGACCACCAGAATCGAACTGCACCGTGCCTCGGTCATCCGCCGGGCTGCCTCCAGCACCGGGGTGTCGGGCGTGCAGGTCAGGATCCGACGGCGGATGATTCGTTCGACCGCGTTCTGCGACCCCAAGATGCCCATCCTACGCCGCGCCATCGGAGCAGGGCTGCTCCGACCAGGAGTTTGGCGCCTCCTCCCCTTCGGCGCAACGATTAGATCGTTGGTAAGGGGCGCGGTCTTCCGCGCGGCCGGAATCTCCCCGGAATAGCCGCCTGGGCGGGCGGCCGCGCCGAACCTTTTGACCGGCGCGAGCGTTATCGGATGAAGGCGGGCCGCGGGGCCCCCGCGGGGTGGTGCGTTGCGGCGAGAGCCCACGGCGGGCGAACGCCATCCCGCCACCCCCGGCCCTTGACGACATTGAGACCGGAGGACCCCATGCAGCATCAAGACCTCGACCAGATCCGAGGCGTCAAGAGCCTCGACCCTCTGTTCGCGCGTGAAAAGCTCAGCCGCAGCGATCGCCTCAATCGTTGGGCCGATCTGCTGGAGAGCCAGGCCGGCCGGCCGCTGCCCGCGCTGGAGGATGTCGAGTATGTGAGCCCCGGCATCCGCCGCGACCTGCGCAAGGACGGCTCGCCGCTGGCGGTGGCCTTCGCCGACCCGGTGCTTCGCGCCGACGGGCTGGCAAGCGACCGCCTGGGCGACGCCATGGATTATTTCGGCCTGTCGGACCGCCAGGCCCATTGGCTGCTGTGCGATTGCCATTACGGCGGCCGTATGACCGCCAGCGAAGTCGCCACCCGGGTGCGCGACGAGGCCCGGCCGCTCTACGACATTCTGCGCCCGCAGCTGTGGGCGTCGTTGACCGGCGCCGTGGTGTTGGCCGGCACGGTCATCACCGTGGCCCTGATGTAGGCCGTCCGGGCCGGGCCCCGCCTGGGGCCCGGTCGCCCCGCCCCCCATCCCGGCGAATGGAGTGGTGGCCGCTGGCCGGCTCGGCTAGACTGTCGTCCTGCGGCAAGGAGGTCGGCATGAGCGAAGCCAACGGGCAACCCAGGCAGTCGGCGGAGGTCGCCGAGCAGCTTTGCCAGGAATTCGCGGACGAGACGCACGAGATCCTCCAATCGCTGGATGTCACCCTGGACGCTGGCCGTCACGGCCGCGCCGCGGCCAACGACATCGTTACTGCCTTTCGCCGGGCGGCGCTGACCCTGCGCGGGCATGCCGCCAATTTCGGCTATCGCGGCCTGTCGGCGGTCGCCCACCGCCTCGACGAGTATCTGGCCGCCGCCCCCATCTCCCTGCCGCCCCGCGCGTGGGACGATCTGCAGTTCTTTCTCGACACCATGCTGGAGCAGCTGAAAAGCCAGGGCGACATCGACCATTCCGGCCTGGTCCGCCGCCTGCCGGCCAAGTTGGGCTTCGATCTGGGCGACATCGAGGTGCGCAACGTCGAAGTCATGCTGGTGATGCCGCACGGCGCCCAGACCCGCTTCGTCGAGCGCGAATTGCAGCAATGCGGCTATCGGGTGTCGGTGGTGCCCGACACCATCCTGGCCTTCGCCATGGTGGTGCAGACCAAGCCGGACCTGGTCATCGTTTCGGCGGTGATGCCGGCTCTCGACGGCATCGACCTGGCGGTCGCCCTGGCCTCGATGCCGTCCACCCGCAACATCCCCATGGCGGTGATCACCAGCCTGGACCCCGAGGATGACCGCCTCAAGCTGCTGCCGTTGCGCGTGCCGGTGGTCCACAAGGGACCCAGCTTCGGCGACGACCTGTTCACCGCCCTGGACAGCCTGTTCCTGATCTGATGCGACCGGCGCGGGTCAGATGCCGGCACCGCGCTCGATCAGCCCGGTCTGGCGTTCGACCTCCCGCAGGAGGTCATGGAGCGGGTGGTCGACGAAACCATCCCGCTCCAGGTGGCGGACGGTGTTGATCAGGTAGTCGCGGTTCAGGCCGGCGACGCCCTCGGCGTCCATGATCACCGCGGCGGCCCGTTCCAGCGGCAGGTTTCCGGCGAAGTGCCGGTGGCGGCGGTCGGCGACGAAGGTATAAGCGGATACCTCGTCCTCGGCGCCGTCCAGCCGCACCGGCAGGGTGCGCGCGCGGTAGGCGTAGCCGACCAGTTCCCGCTCGTTCAGATATTCGACGGCGCCGGCCGCCTCGGCGGCCGCCACCCGGAAGGCCAGGCCGCGGCAAGAGCCGCCGCGGTCCAGGCCGAGAACCAGACCGGGGCGCTCGGGGGTGCCGCGCCAGTACATCGACCACAGGCAGAAGGCCCGATGCCAGCCCTTCAACAGGGCGGGACGCGACTCGACATAGGGGAAGCCGGGCCGCCACATCAGCGAGCCGTAGCCAAAAACCCAAAGATCGCCGGACATGGTCATTCGCAGGCAGCCGTCGTAGAGTGTCTTTGCAATTGCTTGGAAACAAGGGAGCGAGCATGGCAGATCGCGACGGCGCCGGCCAGGGCGACAAGGGGCTCGCGGCCGAGCGGGGGCTTGCGGCCGAGGACCGCCGCGGCCTCTACCACGCCATCCTGACGCGGCGCGACGTCCGCGGCCAGTTCGTCCCCGATCCCATCCCCGACGACGTGCTGGCCCGCGTTCTGCTGGCCGCCCACTGGGCGCCCTCGGTCGGCTTCATGCAGCCGTGGAGCTTTCTGCTGGTGCGCGACCACGCCGTCCGCACCCGGATCAAGGAGGCGTTCGACCGCGCCAACCGGGAAGCCGCGGAGATGTTCGAAGGCGAGCGGCGCGAGCGCTACCGCGCCCTGAAGCTGGAGGGCATCCTCGACGCCCCCCTCAACCTGTGCATCGTCTGCGACCGCGACCGGGCCGGACCGGTGGTTCTGGGCCGCACCCATATCCCCACCATGGACCTGTATTCCACGGTCTGCGCCGTGCAGAACCTGTGGCTGGCGGCGCGGGCCGAGGGCCTGGGGGTGGGCTGGGTCAGCATTATCGACGAGCACGCCCTGAAGGAGGTGCTGGGCCTGCCCGATCATGTGGTGCCGGTGGCCTATCTCTGCCTGGGCCGGGTCAGCCGCTTCCTGGAGCGGCCGGAACTGGAACTCCACGGCTGGCGGCAGCGTCTGGCCGTCGAGGATCTGGTGGTGCAGGACCGCTGGCTGGGCGGCCCGCCCCTCGACCCGGCCTTCAAGGATGCCCTGCGGCGTGCCCAGGCCGCGGCGGAAGACGGCTCGCTGGGAGGCTGAGCGGCCTTCTCCCCGCCGGCCGGTCCCAAGGGCCCGGCGACTTAGTCCGCGGATCGTTCGCCCAGGGCGGCGGCGCGCAGGCCGCCGCGATCGCAACGGAAGAGGTTGTCGCCCTCTTCCCGGACGAGGCCGGCCCGCTTGAAGTCGGCGACCACCCGGCAGGCGGTCTCGGTGGTCACCGACAGCAGCGCCCCCACATCCTCGCGCCGGAGGAAGCGGCAGCTTCCATCCGGGTCGTCGGCCAGCAGATGCAGGAACAGGCGAGCCATACGTTGGCGGGCGGTGCCGGTATTCAGCTCCGTCAGGCATTCGTCGGCCAGATTGACGCTGGCATGCCATTTGGCCATCAACTGGCGGTACAGGCGCGGGGTCTCGCGGTTCAGGCGGTCCACCACCTGCTGCCGAATGCGGCAGACCAGGGCGGGCTGGAGGGCGACGGCCGTGTGCTGGTAGGGCTGCCCCGCCAGAACCTCCAGCCCGACCACTGCCCCCGGCCCCACCAGCCGCACGATGCGCTGGGTGCCGTCGGGCAGGTATTGCACCAGCTTGAGCAGGCCGTCGCGGATTGTGAACACCGCGTCGCCGTCGTCGCCGACATGAAACAGCGCGGCCGAGGGCTCGAACCGGATTTCCTCGATCGGAAGATGGATGAGGGCGAAGTCCTGCTCGTGCAGGTCGGCGAACAGGACCAGTTCGCGAATGCCGCAATTGCGGCATTCCACCCGTCCCCGCCATGCCGCGTCGATCTGACCATGCCGCATCCCGCCATATTAGGCCGGCCACATGGACAATGCCAGCGGCCGAGCGTTGCGGGACGGTCATGGCGGCTTGGGCGGCAACGTCACCGGTTGCCGCCCAAGCTGCTGCTCAGTCCTTCTTGGCCGGCTTGGGCAGGTCGAGCTTGATGTGCAGCTCCTTCAGCCGGGCGGCATCCACCTCGGCCGGCGCGCCCATCAGCAGATCCTGGGCCTGCTGGTTCATCGGGAACAGGATGACCTCGCGGATATTGGGCTCGTCGGCCAGCAGCATGACGATGCGGTCGATGCCGGGGGCCGAGCCGCCATGGGGCGGCGCGCCATAGCGGAAGGCGTTGAGCATGCCGCCGAAATGCTCCTCGACATGCTCGGCGGTATAGCCGGCGATCTCGAACGCCTTGATCATGATGTCGGGGCGATGGTTGCGGATGGCGCCCGACGACAGTTCGACACCGTTGCAGACGATGTCGTACTGGAAGGCCTTGATTTCCAGCGGGTCCTTGTGGAGCAGCGCATCCATGCCGCCCTGGGGCATGGAGAACGGGTTGTGGCTGAACTCGATCAGGCCGGTGTCCTCGTTCTTCTCATACATCGGGAAGTCCACGGTCCAGCAGAGCTTGAACACGTCCTTCTCGATCAGGTCCAGTTCGGTGCCGATGCGGGTCCGCACCTTGCCGGCGAACTTGGCGGCGGCGTCCTTCTTGTCGCAGGCGAAGAACACGGCGTCGCCGTCCTTGAGGCCGGCCGCCTCCTTGATGGCCGCCACCCGCGCCGGCTCCAGGTTCTTGGCGATCGGGCCCTTGGGGCCGTCGGCGGCGAACTGGATGTAGCCCAGGCCGCCGGCCCCTTCCTCGCGCGCCCACTCGTTCAGCTTGTCGAACCACGACCGCGGCTGGCCGGCGGCGCCGGGCGCCGGGATGGCGCGCACCACCGCGCCCTTGTCCACCGCTTTGGCGAAGATGCCGAAGCCCGAGCCGCGGAACGGCTCAGTGACGTCGGCGATGACGATGGGATTGCGCAAGTCGGGCTTGTCCGAGCCGTATTTCAGCATGGACTCGTCATAGGCGATGCGCGGGAACGGCGCCGGGGTGACCTTGCGGCCTTGGCCGAACTGCTCGAACACGCCCTGCAATACCGGCTCGATGGCGGCGAACACGTCGTCCTGGGTGACGTAGCTCATCTCAAAATCGAGTTGGTAGAACTCGCCCGGCGAGCGGTCGGCACGGCCGGCCTCGTCGCGGAAGCAGGGGGCGATCTGGAAGTAGCGGTCGAAGCCGGCCACCATCAGCAGCTGCTTGAATTGCTGCGGCGCCTGGGGCAGGGCGTAGAACTTGCCCGGATGCAGGCGCGAGGGAACCAGGTAATCGCGGGCCCCCTCGGGGCTGGACGCGGTAAGGATGGGCGTCTGGAACTCGGTGAAGCCCTGGTCCTGCATGGCCCGGCGCAGGTAGGAAATGACCTGGGCGCGCAGCATGATGTTGGCGTGGATCTTGTCGCGGCGCAGGTCGAGGAAGCGGTAGCGCAGCCGCATATCCTCGGGATATTCCTGCTCGCCGGCCACCTGGAGCGGCAGCACCTCGGCCATCGACTGGATCTCGACCTCGGCGACCTGCACCTCGATCTCGCCGGTGGCCAGCCGGGGATTGACCGTCTCGGCCGAGCGTTCCACCACCTTGCCGGTGACGGTGATCACGCTTTCGGGGCGCGCCTTTTCCAGGATGGCGAAGACCGGGCTGGAGATGTCCGCCACGCACTGGGTAACACCGTAATGATCGCGCAGGTCGACGAACAGCAGGTTGCCGTGGTCGCGCTTGCGATGGACCCAGCCGGACAGCCGGACGGCGGCGCCAGCCTCGGAGCGCCCGAGCTGGCCACAGGTGTGGGTGCGGTAAGCGTGCATGGGAAGCCTCGGATGGAGGAAGCCCCGAAGGGGCGAGATCGAACCCCGGAAAAAGGCACATGGGGCCGGATTCGTCAAGAGCGTCCGCTTGCCCGCAACAGACGACGGCGGCAGATTTCGAGATGCATTGGATGTGGATGGGCGGTAATGGCGGCAGTCGATCAGGCACAGCACCGGCAGCAGAACCTGTACTGGAACCAGCTGATCGAACTGAAGGTCGCCTGCGGCTATATCCGGAGGTATCGCGACCGGCAGTCGGTCTGGGTTCGGCGCTTCGCCGTCCTGAAGGCGGTCGCGTCGAGCGGCAGCATCGCCGGCTGGGCGGTATGGAAAGACTACGCCTTTATCTGGGGCATGATCATTGCCCTGGCCCAATTGGCCGATGCCTTGAGCGGAGCCCTGCCCTTCACCAAGATCCACAAGGCGGCAAGCGAACATACCGTCGCCCTTGACGGCATGTTCATCGATGCGCAGTTGGAATGGGAGGCGATTTTCGCCGGCCGAGTCGCCGACGAGGAGATTGCCAATCGCCTCCACCGGCTGAGGAAGGCCCAACATGCGGCCGAATCGAAGCATTTTCCGGATGGGCTGGCTGTCAACCAGGCGATGTTCGATCTCGCTCAACGCGAGGCTCAAGCGTATATTGAAGCCAATTACGATGTGTGAGGATGGCATGGCCGCAGACGACAAATCCACCCAGACATTTGCTGCCGACAGCCAGATCATGCCGCGCGTGACCCTCTGCATTCCCATGCCCAAGGGCGCCGCGGTTCCCGCCAAACCCGCCGGCACGCCGCCGGCGCAACCGGAGCCGAATCGCGTATCTCGCGGCTAAAAGAGTGCTGACGGCCAGCATTCCTCGGTCGGTGGCTTGCATCTGGTATCGGCTAGCGTGTATGTCTGAAGCGCCATGCCGATGATCTCCGATTCCCCATCCCTTGCCGCCTTCTGCGAACGGCTGTCGCGGGCCGAGTACATCACCGTCGACACCGAATTCATGCGGGAGAAGACCTACTGGCCGATCCTGTGCCTGGTCCAGGTCGCCGGTCCGGATGAAGCGCGGGCCATCGACCCGCTGGCGCCCGGCATCGACCTGACCCCGCTGTTCGACCTGCTGGCCAATCCGAAGATCCTCAAGGTCTTCCACGCCGCCCGCCAGGACGTGGAGATCTTCCTCCACCGCGCCGGCGCCATCCCCGCGCCGATGTTCGACACCCAGGTGGCGGCGATGGTCTGCGGCTTCGGCGACGCGGTGGGCTACGAGACGCTGGTCAGCCAGCTGGCCCGCGCCCGCATCGACAAATCCATGCGCTTCACCGACTGGTCGCTCCGCCCGCTGACCGAAAAGCAGGTCCAGTACGCCCTGGCCGACGTCACCCACCTTCGGGTCGCCTACGAGAAGCTGGTGCGCAAGCTGGAGCAGAACGGCCGCATCGCCTGGCTGGCCGAGGAGATGGCCGAGCTGACCGCGCCGGAAACCTACCGCGTGCCGTTCGAGGAATGCTGGCGCCGGCTGAAGCCGCGGTCGACCAGCCCGCGCTTCCTCAACGTGCTGCGCGAACTGGCCGCCTGGCGCGAGCGCGAGGCGCAGGAGCGCGACCTGCCGCGGCAGCGGGTGGTGCGCGACGAGACGCTGACCGAGATTGCCGCCCACCACCCGGCCACCGTCGCCGAACTGGCCCGCACCCGCGGCCTGGGCAAGGGGCTGGTGGAGGGCAAGATGGGACAGGCGATCCTGGAGGCGGTGGCCCGCGGCCTCGCCATGCCGGAAGACCAGGCTCCCACCCCGCCCGACCGTGTTGAACTGCCCCGCGGCCTGGGCCCGGTGGTCGACCTGCTCAAGGTCCTGCTGAAGATGAAATGCGACGAGCACGGCGTCGCCAGCAAGCTGGTGGCCAACGTCGCCGACATCGAGGCCATCGCCGCCGACGACAATGCCAACGTGCCCGCCCTGCATGGCTGGCGGCGCGACCTGTTCGGCGAAGACGCCCTGCTCCTGAAGCATGGCCGACTGGGCCTGGGGTTCTGCACCGACGGCCGGCGGCTGCGGCTGGTGCCCATCGAGCCGGTCGACCCCGCCACCGACGCCTGCGACGCCATCGCATCCTGATGGCTGGGCGGCCGGTTCCACCCGAGCCGTCAGGTGTCGCCGAATTCCCGCAGCATGGTGCTGACCGCCACCGGAACGCCGGGCTTGGCCGCCGGCTTAGCAGGCGGTGGCGCGGCGGCGGGCTGGGCCGCCGCGGCCGGCTGGGATGCCGCGGCCCCATCGACGGAAGGTGGTGTGGCGAGCCCTTTGCCGGCCGCCGACGGATCGGCGGCGGCAGCCGTTTCCGGCTGGGCGGCCAAGCCCAGGCGTTCCTCGATGCGCTTGATGTCGCGGCGCACCGCCCGGATGCGGCCGTCCACCTCGGTCAGACTCTGGCGGTCGGTATCGACCGCTTTCACCCACTCGGTCCGTTCGCTGCGGACCGCCTGCTCCAGCGCCTCGACCTGCTTCAGCAAGGGCTCGGCCATTTCCTGGAACTTCTTGGCGCTCTCCGTGGTCAGGGACACCCGGATCTTGTCGATTTCCTCGGCCAGTTCACGCTTGATCCACCGCGACTTCTTGTCGATGTCCTCGCCCATTTTGGTCAGGCGCTCGTCGACGTCGCTGCTGATCTGCACCTTGATCTCGTAGGCGCTCTTGACCAAGTTCGCCATGTACATCATCACGCCGCCGCCGATGACCAGAACGACCCCGGCCGCCAGACTGATGATCAGGATTGTCGAAAGCCCCATGGCGATGGTCTTTTCCAAGGAAAAACTAATAGTCTCGCCGGACACTCTCTTCCAACCACGCGACCGATGCAACAGTCCTTGCGGTGACGATTTCCGCCGAGCGGGGGAAATCGTTTGGCCAGCGCTGTATCGCGGCCGCGGCATGTCAGGATGGGCCGGCTAGGCTCCGCATCGAGGCAATGCAATGTCCTATTTCGCCGAATGGATCAAATCGCGCGGCATCAGCGAGGTGGAATGCCTGGTGCCCGACATGTCCGGGGTGGCCCGCGGCAAGATCGTCCCCGCCCACAAATTCGTGTCCATCGCCGAAACCCGCGGTCTGCGGCTGCCGGAAAGCATCTTCGTGCAGACGGTGACCGGCGACTATCCCGAAGAGGATGTCACCTCGGTGGCCAACGGCGACATCACCCTGGCCCCCGACCCCGAGACCATGCGGCTGGTGCCCTGGTACGACGAACCGACCGCCTGCGTAATCTCCGACTGCCTGTACCTGGACGGCAAGCCGGTGGGCATGGCCCCGCGCCAGGTGCTGAAACGGGTGCTCGAACTCTATCGCGGCAAGGGCTGGAAACCGGTGGTGGCGCCCGAGCTGGAATTCTTCCTGGTCAAGCCCAACACCGACAGCGACTACCCCCTGGAGCCGCCCATCGGGCGGTCGGGGCGGGCCGAGACCGGCCGGCCGGCCTATGGCGTGGACGCGGTCAACGAATTCGACCCGCTGTTCGATCAGGTCTACGCGGTGTGCGACGCCCAGCGGCTCGACGTCGACACCCTGTCGCACGAGGCCGGCAACGCCCAGATGGAAGTCAATTTCGACCACGGCGAGGCCTTGGAACTGGCCGACCAGGCCTTTCTGTTCAAGCGGCTGGTCCGCCAGGTGGCGCTGCGCCACTCGGTCTACGCCACCTTCATGGCCAAGCCGATGCAGAACGAACCGGGCAGCGCCATGCACATCCACCAGAACCTGGTGGATGCGGCGACGGGGCGCAACCTGTTCGCCACCGAGGCCGGCGCCGACACCGAGATGTTCCGCTGGTTCATCGGCGGCCTGCGCAAGTATCTGCCGGCCGCCATGCTGCTGTTCGCCCCCAACGTCAATTCCTATCGCCGGCTGGTGCCGGATTTTGACGCCCCGATCAACGTCCATTGGGGGCGCGACAACCGCACCGTCGGGCTGCGGGTGCCGGAATCGGCGGCGCCGTCGCGCCGGGTGGAAAACCGCCTAGCCGGGGCCGACGCCAATCCCTACCTGGCCATCGCCGGGTCGCTGGCCTGCGGCTGGCTGGGCATCCAGCAGAAGCTCGACCCCGGCAGCCCGGTGGACGGCTCGGGCTATACCCGCGCCCATTCCCTGCCCCGCCACCTGCCCGACGCCCTGGAAAAACTGAAGGCGGCCAAGGCCCTGCGCGAGCTGCTGGGCGAGGCGTTCTGCGAGGCCTACATGGCGGTCAAGGAGGCGGAATGGGACGCCTATCAGCGGGTGGTGTCGAGTTGGGAACGGGAATACCTCCTGCTCAACGTCTGACACGCCGAGGAAAGCCGGCGGGCGGACAATTGACTCCGGCCGGCGCCCAACGGAATATCGCCCAGCCTTATTCGATTTGCCGTACGATTTACGGGGGTGCCGATGTCCGTCCGCCTGCTCGCCCGCCTTGCCGCGGCGGCCCTGGTCCTGTTGGCCGCCACCGCCGCGCGGGCCGACGACGACAAAGTGCTGAACGTCTACAATTGGTCCGATTACATCGGCAAGGACACGCTGGACAGGTTCACGCGCGAAACCGGCATCAAGGTCCATTACGACACCTACAGCGACAACGAGATCCTCGACGCCAAGCTGATGACCGGCCAGTCGGGCTATGACGTGGTCTTTCCATCGGCCACGCCGTTTTTCGCCCAGCAACTCAAGGCGGGGATCTACCGCCCGCTGGACCTGTCGAAGATCCCCAATGCCAAGGGCCTGGATCCCCAGGTGATGAACAGCCTGGCCAAGGTCGATCCCGGCAACGCCCACGGCCTGCCCTATCTGATGTCGGCCACCGGCCTGGGCTACAACGTCGATGCCATCAAGAAGCTGATGCCCGACGCGCCGGTGAATTCCTGGCGGATGCTGTTCGACCCCGCCGTGGTTTCGAAATTCAAATCCTGCGGCGTGACCCTGCTGGATACCCCCACCGAGGTCATTCCGGCGATACTCGCCTATCTCGGCCACGATCCGCTGGAACAGACTCCTGCCGCCTTGCAGACCGCCATGAAGGCGCTGATGCCGCTGCGATCGAATTACCGCTACCTCAACAGCGACAAATACCGCAGCGACCTGGCCGGCGGCGATGTCTGCCTGTCGCACGGCTATGTCGGCGACCTGGTGCAGGTGCGCAACCGCGCCCGCGAATCCAAGGCCGCCGACCGGCCCAACATCGCCATCGTCATTCCCAAGGAGGGCGCCATGGTGAACATCGACGTGATGGCCATTCCCACCGACGCCCCCCACCCCGACGCCGCCTACGCCTTCATCAACTTCCTGCTGCGCCCCGACGTCATCGCCGACGTCACCAATCAGGTCGGCTATGCCAACGCCGTTCCGGCGTCGCTGCAATACGTGCAGCCGGCCATCAAGTCCGACCCGGTGATCTATCCCCCCGCCGACGTCAAGGCGCACCTGTTCTCGGCCCTGCCCCCGGCGCCGCCCGGTTTCGACCGCCTGCGCACCCGTGCCTGGACCCGGTTCCGCACCGCCAAGGAGGATTAGGGGGCAAAACGGTCCGGCCCTCAGGCCGAGCCCCGTTCCCGCAGCCACGATTCCACTTCGTGGGCCGGCAACGGCCGCGCAAAGTGGAATCCCTGGGCCAGCGTGCAGCCCACCGAGCCGAGAACCTCCGCCTGCTGCTGGGTTTCGATCCCTTCGGCCACGACCGTCAGCTTCAGCGTCTGGCCCAGGGCCAGGATGGTCTTGACGATCTGGGCGTCGTCGCCGTTGGTGTCGGCATCCGCCACGAATGAGCGGTCGATCTTCAGCACGTCGATGGGCAGGCGGCGCAGATAGGCCAGGCTGGAATAGCCGGTGCCGAAATCGTCGACCGCGATGGTGATCCCCAACTGCCGCAGGCGGGCGAACAGCCCGGCGGCATGGGCCGGATTGGCCATCACCGCGCTTTCCGTCAGTTCCAGCTCCAGCCGGGAGGGCGAGACCCCATGGCGCGACGTGGCCTCGGCGACCCGCTCGGCCAGATCGCCGGCATCGAGCTGCTTGGCCGACACGTTGATGGCGATGCGCAGATTCAGGCCGTTGGCCTGCCAGGCGGCAGCCTGCCGGCAGGCCTGGTCCAGGACCCAGTTGCCGAGGTCGAGGATCAGGCTGCTTTCCTCGGCCAGCGGGACGAACTCGGCCGGGGACAGCAGCCCGCGCACCGGGTGGTGCCAGCGCACCAGCGCTTCCACGCCCCGCACCTTGCCGTCGGCCAAATCCACCTTCGGCTGGTAATGCAGTTCCAGTCCGCCCTGCGCGATGGCGGTGCGCAGGTCCATTTCGGTATCCAGGCGGCGGACGGCCTGGTCCTGCATCTCGGCCTGGAAAAAGCGATAGGTGTTGCGGCCCGCCGCCTTGGCCGCGTACATCGCCATGTCGGCGTTCTTCATCAGGGTCAGGGGATCGTCGCCGTCCTCGGGAAAGAAGGCGATGCCCATCGAGGCGCCCACTTCGACCCGGTGGCCGCGCAGGTCCATCGGCCGGGCGATGGCAGCGATCAGTTGCGCGGCCAGGATCGCGCAATCCTCGATCTCGGCCAAATCCTCCATCATCACCACGAACTCGTCGCCGCCCATGCGCGCCACCGTGTCCATGGCGCGCAGCCGCCCGCAGATGCGCTGCGCCACCTCCTGCAGCAGCAGGTCGCCCACGTCGTGGCCCAGGCTGTCGTTGATCGCCTTGAACCGGTCGAGATCGACGAAGGTTACCGACAGTCGCCGGCCCTCGCGCCGGGCGCGGGCCAGGGCGTGTTGCAGCCGGTCCATCAGCAGGGCACGGTTGGGCAGCCCGGTCAGGGCGTCGTGGAAGGCCAGATGCTGGATGCGTTCGTCCTTGCGTCGCGATTCGGTGATGTCGTGGAACACCGAGGCGTAATGCACCGGCCGGCCGGCATCATCGTCGATCCGGTTGATGGTCAGCCATTCCAGATAGGCCTCGCCGCTCTTGCGGCGGTTCCAGATCTCGCCCTGCCACAGACCGGCGGTGGTCAGCGTCTCCCACATGGCGCGATAGAATTCGGGCGGATGGCGGTCCGAACGCAGCAGCCGCGGCGTGTGGCCCAGCGCTTCGGCGGCGCTGTAGCCGGTGATGTCGGTGAAGGCCGGGTTGACCGAGATGATGGTGCCCTCGGCATCGGTCACCAGCAATCCCTCGGACGAGGACTGGAACACGCTGGCGGCCAGGCGCAGCTGCTCTTCGGCGCGGCGCTGGCGGGTGAGGTCGCGCCCCACCGCCATCACGCTCGCCGGCCGGCCATCGGGGCCGGGCTCGGGCACGATCCGCACCTGATGATAGATAGCCCTGCCGTTTGGACCCGGAACGGTCAAGTCGAAATCGGCGGCTTTGCCGGTGGCCGCGACCCCCCGCATCGCCCGGTCGAGCGCGGCGAAGCGCCCATCGGGGTAGTTCTCCGCGGCGGTACGCCCTATCAGGTCGGCGGCCGGACGGCCCGATCCCAGTTCCACCGCCCGGTTGACGTACAGGACATGGCCGTCGCGGTCGCAGCGGACGATGTGGTCAGGCACGTTGTCGGCCAGGGTGCGCAGCAGGCGCTCCCGTTCTTCCAGCGCCTCGGAGGCCTGCCGTTCGGCGGTCACATCGCGGAACATCAGCAGCAGGTGCGGCACGCCGTCGCGGATCAGGCGCGACAACTGGCAATCCAGCCAAAGCTGGCGGCCGAAGGTGGTATGCAGCCGGATCTGCCGCGCCGCCGCCTTGCCGCTGCCCAGCACGCCCTTGGCCAGATCCAGCAGGCCGGCTTCGCGCCACGACGGCAGGTGGTGGAGGTTCTGTGCCAGAATCTGGGCCTCGCTGCCCCCGATGGTAGCGGCGAAAGCGGGATTGACCTGCACGCAACGCCCGTCCCGATGGTAGACCGCGATCCCTGCCGCCGAGGTGGCCAGGATGTCGGCATTGAGGTCCAACACCTCGCGCAGCCGCGCCTCGCGCGCCGCCACCTCCTCGGTGCGCTGCCGCACCAGGTCTTCCAGGTGCAGGCGGTGATGGGTCAGTTCGGCCAGGGTGCTGCGCAGCGCCGCCTCGGCGCGCTTGCGCGCCACGATCCCCGCCAGCGTGTCGGCGAACATGACCAGGACACGCTGCTCCTCCTCATCGTGGCGGTGACCGTGGGCGACATGGATGTTGAGCACCCCCAGCACCGTGCCGGCGTGATCGATGGGGACGCAGTAATGGCCGTGCTCGACCATGGCCGCCGAGCGGATCTCGTGCTCGTCATCGATGGAATCCTTGAAGACCACCCGCCCCAGCGCGGCGCGGCCGCACAGGCATTGCCCCACCGCGATCCGCCCGCAGCCGGCCGTGCATTCGGCTTCCATGTTGCGCCGGGCCGCCATCACCAGGCTGCTTCCGTCCTCCTCCATCAGGAAGATGCTGCCGCGATTCTCCACATGCAGCCATGGCAGCGCCAGCAATTCGTCAAGGGCGGCCAGCAGAATGTCACGCAGATCCAGGTCAGCCAGCGACAGGCGCAGGACGTGCCGAAGAGCGGTGGTCACCGCGAGGTCGCGGGCGGCACGCTCCTCGGCCTGTACGCGGGCGGTGATGTCGCGCGACGAGGCATAGATGAACCGCTCGCCATCCAGCTCGACACTGCGCGCATTGATTTCGGCGTCGAAGATGGTGCCGTCGGACCGGCTATGCCGGGTGCGGAAGGTTTTGGTCTCCGCGGTGTCGCGCGCCAAGATCGCCTGAACCTCGTCCTCCCGCGCCCGGGGGTCCCAGTCGGTCACGGTGAGCGGCGGGGGATCGACCGGATCGTATCCCAACATGCGGTAAAAGGAATCGCTGGCCAACACCAAGTTGCCGCGGACGTCGAGGATATGAATTCCGTCGCTGGCGGTGCGAAGCAACTGGCGAAAAAGCGATTCGGTGGCGCGAAACCTCACTTTCGCCACTCTGCAATCGTCCATACTCTTCCTCACGCCAGCCGCGCACCCGCACCGCAGGCGCGGGACCCCTAAACGGGGGATGAGGATATACCTTTTGCAATGACGCGGCAAGAGTGCGTTTCCGGCGAATAATCCCGCCGGTTCGGGCAGCCCGCATCTTGCATCGACGTTCGCAGCCGTGTAGGGGAAAGCGACTGGCGGGTGGTGTCGGGAGGACGGGGTGAAGGCGGTCGGGGACGAGGTGATCGGCAAGCGCGATCCGGCGATCCGCTTCCAGGCGATCCGCAAGCGGTTCGGGCCGGTGGACGCCGTAGCCGGGGTGGACCTGGACATCGCCGAGGGCGAATTCTTTTCGCTGCTGGGCCCATCGGGCTGCGGCAAGACCACCCTGCTGCGCATGCTGGCGGGGCTGGAGACACCGACCGACGGGCGGATCCTGATCGGCGGCCAGGACATGACGCAGGTCCCGGCCTATGCGCGCCCCGTCAACATGATGTTCCATTCCTACGCCCTGTTCCCCCATATGAGCGTGGCCGACAACGTCGCGTTCGGCCTGAAGCAGGACGGCGTGCCCAAGGCCGAGATCAAAGCGCGGGTCGACGCCATGCTGGATCTGGTGAAGCTGGGCGGCTTCGGCGGAAGGCGGCCACACCAATTGTCGGGCGGCCAGCGGCAGCGCGTCGCCCTGGCGCGCTGCCTGGTCAAGCAGCCGCGCGTCGTTCTGCTGGACGAGCCGCTGGCCGCCCTGGACAAGAAGCTGCGGGAATCGACCCAGTTCGAGCTGGTGCGCATCCAGAACCAGGTGGGCATCACCTTCGTCATGGTCACCCACGACCAGGAAGAGGCGATGGGCATGTCGAGCCGCATCGCGGTGATGAGCGCCGGACGCATCCTGCAAGTCGGCCGCCCCCACGACATCTATGAATATCCCGCCGACCGCTTCGTCGCCGATTTCATCGGCACCGCCAACATGTTCGAGGGCGTCGCCGCCGCCGACGGCATCCATGTCGAGGGACTTGAACGGCCGCTGGAAGCGCTGGGCGCCCCGACCAACGGGGCCGCGGTGGCGCTGATGGTCCGCCCCGAAAAGATCGCCATGGGCCGCGAGGCGCCGGCCGGCGGTAGCAACGTTCTGGCCGGCGAAGTGACCGAGATCGGCTATCACGGCGATGTCTCGTCCTACCGGGTGCGACTGGCCTCGGGGCGGCTGGTGCTGGTTACCGCCGCCAATCTGCGCCATGCGGCCGAGCCGGCGGTGGGGCGTGGCGACCGGGTCTACCTGTCCTGGCATCCCGGCAACGCGGTGGTGTTGCCGTGAAGGCGCCGGCCATCGCCCGCAACCGGGGCGGGGCGGGGCGGGGCGCGTGGGGGCGGCGCGTCGTGCTGGCGCTGCCGTTCGCCTGGCTGCTGGCCTTCTTCCTGGTCCCCTTCCTCATCGTCGCCACCATCAGCCTCGCGACCCCCCGGGTCGGCATTCCGCCCTACGTGCCGGTCTTCGATTGGAGCGGCGGCCACCTGTGGCCTTCCATCCACGCCGATCTCAGCACCTTTTCCCTGCTGTTCCAGGACGAGCTGTATGTCGGCGCCTATCTGGAATCCTTGAAGATCGCCGGCATCTCGACCCTGCTGTGCCTGCTGATCGGCTATCCCATGGCCCTGGGCATCGCCCGGGCGGCACCCAACCGGCGCGGGCCGCTGCTGATGCTGGTGATCCTGCCGTTCTGGACTTCTTTCCTGATCCGCGTCTACGCCTGGATGGGCATCCTGAAGGACGAGGGGCTGCTCAACAGTCTGCTACAGTGGCTGGGGGTGATCCACCACCCCCTCGTCATCCTGAACACCGACATCGCCATCTATATCGGCATTGTCTATTCCTACCTGCCCTTCATGATCCTGCCGCTCTACGCCACCCTGGAACGCCAGGACCCGGCCCTGCTGGAGGCGGCGGCCGATCTGGGCGCGCGGCCCTGGCGGGCCTTTCTGTCGGTCACCCTTCCCCTCTCGCTGCCCGGCATCGTCGCCGGCACCCTGGTGGTGTTCATTCCGGCGGTGGGCGAATACGTCATTCCCGACCTGCTGGGCGGCGGCGAGACCAACATGCTGGGCAAGGCCCTGTGGGACGTGTTCGCCATGAGCCGCGACTGGCCCACCGCCTCGGCCCTGGCGGTGGCGATGCTGGCGGCGCTGGTGCTGCCGCTCGCCCTGCTCAGCCGCTTCCAGAGCCGGATGGAGCCGGCGGAGGATGGCAAATGACCCGCCGCCCGCTGCTGCTGCCCACCCTGCTGGCCCTGGGCTACACTTTCCTGTACCTGCCCATCGTGGTGCTGGTGATCTATTCCTTCAATGCGTCGCGCCTGGTCACGGTCTGGGGGGGGATTTCGACCAAGTGGTATGTCGAACTGGCCCACGACCAGCGCTTCCTGGACGCCGGCTGGCTGTCGCTGCGCGTGGCGGTGACCAGCGCCAGCGCGGCTTTGGTCATCGGCACCCTGGCGGCGGTGGCGCTGGTACGATTCGGACGGTTCCGCGGGCGCGCGCTGTTCTCGGCCCTGGTGGCGGCGCCGCTGGTGATGCCCGAAGTGATCATGGGCCTGGCCCTGTTGCTCACCTTCGTGGCGCTGGAGCAGACCTTCGGCTGGCCGGCGGGGCGCGGCTTCCTGACCGTGGTGATCGCCCATACCACCCTGGCGACGGCCTACGTCACCGTGGTGGTGCGGTCGCGCCTGGCGCAGATGGACCGCTCGTTGGAGGAGGCGGCGCTGGACCTGGGGGCCCGCCCCCTCAAGGTATTCGCCGTCATCACCCTGCCGCTGATCGCCCCGGCCCTGGCCGGGGGCTGGCTGCTGGCCTTCACCCTGTCGATCGACGACGTGGTGGTCTCGCAATTCGTCACCGGCCCCGGCACCACCACGCTGCCCATCGCGGTGTTTTCCAGCGTGCGGCTGGGGGTATCGCCCGAGATCAATGCGCTGGGAACCCTGATCGTCGCCGCGGTGGCGGTGATCATCCTGGCGGCGACCCGGCTGCTGGCGCGCAAAAAGGAGAGCTGACGCGGGACGGCGGCAAGCGCTTCAGTCCCACAGCCGGGAGAATTCCAGCAGCAACTGCGCCAGTTGGGGCTCCGACGCCAGCAGGGCGGCCTCGCCCGGCGTCATCCAGCGGCGCTCACGCTCGGTGCGTTCGGGCCAGTCGTCGAGCACCTCGTCCACCTCGAACAGGAACACCCGAACGGTGCAGGGCAGCTCGATCCCCGAATCCAGACGTTTGACCGAAGCGTAGGAAGCTATTGCCCTGGTGCTGATCCGCCCCACCAGTCCGGCCTCCTCATAGGCCTCCTGCGCCGCCACCTGCCAGGCGGCCTGCCCTTTTTCCGGCTTGCCCTTGGGCAGGATCCAGCGGCGCGTCTCGCGCGAGGTGATCATCACCACCATCGGATGGCCGTCCTCGATCCGGAACGGCAGGCAGGCGTATTGGTAGCGGATCTTTTTCTTCTCGGCCGGCACGTCGCCCCCATCTCCCACCGCTGCTGTCACGTCCGTCCGGTCCGCCGCCGGGCCGGCTTTTCTTGTTACACTTTTATGACAGCGTCAAGAGGCATCCGCCGGATGGCGAAGCACGGTGCCGATGGCGCACCTCCCCCTGCCGCGGGCAGCGGCCATCCCCATCTCCACGGCGGCGCCAAGCCGGCGGACGCCGAGGCAGGAGGAGGTGGGTATGAAGGTTCTGGCCGTCCATCCCGGACCGCTGATGTATACCAAGGTTTTTCTCCGCCTGGAACCGCTGGGGTTGGAATGCGTCGCCGCCGCGGCGCGCGCCGCAGGTCATCGGGTGCGTCTGGTCGATCTCCAGGTGGAGAAGCCGGGCGCCGTCCTGCGCGTCGTGCGGGATTGGCGACCCGAGGTGATGGCGATCTCCTGCAACTACCTGGCCAACGTCCCCGAAGTGATCGATCTGGCGCGCGCCGCGGTCGCCCGCCATCCCGGCCTGACCGTGGTGGTGGGCGGGCATAGCGTCTCTTTCGCCGCCGAGGACATTTTGCGGCAGGCCGAGGGCGCCATCGCCTGCGTCCTGCGCGGCGAGGGCGAGGCCGGCATCGTGCCGGTGCTCGACGCGGTGGCGGCGGGCGGCGGCGACGCCCTGCGGAAGGTTCCCGGAGCGGTCACGCCCGATGGCGCCGGCCCGCCGCCGGCCTTCGCCGCCGACCTGGACGCCTGCCGGCCGGCCCGCGACCTGTTACGTCACCGCCGGCGCTATTTCATCGGCCAGCTCGACCCGGCGGCCTCCATGGAATTCTCGCGCGGTTGCCCGTGGGATTGCTCGTTCTGTAGCGCCTGGACCTTCTACGGCCGCAGCTACCGGCTGGTGACCCCGGAGGTGGCCGCCGCGGAACTGGCTGCCATCCGCGAGCCTGGGGTCTTCCTGGTGGACGACGTCGCCTTCATCCGCGAGCCGCACGGAATGGCCATCGGCGAACTGGTGGCCAGACGCGGCATCCGGAAAAAATACTACATGGAAACCCGCAGCGATGTGCTGCTGAAGAATCGCGAGGTCTTTCGCCTGTGGCGGCGCCTGGGGCTGCAATATCTGTTCATCGGACTGGAGGCCATCGACGATGAGGGCCTGGGCAAATTCCGCAAACGCATCCCGCTCGGCCGCAACTTCGAGGCCCTGCAATTTGCCCGCGACCTGGGCCTGCAGGTCGCCGTCAACATCATCGCCGACCCAGACTGGGATGAGCGGCGCTTCGCCGTGGTGCGGCAATGGTGCCTGGAAGTGCCGGAAATCGTCAATATCAGCGTCAACACCCCCTATCCCGGCACTGAAAGCTGGCATGCCGACGGCTACCGCCTGACCACCCGCGACTACCGCCTGTTCGACATCCAGCACGCCGTGCTGCCGACCCGCCTGCCCCTGGAGCGCTTCTATGCCGAACTGGTCGCCACCCAGCGGGTGTTGGCCCGCAAGCACTGGGGCTGGGGCGCGGCGGCGGAACTGGCGCGCCTGGCGGCCGACCGCCTGATACACGGCCAAACCAACTTCGTGCGCATGGTGTGGCAGTTCAATCGCCTCTACAACGCCGAGACGCTCATGGCCGACCACCGGCGGCCCGTGCGGTATCAGGTGCCGGCCCCGCCGCCGCCCCGCCAGCCGGACCGCGAAAGCCTTTACATTCACACGCCGTAAGGCTCAACCGGCGGCACGCCCGGGTGCCGCCGCTCGCCCCCGCCCTCAGGCGCTCCGCTCCGGCTCATGAAAGGGCGCGACCAGGCGTCCGGCCGATCCGGCCGCCTGCTGCGGACGGCGCCCGGCAGCGACGGAGGCGGCTGGGGCGGCCTCGGCCACCGCCTGGGCGGGAGCCCCCTGCCACGAGGTATGCGGCGGCAGTTCCTCGCCCTTCATCACGATGGTCAGCGGGCCGACCCGGGCGAAATCGCCGACACGGGTATCGTAAAGCACGGTGGCCGAACTGCCCACCGTCACCCCTTTGCCGACCTTCACCCGGCCGACCTTCATCAGGCGATCCTCGTAGAGGTGGGTCTGCAAGGCGGCACCGGTATTGATGGCGGCGAAGCTGCCGACCGACACGCAGTCGAATTCGGTGATGTCGGTGGTGTCCATGTACACGCCTTCACCGAAGCGGGTGCCGAACAGGCGCAACACCCAGGGCAGGAACGGGGTGCCGCGCAGATGATCCAGCAGCACCTTGCCGGCCATGCCCCAATACATCACCGCCACCGCCTCGGTGCGCAGCGCCCACCACGACCACATCGGCTTCATGGTCGGGCGGTAGATCCCCATCATCAGCCACTTGACCGCCGCCGAGGACAGGACCAGCGCCACCGAGATCGCCACGCTGGCCG
Organism: Pseudomonadota bacterium; assembly: GCA_021818185.1. GTDB lineage: Bacteria > Pseudomonadota > Alphaproteobacteria > Rhodospirillales > Magnetospirillaceae > JAKAFA01. The sequence continues at coordinate 4,118 of JAKAFA010000003.1, read as the reverse complement.
CCAGGAATTGCGGCAGGGCCAGCCAGTAATTGCCGGCCAGGATGGCGGGCGCCAGCCATTCGACCGCCAGCGTGCCGAAGGTGATGAACAGCATGGTCGGCAGCGACACCGAGAAGGCTTCGAACACGGCGCGGGCCAGGCGGCGCCAGCGCGGCGGCTCATAGGTCCAGTTGGCCCCGACGCCGGTGAATTGCTGGCGCACCGGCAGCTTGATGGGCGGGCTGCCGAACCACGTCCCGCCGCCCGCCATGTCGGCATTGGCCGGCGGTTTGGACTTGATGCCGATCAGCACGTCGGCGGGAATTTCCGCTCCCGGCGGGACTACCGCTTCGTTGCCGACGAACACCCGCGGGCCGGTGCGGACCGGTTCCAGGATCATCCATCCCCGCCGGATGACCTCGTCCCCCAGCACCACCTCGTCGGCGATGAAGCTTTTTTCGCCGATCTCGATCAGGTCGTAGCGGCCCGACAGATTGGTGGAGATTTCTGCGTCCTTGCCGATCCGCGCCCCCATCAGCCGGTACCACGCCCGCATATAGACCGTGGCATAGAGCGAGGACAGGGTTTCCAGCGCCAGTTCGGTCAGCAGCGAAACCAGCCATTTGCGCAGGTAGAAGCCCGAATGGATGGAATAGGTGCCGGGCTTGACGCTGGGCAGCAGCAGCCAGCGGAAGCCGGCGATCAGCAGCACGGTGACGGCGATCATCACCATGGCGGTCGGCCAGGCCACCGCCGGCAGGTAATCAAGGTAATTCACCGGCACGAAGCGGCCGATGATGTCCGAAAGCTTGTCGAACAGGGTGAAGGCGGGAAGGATGGGGATCAGGCTGATGGGGGGCAGGACCAGCAGCGCCACGCCGGTGGCTAGGCCGATCGCCATCTTGCGGCCCCAGCCGGCCTGCGCCGCCTGGGGCAGATCGGCGGCATCCACCCGGCCGGCCAACCGGCCGGGCGAACCGTCCCAACGCTCGTAGGCGCCGACCTGGGTATGGGGCGCCAGCGCGGTCAGGTCTTCGACCTCGGCCCCCTCGCCCAGGACGCAGCCGTGGCCGACCACCGCCGAATTGCCGATGCCCACCCATTCGCCGATGGAAATGCACCCGATCACCAGTTCGTCGCCGATCACTTCGGCGTTGGCCAGGCGCACCCGGCTGCTGACGGTGGCGCCGGCCCCGATCTCCACCAGATCGAAGGCTCCCGATTCCACCTCGCCGATCACCGCGTCATGGCCGACCTTGGCCCCCAGCAGGCGCAGGTAGATCCGCATGATCGGGCTGTCCTGGAACCATTTGATGTGCACCAGGCCCAGCACCCGCTGCACCAGCCACCAGCGGAAATAATAGGTCCCCCACAGCTTGTAGCGGCCGGGCTTGGTGCGGCCGATCACCAGCCATTTCAGGGCGATGGCCAGCACCACGCTGCCGACGTTGATCACGCCGTAGGTGGCCAGCAGGCTGACGACCTCGCCCCAGAAGGTGGCATCGTCGCCCGACAGCAGCATGTAGCTGACGAACACCCCCAGCCAGGGTGCGGTGGCCAGACCCAGCAGCACCGGCAGAACCGCAGCCTGGGCCAGGCCGCACAGGAAGCGGCGCAGTAGCGGCGGCGGCGTGAAGCCCAGGTCGCGGGCGCGGTCCTGCGGCGCCTCGGCGGCGCGGTCGTCCAGCACCTGGGCCATGGCCCGCAGAGTGCGGACGGCATAGACGTCCTGGAGGGTCAGGGAATCGAGGGCGGGGGTCTCGCGCACCGCCGACACGAAACGGGCGGCGAGCAGCGAATGGCCGCCCAGGTCCAGGAAGAAATCGCCTTCCAGCGGAATGGACTGGCCGGGGAACACCCGCTTGGCGGCGGCCAGCAGCGCGGCCTCGGTGGCGCCGGACGGCTCCTCCTCGGCTTCGGCGGGAGCGGCGGCCAGCGGCACCGCCCGCAGCGCCTTGCGGTCCACCTTGCCCGAGGACAGGCGGGGCAGCGCCGCCACCACCTCGAACCGCGAGGGCACCATATAGGCGGGCAATTGCCGGCCCAGGGCGGCGCGCAGCGCGGCGGCATCGATTCCCGCCCCGGCAGCCGGCACCACGAAAGCCACCAGGCGGTCGGCGCCGTCGTCGTTGCGCAACACCACCGCCGGCTGGGCGACGCCCGGAAGGTCGGACAGCTTGGCCTCGATCTCGCCCAGTTCGATGCGGAAGCCGCGAATCTTCACCTGATCGTCGATGCGGCCATGGAAATGCAGGCGCCCCTCGGCATCGACGCTGACCGCGTCGCCCGAGCGGTAGAGCACCGGGTCGAGGCCGCTGGCCGGAAAGGGATTGGGGATGAACTTCTGCGCCGTCAGTTCGGGGCGGCCCAGATAGCCGGCGGCGACGCCCGGACCGCCGATCAGCAGTTCGCCCTCGGTGCCGACCGGCACCGGGCGCAACTGGTCGTCCACCACGAAGCAGGTCATGTTGGCGATGGGCCGGCCGATGGTGACCGGCTGGCCCGGCAGCAGCTCGGCGACGGTGGCGACCACGGTGGTCTCGGTGGGGCCATAGGAATTGAACAGCCGCCGCCCCGGCCGGCACCAGCGGTCCATCACCGCCGGCGGGCAGGCCTCGCCGCCCAGGATGACCACCCGCAGCGAGGGGACGTCGCGCGGCAACAGGGTCAGCAGGGTCGGCACCGTATCGAGGACGGTAATCCCCGCCCCGTCCAGCACGTCGCACAACCGGTCGGTCGCCTGCAACACCTCGCGCCCGGCCACCCACAGGGTCGCCCCCGCCAGATAGGGGAGGAAAATCTCCTCCAGCGACAGGTCGAAGGCCACCGAGGCGCCCTGGAACACCACGTCCTCGGGCACCAGGCAAAAGATGTCGTTGGCCGCCCGCAGATAGTGGCAGATGTTGCGGTGGCTGATCACCACCGCCTTGGGCTGGCCGGTGGAGCCCGAGGTGTAGATGGCGTAGGCCGGGTCGGACGGGCTGGCGCCCTCGGCGCGCAGGTCGGGGGCACGGTCGGAAATGGCGGCCAGTTCGGCCGGACGCAGGGGCGCGGCCGGCAGGTCGCCGGCCCGCGCCAGGGTGCTGTCGTCCACCAGGATGGCGGCGGCGGCGCAATCGGCCAGGCAGGCGGCCACCCGCTCGCGCGGGGCGTCGGCGTCGAAGGGGATGTAGGCCGCCCCGGCGGCCAGGATACCCAGCAGGGCGACGTGCAGGTCGGCGGAACGTTCCATCCACAGCCCGACGAACGCCCCGCGGCCGATGCCGCGGGCCCGCAGGGCATTGGCCACCCGCCAGGCGGCCGAGGCCAGCGCGCCGTAGGACAATCGTCGCTCCCCGAACACCAGGGCGGTGCGGGCGGGACTGCGGACCGCCGTTGCGGCGAAGAGTTCCGGCAGCAGCTCGTCGCGCAGAAGGTCCGGGTGGAAACCTCCGGCGAGAGGGTTCACGCAGAGGGGGGAAACCAGGTTCATGCGACTCCAATTCCGCCGCGGCACCCGCGATGGGCGGGGCCTCGGAACGCATTCAAGCAAGTGATTATGGCGTGCGGGAGGCGTCCGAACCGCATTCCAGTCTCTGCCCCGCGTCACGCCGCCGCATCCGGGGCGCGCATCGGGATCAACCCGATGTTAATACCGCTTTGCGCGTCGGCAGGGAATACTTTGGATGGGGCGGCGGCGCAACATCCGCGCATGCCCCCCTTCTTCAGCGGTAGCGGCTAATACCGACGATGAAACTAGGGTTTTCCGGATGGCGGGCGGGAAGGCGAATGCTAAAATGGCTCAAATCGGGCGGATGAAGGCCCATAAGCCCGCGCCAGACGGGGAGAAAACAATGCTCGGTATCATCATGCTCGCCCTGTCGGCCGCGTTCACCGTCATCGCCATCGCCCAGCGGGCGGAACCCCAATTGTTCGCGGCCGTCATCGCCTTTGCCGGCACCGGGATTTATCTGGTGGCGGTCGAACCATGGCTTTTCCCGGCCGGCCTGGCCATCGCCCTGGGACTCAGCCTGTCCGTGATGATCCGTCTGCTTACCTCGTCCGGCCGGCCCGACGGAGTGGGCGAAGCCGCCTTTTTCATCGGCGGCCAGTGACCCCGGGTCAGGGTCAGGGTCAGGGTCAGGCCCCGGCCACGGCGA